>CAYNDR010000042.1:0-334 GCA_964395295.1 uncultured Planctomycetales bacterium
AGCGGGCCCGGTCCGTTCTCATTTTGGGTCCTCCTTGACGGCGGATACTGCACCGATGCGTGGGCCCGGCCGCTGAGAGATCCATCGATACCGGTTCAGCCGGGCTTTCAAAGAGGTTGACCTGCCGCTTCGGGGATTATAGCACGTCTTTGATGGGGAGGAATGCGTGCGTAAGAGGATTCGTGCCCGTTCAGGGGATTTGATGTCGGATTTCGGATGTCCGATACAAGACCAGCGGATCGGTACGGGTTTTGCCCATCCCCGGCGTTCCTTCACGTCCCGTCCTCACCCTCTTCCGCCATCCGATATCCGATATCGGAGGGGGCGACGGCCC
>CAYNDR010000042.1:344-1761 GCA_964395295.1 uncultured Planctomycetales bacterium
ATTCGCGATTCGATGCGGAGGGATTACTTCTTCGGGGATTCCGGCTTCGGCGGCTCCAGCTTCCTCACGTGCTCCAGCCAATCCTTCTGGAGCCCCTCCAGGTCGGCGTCCCCGAAGCCCGCCTGGAAGGCCTCGCGCGCCGTGCCGCCGTCCTTGATCTTCCGGAAGTAGGCGTCCAGGCGCGCCCGGTGCTTCCCTCCCGCGGCCTCGTGGAAGAAGTGGATCATGGTCCACGCCTGCGCGTACTTGATCGGCACGGGCCCCGAGTAGAACTGGGCCGGGGTCTGCATCATGATGTCCTCGAACTTCATGGCGAAGGGGAGCCCCAGCTTCAGCGCCTTGAGGCGCCCCTCCAGGATGCGCCCCCGTTCCACGACCTTCGGGGGGCCGGTCTTGGCGACCTCCACCCGGATGCTGCCCATGTACTCGGCCATGCCCTCGTTGTACCAGTAGGGCACCCGGCGCGGGACCACGAGCCTCAGGAACTGGTGGAAGGCCTCGTGGTAGAGGACCTGGAGCGTGGCGTCGCGGTCCACGTCCTCGAAGAGGAGCAGTTCGTTGTAGAGCGGGTGGAAGTAGCCCAGCGTCCACTCCTGCCGACCCGAGAGCGTCATCTCGCCGTAGGTGAGGTAGGCCTCCCGGGTGTTGAAGATCGCCACCCGGGGCTTCGGGCGCCTGGGGTCCTCCGCGAAGTGGTCCTTGAAGGTCTCCGCGAAGTGGCGGAACGCCGCCTCCAGCCGGTTCCCGTAGAGGGCCGTCTTCTCGCCCGATATGTCCGTCATGACCGTGAAGTGGGGGAACTCCTTGGAATACTTGGCCCCCAGGTGCTGGGGCCCCTTGATCACGTTCTGGACACTGCGCTGGGTCTGGGCGCAGTAGTCGCCCGCGGGGTCGATCTTGCGGGCGACCTCGAGGTCCGACAGGGCCCCCTTGGGGTCGCCCGTGAGGAGCTTGAGGTGCCCCTGGAGGGCCAGCGCGTCCGCCTCGCCCGGCATGAGGTCGAGGGCCCGGCGGACCTCGGCCATCGCGGCGGGGATCTCCTGGTCCTCGAGCAGCACGCGGGCCAGCAGCTCGCGGGCCTCGTGGAAGTCGGGGACGAGCTTCGCGGCCTGCTCGAAGTCCTGGCGCGCCTCTTCGGGACGGCGCGTCATCATGCGGGCCACGCCCCGCCAGAAGAGGGCCGCCGCGAACTCGGGCGCCTTCTGGACCACGTCCTCGATCGCCTTCACCGTGGGGGGCAGGATCACCTTCTTGTGGATCGCCTGGACCAGGGCCGCGCGCGCCTTCTCGAAGTCCGCCTTGACCGCCGCGGGGAGCGCCGCGAGGAAGGTCTCGTCCTCCGCCGAGAGCGGGTCGATCTCCCCCTCCGTCTTCTTGGCCTTTTTTCCCAGGTCCGCCTCGAACGCCCGGCGCACCA
>CAYNDR010000042.1:1771-14009 GCA_964395295.1 uncultured Planctomycetales bacterium
GACGCGAACATGTACGTCCCCGCCGTACCGGAACTCGCCGAAGCCGCGCAGCGCTGGTCGCTCTCCGCGGGATTCCCGCGCCCCTGGACGCTCATCTGCTTGATCCGAACCGTCCCGCCCCCCACGCCCAGGACGAGCCAGCCCTTCTGGTGGGAGAGGTCCCCCGTCCCCATGACCAGGCTGTCCCCCACGTAGACGCGGATCGATCCCTGGCGGGCCTGGAAGCGGATGCGCGTCTCGGCGCCGGCGGCGATCTTCGGCTCCGGCCGCGCGGCGACCGCCTGCATCGGCTTCTGCGGCTCGATCTGGAAGAGGAAGTTCCCCGGCGGCAGGGTGTTGTTCAGGACGGCCAGGTAGCCCCTGCGGTCCCACGTGAGGAACCCCCCGACGTAGAGGGCCGCGCCCTCGTCGAGGACCGCCGTGAGGTCCATCTCCACGTCCCGGTCGAACTCCACGTCCTTGAGCGTCCAGAGACCGGTCCCCTTCGACTCCAGGCGGAGCTCGCCCCCCTCGCAGGTGAGTTGGCCGGGCTGCTGGCGCACGGTGAAGTCCTGCGCCATCGCGGCGTCCTCGAAGTCCCAGTTGATGACGAGCTGGTCGGAGCCGACGCGCCGGCCGGAGCCCCTGAAGGCGGCCTCGTTGTTGAGGATGCGGGCGATGTCCGGGACGCGCGGGGCGTAGGAGCCGTCGAGCTTCACGCACTCCTGGAAAACGGCCCGGGCGTCCTTCCAGAGCTTCCTCATCACGAGCCGGCGGCCCATCTCGTAGAGGCCGGCCGCGCCGTCCCCCTTGTGGATCGCCTTGAGGAGGTCCACGTACGAGCGGTCCGAGATGAAGTCGATGGGGAAGGACTGCTCGACGTCGGCCCCCTCGTACTGGAAGTTGAGCTTGATCTCGTCGCGGGTGATCGACTGGACGATCACGTTGTCCAGCCGGAGGCCGTTCTTGACGCGGAGGGAGAGCCGGGCGTTCTTGAGCTTCTCGGTGACCGCCTTCTGGCGGGCGGCCTCGGCCTGGCGGTCGTCCTCGACGGCCTTGCGGGCCTCCTCCAGATGGCGGACCGACTCGGCGCGGCGCTCGCGCTTGCGGGTCTCGTAACCCTCCTTCTTCTCCCGGCCGGTTTTCTCGGTGGCCTCCTTGCGGGCCTTCTCCTCCGCCTCGCGCGCGGTCCTCTCCTCGGCGGCCTTCTTGTCGGCCGCCTCCTTGGTGGTCTTGAACTCCTCGGCGGTCTTCTTCTGGGCCTCCGCGACCTCGCGGCGCATCTTCTCCTCGACCTCGGCGCTCGTGGGCTCGGGCGCGACGGGCTTGGGGGCCGGCGCCGGGGCGGGGGCGGGCGCGGGCTTCGGTTTCGGGGCGGGGGTCGCGGTCTTCTCCGGGGCCGGCTCCTCCTCGCGGCGGCGCGAGGGCGAGGAGGCGACGGCGACGATGATCACGAGGATCAGGAGCGCCGCGCCGCCCCCGGCCAGGCCGAAGATCAGGCCCTTGCGGCGGGGCGAGGGCGCCTCGGGCCGAGGCGGCGCGGCACGGCGGGTGGAGGGGGCCGGCTTCCGGGCCGCCGGGGAGGGCGGGCTCAGCGAGGGACGGATTCCGCCCGGCCCCGCCTTGCGCGGCGGGGGGCCTCCGGGAACATCCTGAGGTTTGTTCAACAGAAGCCCTGCCTGTAATCTTACCCCATCCTTGGCCGGTTGCTACTTCTGGTACGGAAGCCGGATTTGTCCGTTAGACGCGCCCGGGCCCGGGGAGGTTCCACGTGTCCGTGGCGGTAGACAAGTCGGATTCGCTATCGTGCGGCCAGAAACTGATCCAGGGTCAGTCCAATGTCCGATGCGATCTTGCGGACAAGGATGGGGGTGATATCCCGTCCCTTGTGTACCGGAACGGTTGTTTGGCGGCTGTCGTGGTGGCGGAACTGTTTTTGAGAACCGCGCTGGCGTATCTCGTAAAATCCCAATTCCTTGAGGTTGCCGATCACCTCGCGGGACCGGAGCACGGGAGGCTTGCCCCTTCTACTTGATGATGAGCGTCTGGGTCCCGATGAAATCCGACTCGGACCGCAGGTCGCGGTCTTCCGCCAGCATTTTCAATGCGTCCTGGAGGTTCTGTCGGAGCTCGTCCAGCGTGGCCCCTTGCGAGTGAGCGCCGGGCAGGCCGGGCACATATCCCACGTAAAGGCCGGTTTCCGCGCACTTCTCCACCACAGCCGCGAACTGCCTCATGTCATCACCTCAGGATGCATTATGGCGGCCGTCACCCGGAGCGACAAGCCGCGAAGGATGGGGAGGCGCGTGTCGAGAGCCGGCGGCGATCTCCCGCCGGTTGTGCTCATTTTTCGGGCGCATCCTTGCCCTGCGCCGCGTCGCGGCGCGTGGACCCGGGGAGCCGCATCAGCTCCTTCAGCTCCTCGAGGTGGTCGGAGTAGACCGCCTGCGGCATGCACTTGCGGGCCGTGCAGATCGCGGCGGCCTTGCCCACGACCTCGCCCATCATGCCCGTGGTCCTCTGGACGCGCACGGTGCCGAGCGCCTCGTGCGTCACGCTGATGTTCCGGCCGGCCATGAAGAGGTTGGGGACGTTGCGGGAGTAGAAGCAGCGGTAGGGCACCGGGTAGCCCTGCTTCTTGTCCACCCCCTTGCCGAACGCCGCCCGGGAGATGAACGGGTCCTCCGGGAACTTCGCCGCGTACTTCTTCTCGGGGTAGTGCAGGTCGATGTCCCAGGTGGTGGGGACGCAGCCGTCGGGGAAGGCCTTCTTCTGGACGATGTCCTCCTGGGTGAGCACCACGTCCCCCAGGAGCTGGCGCGACTCGCGCGTGCCGCCCACGTGGGCCACCCACTCCAGCCTCGCGTTGGCGTGCTTGTCCTTGCCGCCGCGGTTCTTCATCGCGTTGAAGGCCCCGTAGACGGCGCGGAGGTTGTGGTCGCGGGAGTACTCGAGGTCCTGGAGCGGGTTCTTGTCGAAGCCGGTCTCCCAGAACCACTCCCCCTTGCCCTTGTTGGGGTAGGGGAAGTCCCCCATCTCGAGGTCGAGCGCCCAGGGGGTCTCGGGGAAGGCCTGGGGGCTGTCGGTCTCCGTCCAGCGCCACATGTTGCTCATCCCCATGTGGCCCTTCTCCTGCACCGTGTGGTGCGCCCCGGCCAGGATGCCGATCGCGGCGTGGCCGGTGCAGTCGGCGAAATACTTCGCCTCGAAGCGGCGCTCGCGGCCGGTGCGCGTGTCGAACGCGGTGACCGCCGCGAGGCGGCTTCCCTGCTTCTCGACCTGGTGCGCGTAGTGGTTGAGGAAAAGGGAGAGGTTCTTCTCCGCGCGGACCAGGGCCTCCTTCTTCGCGTCGCCGAACTCCTCGGCCTTCCCGGGGGAGGAGGAGGCCTTGTCCATGAACTCCTCGACGATTTCCCCCAGGTTGGGGAAGAGGCCGGTCTTGATGATGCCCTTGGACCAGACGCGGACCTCGGAACTGCCGTTCCCGCCGAGGACCCCGCGGTCCTGGATGAGCGCGACCTTGCATCCGAGGCGCGCCGCCGAGACCGCCGCGGCGGTCCCCGCGTAGCCGCCGCCCACGACCACGAGGTCGAAGGGGCCCTCGTCGTCGGGCTTCGCGGGGAGCCCCAGGAGTTCCTTGCGCCACGGAGCCTGAGGCTTCGAGTCCGCGGGGGGGCGGTACGAGGCGCTGCGGGCGAACAGGATCGCGTCGCAGCGGCCGTCGAAGCCGGTGAGGTCGCGGAGGGCGAGCTTCGCCTCCTTGCCGGCGATCTCGACACTGCCGCCTTCCTGCCAGGCCCAGTCCTTGCCCTTGGTGCCGAACTCGGTCGCCAGCGGCTTGCCATCGACGAGGAGCTGGAACCGCCCGGGTGTCCCGGGCGCGCCCCAGCAGGCCACCCAGTCCTTGGTCCGGACGAAGACCTTGTAGGGGCCGGGCGCGGGGAAGGTCACGGCGGTCTCGGCGTCCTTGACGGGCGTGCCGAGGCCGTGGGCGAGGAGGTAGGGCGAGCCCACGGTCTCGATGAACTGGGTGTCGAGCGACCAGCCGCCGGGGTCCTTGAAGCTTTCGGCCTCCACGAGGACGGTCTGGGCGAGCGCGGGGGAGGCGCAGGCGGCCGCGAGGATCGCGGCGGCGAGGGCGGGTTTCATCATGGCGGCGGCTCCGTTCTCAATCGGGGACCACGACGCGCTGCACGTCCCCCGAGACGGCGTGTTCGACCTGCGCCTTCCCGTGGACGGCCTTGAGCCTCGTCACGGAGGCGGGCAGGCCGTCCAGGTGGAAACGGCCCTCCTTGTCCGTGGTCGCGCGGATGCTCAGGGCGTTCTCGTTGAATCCGTAGGCGCCGCCCTTCCGCGGGAGTTCGGCGAAGGGCACGTCCTTTGCCGCGAGGCCGGGATCGAAGGGGATATCGGCGGAGACCACGGCGCCGGCGAGCGGCTCGCCGCGGGAGTTCACCACCACGCCGGAGGTCTCCAGGCCGGGCGGCAGGACCGCGGTGACCGGCCCGTAGCGGGACTGCGCGGGGTCGACCTCGACCAGGGCCGCCGTGAGGGCGGGATCGTCCGGCAGGACGAGGAGGCGCCGGACCTCGCCGCCGGCCGGGAGGTCCACCTTCGGCGGGCCGCCTGAGGCGCCGTCGAATTCCGCGACCACCCGGCGGGTCTCCAGGCTCACCACGCGGCAGGAGGCCACCGCGCGCCCGTCCTCGGCCACGAGCTGGAGCTGGACGAATCCGGCCTTCGAGGCCTCCATCTTCGCCGTCGTCGGGGCGGGCGCCGCGGGAGGGGGAGGGGCGGGGGGGGCGGTACGCCCGCAGGCGGCCAGGGTCAGGAGGACGAGGAACCGGGGGGCCCGCCGGAGCGATCCGCGCATGGCCTCATTATGATAGGCGGCCGCGGGGAATTCCAGGGTGTGGATACGCTTTTTACAGGTAAAACATCGTTGCAAAACGGGGCGGGCTTGCCTATGATCGGGGCCCCCCGTCGTGTCATCCGTCGTTTCAGAAGAGGGTCGCGGAGGAAGAGCCATGAAATCCCTGCTGATCGCCTGGACGGTCGGACTGGCCCTGATGCCGGCCCAGGAGGGCTGGAAGCCCGCCGAGGGGCCGCTCAAGACGCGCTGGGCCAAGGACGTCTCGCCCGAAAAGGTGCTCCCCGAATATCCCCGCCCGCAGATGGTCCGCAAGGACTGGCTCAACCTCAACGGCCTCTGGGACTGCGCCATCAAGCCGAAAGAGGAGGGGAAGCCCGAGGCCTTCGACGGGAAGATCCTCGTCCCGTTCCCCGTGGAGTCCGCCCTCTCGGGCGTGATGAAGCTCGTGGGCGACAAGAACCGCCTCTGGTACCGCCGGACCTTCGAGGTCCCCGTCGGCTGGACGGGGAAGCGCGTGCTCCTGCACTTCGGCGCGGTGGACTGGGAGGCGACGATCTCCCTCAACGGCAAAGAACTCGGCACCCACCGAGGCGGGTACGACGGCTTCAGCTTCGACCTCACCGACGCGCTCAAGGCGGGCGGGGCGCAGGAGCTGGTCCTCGCCGTCTGGGACCCCAGCGACGGCGGCCCCCAGCCGCGCGGCAAGCAGGTCCGCAAGCCGGGAGGCATCTTCTACACCCCCGCCACCGGGATCTGGCAGACCGTCTGGCTGGAGCCGGTGGAGGCGATCCGGATCGACCGGCTGGTCCTCGTCCCCGACGTCGATCTGGGGGGTCTCAAGGTCACCGTCCACGCCAGGGGAGCCGACGTGATCGATGTGCGTGCCCTCGACGGCGGCAAGGAGGTCGGCCGTGCCAGCGGCAAGGCAGGTAAGGAGATCTGGCTCAAGATCCCCGACGCCAGGCTCTGGACCCCGGAGACGCCTTTCCTCTACGACCTCAAGGTGCAGTTGATGAACGGGGACGAGGTCTACGAATCCGTGGAGAGCTATTTCGGCATGCGCAAGATCGCCCTCGGGAAGGACGAGAGGGGCGTCCAGCGCCTGATGCTCAACGGGAAGCCCGTCTTCCACGCCGGGCCGCTCGACCAGGGCTTCTGGCCCGACGGCATCTACACCGCGCCTACCGACGAGGCCCTGAGGTACGACATCGAGGTCACCAAGCAGCTCGGCTTCAACGCCACCCGCAAGCACGTCAAGGTCGAGCCCGACCGCTGGTACTACTGGTGCGACAAGCTCGGGCTCCTGGTCTGGCAGGACATGCCCAGCGCCAACAACAAGGGCGACGAGGCCCGGGCGCAGTACGAGAAGGAGCTCGCCGCCCTCGTCGACGGCCGCTTCAACCACCCGTCTATTGTCATGTGGGTCGTCTTCAACGAGGGCTGGGGCCAGTACGACACCGAGCGCCTCACGAAGTGGACGAAGGACCGCGATCCCTCCCGCCTCGTCAACAACGCGAGCGGCTGGACCGACAAGAAGGTCGGCGACGTGATCGACATGCACAACTACCCCGGCCCCGGATCGCCCAAGCCGGAGGAGATCCGCGCGGCCGTCCTCGGCGAGTTCGGCGGCCTCGGGCTCCCGGTGGAAGGGCACATGTGGACCCAGAAGCACTGGGGCTACCAGGGGATGTCGAGCGCCAAGGCCCTCACCCAGCGCTACCTGCGTCTCATGCAGAAGGTGTGGGCGCTGAAGCAGGAGCCCGGCCTCTGCGCGGCGATCTACACCCAGATCACCGACGTGGAGACCGAGGCCAACGGCCTGCTGACCTACGACCGCGCGGTGATCAAGGTGGACCTGGAGAAGGTCGCCTCCGCGAACCGCGGGACGATCCCGCCGGCGCCCCCCACCCGCGTCGTCGTCCCCACGGCCCGGGAACAGGAGGCCGTCTGGCGCTACACGATCGAGAAGCCCGCCGACGACTGGAAGTCGAAGGACTTCGACGCCTCCTCGTGGAAGGAGGGCAAGGGCGGCTTCGGCACCGAGGGCACGCCGGGGGCCGTGGTGCGGACCGAGTGGAGGACCGCCGACATCTGGATCCGGAGGGAGTTCACCCTCCCGGAGGAGAACCTCATCGATCCCCTCCTGCTCCTGCATCACGACGAGGACGCGGAGGTCTTCATCAACGGCCTCCGGGCCGCCAAGGTGGCCGGCTTCACCACGGAGTACGAGGAGGTCGAGATCGAGTCCAAGGCCCGGGCCACGCTCAAGCCCGGCCGGAACGTCGTCGCGGTGTACTGCAAGCAGACCCGGGGCGGGCAGTACATCGACGCGGGGATCGTCGACACGAAGCCCTGAGGTTATGAATCAAAGCGTTTGATTTATAACCAGGCTGGTTATAAACCAAAGTGTTTGATATATAACCTGGCTGTCCCGGCGAGCCGGGATGCCGCGTTCTATAGGCATGGAGATCCTGCTCGCGGCGGTCCTGGCGGCGCTCCAGGCGGACGGCGGTTTTGAGCGGGGAGGCCCCGCGCCCGAAGGCTGGTCCCTCTCCGGGGGCGCCGGCGAGTGGGCCCGCCCCGGCCGCACGGGCGAACGCTGCGTCCAGGTCACGGGCTCCGGCAGCGACTCCAGCTTCTGGCGCTCCACCTCGGTCAAGTTCGAGCCCCGGAAGACCTACCGGGTCTCCTTCTGGACGCGCCGCCGGCCGGCGGGCGGCGGGTGCGTCATCACGGGCACGAGCTTCGCCAACCGCGACTTTTCCCCCGGCCCCGAGTGGGAGCGGCACGGCTTCGCCTTCCGGGCGCCCGATTCCACGGAGGGCGCCTTCCTGCGGTTCGGCCAGTGGCAGGCGAAGGGGACCGTCTCCTTCGACGACGTCGAGCTCCACGAGGCGAAGGCCTTCCATTCCAGGAGCGGCGGGCTCGAGCTGGGGGAGGGCGAGTCCATCCGCGCGGGGCGCTACCTCGCCCAGGCCAACCTCGGCGGCGACGGCGCCAACGACTGGCGGCCGCTGGCGGCCCACACCGCGGGCTTCAACAGCAACCGGTGGACCTTCGGGGACGGCCATGCGGTCGTCTACCGCCACGCCCCCGGCCGGCGCCAGAAGGGTGCGGCCGTCTCGGTGAACGTGGGCTACCACACCGGCGGTCGCTGCATCGTCGAAGCGGGCAGGGACGGAAAGACCTTCGAGCCTCTCGGCGAGATCGGCAAGGTGGCGGAGAGCGCCTTCCCCCTGCCCGCGGCGCTCTTCCCGGCCCCCGAGATCTTCGTCCGCCTCCGCGCCTCCGAACGCAGCAACTTCCAGGTCTACGGCTACCGCTACGAGGCGGAGCTCGACGAGCCGGCGCCGGACCTCCAGGGGAAGACCCATTACCTGGAAATCCTGGAGAAGACCGCGGACGACGTCGAGGTCGTCTCCCTGGGCGACCTCCGGCCCGGCGGGGACAACCGTCTGGTCCTTTCGGGCAAGCCGCGGCGCGTCCTGGCGCGCGTGGCGGCGGGGGGGCGCCCGTCCGAGCGGGAGGTGACGCTGGGCGGGGCGGCGGAAGTCCCCTACGACGTCCGGAAGACGGGGGAACAGGAGCTGACGCTCGCGCTCCTGGAGGGCGGCAAGCCCGTCTACTCCGGGCGCGTCACCTTCTCCGTCCCGCTCTTCTACGCCGCGGACTACGGCCGGCGGCTGGCGGGCGGCGAGGGCCTCGGCCTCTGGTGGACGGACGCGGTCCGCAAGATCGGCCGCGAGCGGCCTTTGCCGGAGGAAAAGGGCGAGGCCGTCGCGCTGAGCGCGGCGAAGAACGAGATCGAGGCGGCGCAGATCGTCCTGCGCCCGGACGCGGCGGTCAAGGCCCTCTCCGCCGCCGCGAGCGATCTCAAGGGGGCGAAGGGGAGGATCGGCTCGGACCGCGTGGAGATCCGCGAGGTGGCCTACGTCCGCGTGGAGCGCCCCACGGACCACACGGGCGCGGCGGGCGAGTGGGCGGACCCGCTCCCGCCGCTCAAGGGGCCGATCGCCTGCGCGGCGGGGCGGAACCAGCCGCTCTGGGTCCAGGTCCGCGTCCCCGAGGATGCCGCGGCGGGGGACTACGAGGGGACGGTCACGATCGACGCGGACGGCCGGAAGGTCGCCGTGCCGCTCAGGCTGCACGTCTGGGACTTCGCGCTCCCGCGCGTGACGCACGTCCGCTCCGGATTCGGGTTCAGCCCCGGCGAGGTGAAGCGCTACCACAACCTCCAGACCCCGGAGGAGGTCCGCGAGGTCTGCGAGAAGTACTACCGGAACTTCGCGGAACACCGGATCGCGCTCTACGACCCGATGTCCGCCTCGCCGATCCGCGCACGCCTGACGGGAACGAAGGAGAACCCGGACGTGGAGGTGGACTTCGCGGAGTTCGACAAGGCCGCCGCTCATTACCTGGACGAGATCGGGTTCAACGCCTTCATGCTGCACGTGCAGGGATTGCCGGGCGGGACGTTCCACGAGCGGCACGAGGGGAACTTCCACGGCCACAAGCAGGGATCGCCCCACTACGAGCGGCTGATGGGGAAGTACCTGAAGGCCGTGCAGGACCATCTGGAGGAGAAGGGCTGGCTCAAGAAGGCGTACGTCTACTGGTTCGACGAGCCCGAGCCGCGCGACTACCCGTTCGTGATCGAGGGGATGCGGCTCCTCAAGCGCCTCGCGCCCAAGCTCACGCGCTTCATGACCGAGGAGCCCGTCGACGCCCTGGGGGGCCACGTGGAGCTGTGGTGCCCGATCCTCAACGCCTTCGATCCCGCGGCCGCGAGGAAACGGCAGGAGCAGGGCGAGGAGGTCTGGTGGTACGTCTGCACGGGACCCAAGGCGCCGTACGTGACGCTCTTCATCGACCACGACGCGATCGAGCTGAGGACGTGGCTGTGGATGTCGTGGCAGTACGGGGTCCAGGGAATCCTGATCTGGCAGACGAACTACTGGACGAGCCCCACGGCCTTCCCCAGGGGATCGCTCCAGGATCCGTGGGCGGACCCGATGAGCTACGTGAGCGGCTACGGCGTCCCGGAGGGGACGAGGCAGTACTGGGGGAACGGCGACGGGAGGTTCTTCTATCCCCCGAACCGCGGCCTCTCGAAGGAGAAGAATCTCGACGGCCCGGTGAATTCCCTGCGCTGGGAGATGCTGAGGGAGGGGATCGAGGACTACGAGTACTTCTGGGCCCTGCGCGACGCGGTGCGGCGGAAGAAGGCGCAGGGGAGCGAGGCGGAGAAGCTCCTGGAGGTTCCCGCGGAGGTCTTCCGGGACCTCACGCACTTCTCGAAGAACCCGGAGGTCCTCTACCGGCACCGGAAGCTCGTGGCCGAGGCGATCGAGCGGCTGGCGAAGTAGGCCGCTACGCCGTCCGCGAGAGCAGCTCCTCCGCCCAGTGGCGGTCGAGGACCTCGTCCGGCGCCAGGTGCTCCGGGTTGGCCACCACGACCGCGATCTCCGGGTCGGGCCCCTGCAGGGAGAGCGTGAGCCGCCCCCCCTTCGCCTCGGGGGCCGGCCGGCGGCGCCCCGAGAGGAAGCCCCGGAGGGCCTCCTTCAGGAATCCCTCCGCCCGCGCCGGCGACGCCGGGAGCCTCCCCCGGCCCCGCGTCTCCAGGAGGTGGGCGAGGAAGTCCTGCGTCAGGTCCCACGCCTCCTCCGCCGGATAGGGACCCGCCCTCCGGATGGACCTGTAGACCGGCTTCCAGTAAAGGGACAGCAACCGGTCGGGGGTCGTCCCGACCTTCCCCGGCGTGCGCTCCCCGGTTCTCTCCGCGTTTCTTTCCACGGCTGACCTCCCGTCTCTCCCCATCTAAGATTACACCCAAGCCGCCCGGTTTGCATGAGGATTCGGGAACCGGTTCTTCCCCGCGGGGGGCGGGGTGTATCATAGCCGGAACATCCCCCGGACCGGGGCAAGGAGGACGACATGGGCGATCTCCCCGTTTTCGCGGAACCCGTCACGCGGCGCGACTTCCTGGGCAGGACCGCGGCCGGCGCGGCGGCGCTGCTCGCCGGCGGCTCAGGGTGGCTCGGGGCCCTCGAACCGGCCCTTCAGGACAAGCCGAAGCTCTCCGTCACCGACCGCGTCCGGCTCGGGAAGACGAAGGTCATGATCACGCGGCTCGGGCTCGGCACGGGGACCGTCGGCGGCAAGCTCCAGCGCGACCTCGGCGTGGAGGGCTTCACGAAGCTCGTGCGCCACGCCTACGACCGCGGGCTCCGCTACATCGACACCGCGGACAACTACAGGATGCACGATCTCGTGGGCAAGGCCATCAAGGGCCTGCCGCGCGAGGAGCTCGTGGTCCTCAGCAAGATCCCCATCAAGCCGAACGCCAACGTGGCGGCGGAACTCGACCGGTTCCGCCGGGAGCTGGACACCGAGTACCTGGACATCGTCCTCATCCACTGCGCCATGAAGCCCGGCTGGCCCGCCGGCCTCCAGAAGATGCGCGACGACCTCTCCGCCGCGAAGGACAAGGGCGTCGTGCGCGCCGTGGGCGTCTCCTGCCACGGCCTGCCCGGCCTGAGGGAGGTCGCCGGGTGCGAATGGGTCGAGGTCAGCCTCGCGCGCATCAACCACGACGGGACCAAGATGGACGGCCCCACCGGGGCGTGGACGGAGCCGGGCGACCAGGCCGCGGGCTCCGCGGAGATCCGGAAGATCCACGACGCCGGGAAGGGCGTCCTCGCCATGAAGGTGATGGGCGAGGGGGCCTACAAGACGCCCGAGGAGCGCGAGAAGGCCGTCCGGTTCGTCGTCAAGAGCGGGGCCGTGGACGCGATGACGATCGGCTTCAAGTCCGCGGAGGAGATCGACGAGGCGATGGAGCGGATCAACCGGGCGCTGAACGGGTAGGCGCCCCATGATCCCTCTCTTCACCGCCGTCTGCCTTGCCCTTCAGGCGGCCTCCGCCGAGGAGCTGGCCCGCCGACACAAGGATACTCACCGCTTCTCGACCCTCATCACGGCCCAGAACGTGCGGGACCACCTCTCGACCGACGAAGGGATCCGCTCGGCGATCGACTGGTGCCGCAAGACCGCCGTGGGCAAGGCCGGCGTGGAGAGCCTCCGGGGCGGCGACCAGGCGGAGGGCGCCGCGCTCAAGAAGGCCCGGGAGCGCTTCTCGGAGGCGGGGATAGAGGTCTCCGGGTGCGTCACGCCCACCGGCGTGGGCAAGCGCTCCACGAAATGGAAGGTCATCTCCTGCTACACGGACCTTCCGACTCAGGAGAAGCTCCAGGCGATCTTCGAGTTCGTCGCGCGACACTTCGACGAGATCATGATCGACGACTTCTGGTTCACCGACTGCGCCTGCCCGGAGTGCGAGGCCGCCCGCCGCGCGAAGACCGTCACGGTGGGGGGGAAGACATACCC
>CAYNDR010000042.1:14019-26964 GCA_964395295.1 uncultured Planctomycetales bacterium
GCCGGGAGACACCTGGACCGACTACCGGTGCGAGCTGATGGTGCAGGTCTCGCGGGACCGCGTGATCGGCCCCGCGAAGCGGGTGAATCCGAAGGCGCGGCTCATCATCAAGTATCCCCAGTGGTACGACCAGTTCCACGAGCGCGGCTACGAGGTGGTGCGCCAGACGGCGGACTTCGACCGCACGTGGGTGGGGACCGAGACGCGGGACTACGCCGACAAGCGATGGGGAGGAACGCCCCAGTACGAGGCCTACTTCATCATGCGCTGGCTCGGCGGCCTGGGCGGCGCGAAGTGCGGCGGCGGCTGGTACGACCCCTACGGCACGACCGAGCGCACCTACGTGGAGCAGGCGCGCCAGACGGTCCTGGCGGGGGCGCGGGAGTCGCTCCTCTTCTGCTACGGATCGCTCCTCAGGGACACGGGGCCGAAGAACGTGGAGGCCCTGCGGGCGAACCTGGCGGACCTCTTCGCCGTCGCCAAGGAGGTGGGCCGGCGCAAGGCCGTCGGGATCGCCGCCTACAAGCCCCCCAACAGCGACTCCGGCGGCGAGCCGCGCGTCTACGACTTCGTCGGGATGATGGGGATCCCGCTCGCGCCCTGCCACGAGTTCCCCTCGGACGCCCCCGCCGCCTTCTTCCCGGCGCACGCGGCGAAGGACCCTGCCCTCCCGGAGAAGCTCGCCGCGTTCATCGCGTCCGGGAGGCCGGTCCTGGTGACCGACGGGCTGGCGAAGCTCCTCGGGGAACGGGTGAAGCTCGACCGGCCGAACGTGCAGGTGCTGGAGGTGAAGAGGGATCCGAAGTCTCTGCTGGCGAGGCCCCAGGCGGAACTGGACGCCCTCCGCGCCCCGCTCCTGAAGCCGTTCGGCCTCATGTTCCGCGCGCCGAACCGGGTCGGGCTCTATCTTTTCCGGGGCGGCAATTGGGTCGTGGAGAACTTCAACGATGATCCTGTAGAGGCCCAGGTGGACGGGAAGGCCGTCACGGTCCCGGCGCGGGGATGGATCTGCACATGGAAATAGCGCTCGGATTGGCCGTGCTCCTCTTCGGGGGGGACGATCCCCTCATCGTCCCGGTCAAGCGCAGGCCTGTCGAGAAGGAGTGGAAGGAACATCCTACCTGGACGCTCGCGCACGCCCGGGGATTCACCCCGCGGACCGAGCCGCCCGAGCTTGACGCCTACGGAGGCGATTCCTCCCGCAAGGCCGAGGCCCGCGGGGTCTTCTACGCGAAGAAGGCCGGCCGCCGCTGGTGGCTCGTGGATCCCGAAGGGCACCTCTTCCTCCACGTGGCCGTCTGCTCCGCCACCCCGGCGCGGGGCTCGGACCGCGCGTCGGAGGCCTTCGGGAAGAAGTTCGGGACCGAGGAGAAATGGGCGGCCGACACGACGGCGCTTCTCTGGGCCAACGGCTTCAACGGCACCGGCGCGTGGTCGCGCGACCTCCTCGTCCAGGGGGCGCCCCGCCGGCTGGCGTACACCCCGATCTGGAATTTCATGAGCGCCTACGGGAAGAAGCGCGGCGGGACTTTCCAGAAGCCCGGCCACACGGGCTATCCGAAGGACGCCATCTTCGTCTTCGATCCGGAATTCGAGGCGTTCGCGATGGAGCACGCGAAGCCGCTGGCGGCCCTGAAGGACGACCCGTGGCTCCTGGGGCACTTCTCCGACAACGAGATGCCCCTCTACCGGAGGACGCTCGACAACTTCCTTTCGCTCCCCCCGGAGGATCACGGCTTCAAGGCCGCGCGCGCGTGGCTGGACGGGCGCCGGGGGAAGGACGCCGACCGGAAGGCGGTCACCGACGACGACCGCGAGGCCTTCCTCGGCGTGGTCATCGACCGCTATTTCTCGATCGTTGCGAAGGCGATCCGGGTGCACGACCCCAACCACCTCTACCTGGGGAGCCGGTTCCACTCCGACGAGAAGAACATCGCCGCCGCGTTCGAAGCCGCCGGGAGGCACCTCGACGTCGTCTCGGTCAACCTCTACGGGGCGTGGACGCCGGACGCGAAGCGGCTGGAGGACTGGGTCCGGTGGTCCGGGAAGCCCTTCATGATCACCGAGTTCTACGCGAAGGGCGAGGACTCGGGGATGAAGAACACCACCGGCGCCGGATGGCTGGTGAAGACGCAGGGCGAGCGGGGGCTCTTCTACCAGAACTTCGTCCTGGGCCTGCTGGAGTCCGGCGGGTGCGTCGGCTGGCACCACTTCAAGTACCAGGACAACGATCCCGAGAACCTGAAGACCGATCCGTCGAACCGGGATTCGAACAAGGGGATCGTGACGGCCTATTTCGACGAGTATCCCGAGTTCCTCAAGCCCATGCGCGAGCTGAACCGCAACGTGTACGGGCTGGCGGCGTGGATGGACGGGGGCCGCCGGGTCCATCCCGAGGGCGGAAAGTAGGAGGGAAGGGACATGGCACGGTTCCCGCTTGCGGCCGCTGTCTCCCTCCTTCTCGCCGGGGCCTGCGCCACCGGGGACGAGAAGACGCTGTTCGACTTCGAGGGCGGCTTCGATCCGGCGTCCGTGGAGGCCCAGGATGCGGACGCCGCGAGGTTCCCCGCCGCGCGAGGAGCGGCCCTGCGCGTCCTGGGCCGCGCCGGAGGGGGATCCCCGGCCGTCACGCTCAAGGGCCCCTGGGACCTCTCCGCCCACGGATTCGTGGCGGCGGACATCGCCAACATCGGCAAGGGGGAGATCACGGTCTCCCTCCGCGTGGACAGCGAGGGCTCGGACGGGAAGAACGACTGCTGCGCGGGGAGCCTGACGCTGGCGGCGGGGGCGCGGGGGACGCTCAAGGTGCCGATGGAGCGGCGCCTGCCCATCCAGGGCGAGGTGAAGCTCTTCGGGATGCGCGGATATCCCGGCTGGCGGGCCGGGACAGTCGATCCCTCGCGGATCGCGAAGCTTGTCGTTTTCGCGGGCAAATCAGCGGAGGGGAAGTCGTTCGAGATCGACCATGTCCGCGCGGGCGGGGAGGCCCCCGCCCTTGGGGACCGGCCCATGGACGCCCAGGCGTTCTTCCCCTTCATCGATGTCTACGGCCAGTACGTCCACCGCGACTGGCCGGGGAAAACCCGTTCCGCGGAGGACCTCGCGGCGCGGAAGGAAGCGGAGGCGGCCGACCTCGCGCGCCGTCCGGGCCCCGGCTCCTGGAACCGGTACGGGGGCTGGAAGGACGGCCCGGCGCTCGAGGCCACCGGCGTCTTCCGCGTCCAGAAGCACGAGGGGAAGTGGTGGCTCGTGGACCCGGAGGGGAGGCTCTTCTTCTCCCACGGGATCGACTGCGTGCGCCCCACCGGGGGCACCCCCGTGGAGGACCGGGAAGCCTGGTTCGCCGGTCTCCCGGAACAGGACGATCCGCGCTTCAAGGAGTTCTTCTACAAGGCCGGCCGGGCCGTTCTCCGCGACCACTACAAGGGCCGCCAGCCGCTCTGCTACAACTTCACCGGGGCGAACCTCCTGCGGAAGTACGGGGCGGAGTGGAAGAGGGAGTCCGCCGAGATCACCCACCGGAGGCTCCGCAGCTGGGGGCTCAACACGATCGCCAACTGGTCCGACTCCTCCATCTATCTCCAGAAGAAGACGCCCTACGTGGCGACGATCAATTCCGGCCGCAAGCCCATCGAGGGGAGTTCCGGCTACTGGGGCCCGTTCCCCGATCCCTTCGATCCGGATTTCCGCGAGAAAACCCGCGCGCGGATGGCCCAGGAGAGGGACCTGACGGCGGGGGACCCGTGGTGCGTCGGGTATTTCGTGGACAACGAGCTGGCCTGGGGGAACGACGTCTCGCTCGCCGCGGCGGCGCTCAAGTCGCCGCCCGGCCAGAAGGCCAAACAGGCGTTCGTGGAGGACCTCAAGGCCAAGTACGCCGCGATCGACCGCCTGAACGCCGCGTGGAAGACTTCGCACGCGTCGTGGGAGGCCCTCCTGGAGTCGCGCGAGGCGCCCGACATCAATGCCGCCCGGGGGGACCTGGCGGCCTTCTATGGCCGGATCGCGGAGCAGTACTTCAAGGTCTGCCGGGAGGCGGTGAAGGAGGCCGCGCCGAGAAGCCTCTACCTCGGGTGCCGGTTCGCGTGGGTGAACGACACGGCGGCGAGGGCGGCGGCGAGGCACTGCGACGTGGTGAGCTACAACATCTACAAGTCCGTGGCCGCGGGATTCGCGTTCCCCGGCGGGGCGGACGTGCCGCTCATCATCGGCGAGTTCCACTTCGGGGCGCTGGACCGGGGGATGTTCCACCCGGGGCTGGTCAAGGCGCGGGACCAGAAGGAGCGGGCGCGGATGTACCAGGACTACGTCCAGGGGGTACTGCGACACCCGCAGTTCGTGGGCTGCCACTGGTTCCAGTACCGCGACCAGTGCACGACCGGCCGGGAGCTGGACGGGGAGAACGACCAGATCGGAGTCGTGGACATCGTCGACAGCCCATATCCCGAAACGATTGAGGCCTGCCGGGAGGTCGGCTACACTCTCTACGAGTACCGTTTGAAGGGAAAGTAGGGTCTCGTGGTCCGAGGGATGGCCGTGTGGCCGGCGGCTGGGCTCCTGGCGGGGTGTTCCTACCTGGGCACGGCTCAGGGCTTCGATCCCGCCGCGATGGAGCGCGACCCCGGATGGATCGCCGCGCGCGGCGTGCCGCTCGTCCTGCAGGAGGCGGAGTCCGACTGCGGCGCGGCGGCGCTGGCGATGGTGCTGGCCTACTGGGGCGTGTCGGCGACCCGGCAGGAAGTCTTCGACGCGTGCGGGGCCCCGGCCGGGGGCATCCGGGCGGCGGACCTCCGCGACTTCGCGCGGAAGAAGGGCCTCAAGGCCTTCATCATCGAGGGGGAGTTCGCGGACTTCGAGAAGGAGCTCTCGAAGCGGCGGCCCGTGATCGTGGGGCTCGTGAAGCCCCATGCGACCTTCGTCCTGACGCACTACGAGGTCGTGGTCGGGCTTCACCCCCGGGAGCAGGTCATCGTAACTCTGGACCCGGCGCGGGGATGGAGGCAGAATACCGGCGAAGGTTTTCTGAAGGAGTGGCGGCTCGCCAGGAACGTGACGATGGTCGTCTTCAAGGGAGAAGGCGACCCGAGATAAGGGAGGAGGCATCCATGACGGTCCGGAAGCTGTTCCTCGCCGCGATGTGCCTGGCCCTGATGAACTACGTCCTGCCCCATCAAAGGGCCTGGGCGGACGAAGGGGCGCGCGCCACGCGGGCGGAGGAGGACGGGTACGCCCAGCGCGAGGCGCAGTCCAAGGGCGTGGAGCAGTTCGTGGGAGGCGACGCGCTCGGGATCGTGATCGCGATCCTCGTCATCGCGGCCCTCGTGGTGCTCATCTGGTACCTGATCGAGCACAGCCACGGCCACGCGCACGTCTCCCCGAAGGACGCGTATCCCAGGCCGCCGGGCCATGAAGTCCCCCAGCGGGCCTAGGGGGGCGTTCCTGGCGGCCCTGCTCCTGGGCGCGGGGCCGGCCCTCGCGGCGCAGGACCAGAAGGCCTCGATCCCCGTCCGGGGGCTTCATGTCAGCGCCCCTTCGAGGAAGGATCTCCCCGACCTCCTCGCCTTTGTCCGGGAGGCGCTCCCGAAGGAAGGCGTGAACGTCCTCATCGTGGAGTTCGGCTGGCGCTTCGACTACAAGTCGCGGCCGGAGTTCGCCGACGCCTCGGCCCTGGGGAAAGAGGAGGTCGGGCAGATCGCCAAGGCCTGCCGCGAGGCCGGGGTGGAGCTCATCCCGCAGATCAACTGCCTGGGGCACCAGTCCTGGGCGAAGCACACGGGCCGCCTCCTCGAGAAGCACCCCGAGTTCGACGAGACGCCGGGGAAGTTCCCCGAGAACAAGGGCATCTACTGCCGGAGCTATTGCCCGCTCCACCCGGAGGTCCACAGGGTCCTCTTCGACCTCATCGACGAGCTGGCGGAGGCGTGCCAGGCGAAGTCCTTCCACGCGGGGATGGACGAGGTCTTCCTCCTGGCCGACCCGGACTGCCCGCGCTGCGGGGGGAAGGATCCGGCGGACCTCTTCGCGGGCGAGGTGAAGCTCCTCCGCGACCACCTCAAGGCCAAGGGCCGGCGGCTGTGGGTGTGGGGGGACCGGTTCATCGACGGGAAGGCCACGAAGATCGGCAAGTGGGAGGCGGCGGAGAACGGGACGGCCCCTTCGGTGGACAAGGTGCCCAAGGACATCGTGATCTGCGACTGGCATTACGAGAAGGCGCACGAGACGCCGCGCTTCTTCGCGGAGAAGGGATTCGAGGTCGTGGCGAGCCCGTGGAAGAAGGTCGACGTGGCCCTCGGCTCGCTCGCGCACGTCCGGTCGCTCCGGTCGGGGGGGAACGCGAAGGCGCTCGGGATTGTGCACACCACGTGGTGCGGATTCGGCCCGTTCCTTCAGGCCTACAAGGCGCTCGATGCGGGGGAGGAGCCCGCGAAGGGAAACGCCGCGGAGGCCGCGCGATGTTTCCGGGCGCTTTTCAGGCAGATCCGCGAAGGGAAGTAGCTCCCGCGGCGTAGATATAGTGGGAATCGAGCGATGAGCGTGCTCCTGTTCTGCGCCGTCCTCCTGCCGCAGGTTTCACCGTCCTCCGACTGGCCCCGCTTCCGCGGCCCCACGGGCGACGGCGTTGCCGCGAAGGAGGCCGATCCTCCCCTCGAGTGGGACGAGGCGAAGAACGTCGCGTGGAAGACGGCCATCCCGGGGCGCGGGCGCTCTTCCCCCGTCGTCCTCGGCGACCGGATCTTCCTCACCACGGCCGCCGAGCGGGGGATCGTGCGGACGCGCATCGGCCCGGACGACATGCAGACGGCCGAGCACATCGCGGTGGGGGCGGTCTGCGTGGACGGGAAGGACGGGAAGATCCTCTGGCAGGCGACCCTCCGGGAGGTCGACAAGCCCGAACCCGTCCACTGGCTCAGCAGCTGGGCCACGCCCACGCCCGTGGCGGAGGCGGGGCGTCTCTACTGCGACTTCGGCACCTACGGCACGTGGTGCCTCGATCCGGCGACGGGGAAGACCCTCTGGACGAAGCGCCTCCCGCTGGACCACCAGGTGGGGCCGGGGAGCTCGCCCGCGGTCGTAGGGGACCGCCTCGTGCTGGTCCGCGACGGCCGCGACATCCAATGCGTGACGGCCCTCGACAAGAAGACCGGCGATGTGGCCTGGAAGACGGATCGGCCTCCGATCAACGTGGGCCACAAGAACTGTAAGAAGAGCTTCTCCTCGCCGCTGGAGATCCGGGTGGGCGATCGGGTGCAGGTGGTGGCGGTGGGACCGCACTGGGTCGCGTCCTATGATCCCGTTTCCGGGAAGGAACTCTGGCGGGCGAAGCACGGGGACGGATGGTCGATCGGGACGGTGCCGGTCTTCGGCCACGGGATCGTCTATGCCGGGACGGGCTGCATGAAGCCCAACCTGGTGGCGGTGCGGGCGGACGGCGGAGGGGACGTGACCGCGACGCATATGGCCTGGCGCTCCCAGAAGGGGGTGCCGGTCATGTCCTCGCCGGTCCTCTGGGGCGACGCGATCGTCTGGGTGTCCGACAACGGGATCGTCGCCTGCTCGGACGCGAAGAGCGGGGAGGTCCGCTGGCAGGAGCGGCTGAAAGGGGACCACCTCGCCTCCCCGATCCTGGCGGCGGGGCGGCTCTACTTCTTCGGGAAGGAAGGGAACGCCACGGTCCTGAAGGCGGGTTCCCCCGCCGAGCGGCTGGGCGAGGGCCGGGTGGACGGGCTGATCACGGCGACGCCGGCGGCGGTGGGGAAGGTCCTCTTCCTGCGGACCGACACGCACCTCTACCGGATCGAGAAACGCTGAGCGCCCCCCGGGCGCTGGCGCGTCATGAAACCTTGAAGAAGGGGAGGCGGGAGGTAGAATCCTTCCGCCGGAAGAATCTTGGAACGCCTAACAATATGAATCTCACCACAAAGACACCGAGGGCACAAGGAAGAATCCGTATTGCCCATCCCCCCTCTTACCCCCCCCGGGGGGGGCGGGGGGGAGATCCCTGATTATGGTATTTCTTCGTGTGCTTCGTGTCTTTGTGGTGAATTATTTCGGGGACTCTTAACATCGAATCCCAGAGGGAGGACGCCATGGATCGCCGCCAGTTCATGAAGGGCAGTCTCGCCGCGCTCGCCGCCGCCGCCGCGGGCGGCCGCGCGTTCGCGGCCGGGACGGAGAAGAAGTACCGGGTCGGCCTCATCGGGTGCGGCTGGTACGGGAAGAACGACCTCTTCCGCCTCATCCAGGTCAGCCCCGTCGAGGTCGTCTCCCTCTGCGACCCCGACCGGAAGATGCTCGAGGAGGCCGCGGAACTGGTGGCCGTCCGGCAGGCCTCGAAGAAGAAGCCCCGCCTCCACGGCGACTGGCGCGAACAGCTCAAGGAGAAGGACCTCGACATCGTCCTCGTCGGCACGCCCGACCACTGGCACGCGCTCCCGATGATCGAGGCGTGCAAGGCCGGCGCCGACATCTACCTCCAGAAGCCCATCAGCCTGGACGTCATCGAGGGGCAGGCGATGGTGGCCGCGGCGCGGAAGCACAAGCGGGTCATCCAGGTGGGGACGCAGAGGCGCAGCACTCTGCACCTCGAGCAGGCGCGCGACCGGTTCATCAGGACGGGGGCGCTCGGGAAGGTCGGCGTGGTCGAGGTCTGCTGCTACTACGACATGCGGCGGAGGGTCAAGGAGGCCGATTGCGCGCCGCCGGCGCACCTCGACTACGAGATGTGGACGGGCCCCGCGCCGATGAGGCCGTTCAACCCCCTCATCCACCCCCTCCGCTGGCGGCTCTTCAACGAGTACGGCAACGGGATCATGGGCGACATGTGCGTCCACATGCTCGACATGGTCCGCTGGGTCATGGACCTCGGCTGGCCGAAGCGGATCGGCTCCTCGGGCGGCATCTACGTGGAGAAGGACGTCACCGCCAACATCCCGGACACGCAGACGGCGACGTTCGAGTACGACGACCTGAACGTGGTCTGGACCCACCGCACCTGGGGCGCGCCGCCCGATCCGAAATACCCCTGGGCGGGGATCCTGTACGGCGAGAAGGGGACGCTGAAGCTGAGCGTCGGCAGCTACGACTTCATCCCCGTGAAGGGCGAGCCGGTCCACCAGGACGTGATCGCCGACGGCTACGAGGACGAGCACGAGAAGAAGGAGGACCGGTTCGAGCGGCACGCGGCGGCGGCCAACCGGGCGCACCAGAAGAACTTCCTCGCCGCGGTCGAGTCGCGCGGGAGGGCGGTCGCGGACGTCGAGGAGGGGCACATCTCGTCGGCGAGCTGCATCCTGGCCAACATCGCGATGGGGCTCGGCCGGACGCTGACGTGGGACGCCGCGAAGCACCAGGTGGCGGGGGACGCAGAGGCGAACCGGCTGCTGCGGAGGCCGTACCGCGCGCCGTGGATCCACCCGGAGCCGGACAAGGTGTAGGGATCCGGCCCGCAAGACAGGCCCGTGAAGAAGGCGGGCCGCTCTTTTATTCAAACAATTACCTAGGTAATGACGTATAATAGGCATTTAGGCGGAACCCTCGGGGGCCCGGGGAGGCGCGGCATGATGAGGGCGGTCCCTGGCGGCGTGGGCGCTCCTGGCGGGCCAGGAGGCGCTGAAGGCCGCGAAGTAGGAGACGCACCATGAAAACGGCAGCCCTGGCCGCGGTCCTCCTGGCCGCCCTCGCGGCGCCGGGGACGGCCCAGGACAAGGCCCCGTTGCCCCTCGTTCCCCAGCCCCGGCAGGTGCGTCCCGGCTCGGGATCGATGATCCTCGGCGGCCGCGTCGTGGCGGCCGACAAGGCGCTCGCGCCGCTGGCCGCGGTCCTGTCGGACGAGATTCTCCGGATCGCCGGCGTCCGGCTGGCGCCCGCGGAAGGGAAGGCCGGGAACGGCGACGTGTCCCTGGCGATCGACGCGAGCCTGAAAGGAGAGGAGTACGCCCTCGACGTGAACGGTTCCGCCGCCGTCCGCGGGGGCGATTATCTCGCCGTGGCCTCGGGGACCGCCACTTTGCTCCAGGCGCTCTCCGCCTCAGGCGGCAAGGCCGTCCTGCCTCGGATGAGCGTGTCGGACCGGCCCGCCTACCCCTACCGGGGCCTCCTCATCGACCTGGCCCGGAAGTACCACACGCCCGGGGGCGTCAAGCAGGCCATCGAGCTCTGCCGCTTCTACAAGATCCGCTGCCTCCACCTGCACCTCTCCGACGACCAGCTCTTCATGTTCCGCTCCGCGAAGTTCCCCCACCTGGGGCGGGGCAACCGCGAGTTCGCCCGGTTCGAGCCGCCCTCCAAGGCCCGGATCGATCCCTACACGATCGAGGAGCTGAAGGACCTGGAGCGCTTCTCCCAGGAGCGCGGGGTCCATCTCGTCCCCGAGCTCGACCTGCCGGGCCACTCCGGGCGGCTGGTGGGGGACGCCCCCGAGGCCTTCGCCTTCCCGGGGAACGGCTCGACCGTGAACATCGCCTCGCCGAAGACGATGGAGGCCGTCACGGCGCTCCTCAACGAGGTCATGGACGTCTTCCAGGGGACGCCGTACGTCCACCTGGGGGCCGACGAGGTCGGGCTGGGCGGGCTGGAGCGCACGCCCGAGTACAAGGAGGCCCAGGCCCGGCTTGGGAACATCCGGAGCCCGCATGACCTCTACGGCAAGTTCATCGCGGACCTCCACGCGGTCGTCGCCCGGCGGGGGAAGAAGTCCATCGTCTGGGAGGAGGCGTGGGACCCCCGGAGCCCCTATCCCCTCCCCAAGGACGCCGTGGTCATGGTCTGGTCGCAGGGCCGGAGCCCCGCGGAGATCGCCAAGAGCGGCTATGCCGTCGTCAACGCCACGTGGACGCCGCTCTACATCGTCCGGGACAACAAGCGCTCCCCGGAATTCCTCTTCGACTGGGAGATTCCCAAGTTCGGCCGCGAGGGCTCCACGCAGTTCACGACGCTGCGGGAGACGGAGCGGCTGATGGGGACTCAGCTCTGCTCGTGGGAGAACTCCGAGTCCATCGAGATCCAGAGCCTGCGCGAACGCCTGGCGGTGGTGGCCGAGAAGGCGTGGAATCCGCAGGCGGGCGGGACGTACGCCGGCTTCAAGGCGCGATGGGCGCCCGCGGACGCCGCGCTCGACCGGCTGGTCCACCCGGTCGCGATCGAGGTCCAGGGGAAATTCACGCGCGACGAGAACACGTTCGAGGAGCCGATCACCGTGACGCTCTCTCCGCGGCGCCCGGGGCTCACGGTCAAGTACGCCCTCGACAACAGCGTCCCGAACAAGGGCTGGAAGGTCTACGCGGGCCCGATCCGGCTGGAGCAGACGGCCCACCTGCGCGCGGGGCTCTTCGACGCCTCGGACGCGCTCCAGGGATACATGGCCGGGGCCTGGTTCCGCCGCCAGGTCGCCGTCAAGCCGAACCTGGCCACCCGCAAGCCCGTCACGGTGGGGCCGGGACCGGACCGCACGGACGCCGGGGGGGCCAAGGCCGCCGTGGACGGCCGCGCGGACGACGTCAACGCCCACTGGGCGTCAAAGGACCCGGCGCCTCAGTGGCTCCAGATCGACCTGGAGAAGGTCCACCCGGTCGACTCGGTCACGGTCGTCACCTACTACGACGGCGGCCGGTACTACCACCTCGACGTCGAGCTTTCCGCGGACGGGAAGTCCTGGAAGAAGGTGCTGGAGTTCAAGGACACGATCCCGGCGACGGCCGCCGGCTACTCGGGCACGTTCGCCCGGACGGAGGCCCGCTTCGTGAGGATCGTCATGAAGAAGAACAGCGCCAACGCCTGGGTGCACATCGTGGAGACGATCGTCAACGAGGCGAAGTAGCGCGGGTGCGGAGGCCGGCGCGCTCAGGCACAGGAAAGTTATGTGCCTCCTCCGGCCGATCTGATAGGATAAGGGTGATGCTGCAATCGATTCAAGTCGTGAACTTCAGGGGCATTCGAAAGGGTCAGGTAACCGACCTTGGTCGGGTGAACATCCTCATCGGTCCCAACGGCAGCGGGAAATCCACGGTCCTGGAGGCGCTTGAATTGTTGGCCTCCGCCTATTTCCCGCCGGATATCCTCGGGGATGACAGGGATCAGCGGCTACGGGCTCGACGCCACGAGGAAGGTTTTGCCGACGGCAGGTGGTATGCCCGCAAGACCGAGCAGGAAGTTCTATTGGCTTCTATGTCTGAACATGGCAAGGTTGTGTATAAGTTCTCCAAGGATCCGTCAGGTTCATTAAGAAGATCTCAGGACCCTCAGGGGATTCCGGATCCTTCGCTATCGTCCTACCTCAGGAATATGCTGCTCTTTGACGCAGAGCGGGCGCTGCAGCCGAAGACGGAACAGATATTGTGGGGTAAGGCCTTCCTTTCGAAAGCCCACAAGGAACTGAGCCATCAATTCGAATCCATCTATGGCTTCAAGGGAGCCACGATTTCCTTCACGCCACAGGGCGGATTGATGGTCGACACGGACCCGATCGCCCTTCGGCTCGATGATTTGGGAGCCGGGATGCGGATCGCGTTTCGCGTCTTGCTCGCTGCCCTCGTTTCCGAGAATTCGGCCCTCCTGTTGGAGGAATTTGACGCCTACCAGTACAAGACCAGCCTGGAGAAGCTTGCCGAGTCACTGTGCTCGATCGCCGAGAGGAAACAGGTCCAGCTCTTCATGACCACCCACAGCCTGGAGAGCGTTCACGCTTTTTTAAGAGCCGCGGAAGTCCAGGGCCGGCCGGAGGATTGGATCAAGGTCTTCCCCCTCTCCCTATCAGCGGACGGCGTCCTGACGACCCGGGGCATGAACCGAGGGGATGCCCAGGGATTGTTGGCGTCCGGCCTCGATTTGCGCGACATCACCAGCTACGCCAAGAAGTAGGCGTTTCGTATTTTTGTGATTCGTAGAAGTGAACGATTTGGGTGTGGCTATTCTCGGTTGACGGCAGGGGAAGCGCAAGGGCTTTAACGG
>CAYNDR010000043.1:0-22499 GCA_964395295.1 uncultured Planctomycetales bacterium
GCCCAGGTCCTTGCTCCAGAGCTCCTTGCCGTTGTGGTCCCACGCCTTGACGAGGTACTGCTTCGGGGTGGCCCAGGCGGCGTAGACCCGGTCCTGGTCCACGACCGCCGAGCCGGAGGAGAAGCCGTTGAACTTGTGCTTGGGGTGGGTGTCCATGGGGAACTTCTTCACCCACAGCTCCTTGCCGTCCGCCTTGCCCAGGCAGACGAGCAGGCGCTCCTTCCCCTGGTCGAGGGCGCTGGTGAGGAAGATCTTCTCGCCCCAGATCACGGGCTGGCAGTGGCTCGTCCCGGTGACCTGGACCCGCCAGCGGAAGTCCTTCTCGGTCCACGCGACGGGGACGCCCTTGGCGGGGCTGATCCCCGTTCCGTTGGGGCCGCGGAACCGCGTCCACTCCTGGGCGGCGGCGTCGGCCGCAAGGGCGGCGGCGGCCATCAGGGCGAGACAGGCCCGGCGATGCATGGGGCGTCCTTTCAATCGGTCCGTAATGTTAAACGAGGCCCGGGGGGCCGCGCGGGGGAGGAAATGATCATGGCCCCTCCTCGAAGCGGCCCCGCGCCCGGTCCTTGCGGGCCCGCTCCGGATCGAGAATGCGGCCGTTCATCGCCAGGTAGACGCCCGGGGGAAGCGTCTGCACGGCGGCGATGGCGACGCCGAGGTTGAAGACGGCGTCCGTGTTGCGGAAGCGCGCCGGCTGAAGGGAGCCCGTCAGGACCACGGTCTTCCCGGCGATCCCCTTCAGGCAGAGGGCCGTCTCCACGATCGTGTCCGTCCCGTGCGTGACCACGACGCGGTCGCAGGGCGAGGCGGCCACGCGGTCGCGGATCAGCCGGCGGTCGGCGTCCGTGAGGTCCAGGCTATCCTTGGCCAGCACGCTCTCCACGTCGAACTCGAAGGCGACGTTCGCGTCCCGGAGGATATCCATCACCTGCGGCGGCCCCACCTCGTACTCGCTCCTGGCGTCGAAATAGACCTTGTCGATGGTGCCGCCCGTGGCGATGAACCGGATCTTCATGGCCCTGTCCCTCGAAGGAGAATAACATGAAGACGGCAACCCGGGCGACGCCTTCTTGCACCCCCCGCGCGCCCGGAAATCCGCGCGAATTCGCTTTCCCCGTCGCCGGCCGGGCGTATAATCCCACCGTGTGGGGGCGCGTGGAATGCCCGGTGAGATGCCTCTCCCGGGGATCCCTGAGGTCGCGGGCGAGGCCGCGCATACAACTCGGGATACCTCCAGAGGCCCCCGCATGAAGCCTGTCCCCATCGTCCTGGCCGTCCTCTGGCCCGTCATGGCCTTCGCGCAGGAGAAGCGTCCCGAGATGAGCCTCGAGACGCGGCTCGTGGCCCGGGTCCCCAAGGACCACGTCGCCAGCGGCATCGCCTTCAGCCCGGACGGGCGGAAGGTGGCGTACCTGGCAAAGCTCCTGGAGGACACGGAGGAATCCCTGTATGTCGGCGGGGCGAAGCAGGCGCTCCGCCCGCGGGGCCACCCCGTGTGGAGCCCGGACTCCTCCCGGCTCGCCTGCCCGGCGGCGGACGGGGAGAAGGCGGTCATGACCGTGGACGGGGAGAAGCGCGGCGCGGCCTGGGACGACGTGGAACATCCCGTCTTCTCGCCCGACGGCGCGAAGCTGGCCTGCCGCGCGCTGAAGGGCGACAAGCACTTCATGGTGGTCGGAGACGCCAAGGGAGAGGCGTTCGATGAGATCGGCCTTCCCGTCTGGAGCCCGGACTCGAAACGGCTGGCCTACTGGGCGCGCGCCGGAGACGAGTCCTGCGTGGTCGTGGACGGCAGGAAGAGCGAGCCCTACCTGGGCGTGGTTCCCATGGGCGACGTCAACGTGCTCGGCGGACCCGTGTTCAGCGCGGACGGCCGCCTGGCCTACATCGCGGCGAAGCTCGTCAACGACGTGCCGGTCTACGGCATCTATGTCGAGGGCAGGAAGCTGTTCGAGGCCCGGGGCGAGCAGAAGGAGCCCTACGAGGAGGCGGCGGGGCCGGTCTTCGGAAGGTCGGGAGAAGAGGTCGTCTGGGTCGCGGGCGGCGGCGCGGGGAAGTTCATCTTCGTGAACGGCCGGAAGGTCGATCCGAAGCGCCCTCTGGCCTCGCTCCCGGCCGTCAGCCGGGACGGGAGGATCGCGTTCAAGACCAATCGGAGCGACGGGGACAACCTCCGTTGCTCCGTCGTGGAGGACGGGAAGGCGGGCCCCGAGTTCGGCTTCATGCACCCCGATCCGCCGATCTGGAGCCCGGACGGGAAGCGGATCGCCTATGCCGCCGGAGCGCCGACCGTATCGCCTTGGGTCGTCGTGGTGGGCGAGAAGCGGAGCGAGGAGTTCGCGGAAGTGCAGATCGGCGGATTCAGCCCGGACGGGCGGAAGTTCGCGTTCGGCGCCCAGAAGGACTTCGAGCTGTGGTGGCGGGTGATCGAGTAGCGCGAGGCCCGGTCCCCGGCAGAGGGCGTCCTTCAAGGTCCCGCCGGCCGGCGGGCGGCCCCCCCGGGCCGGGCGTTCGGCGAGGGCCCGGCGCCTCCTTGCATGGCCGCGGCCTTTGCGTTCTAATCAGGCCGATCCCATGGGCGAACCGGAAACCGTCACCGGCGGCGCGGGCCGCGCCTTCCCCACCACCGCGTGGGGCGTCCTCCGCGGCGCCCGCGGGGGCCGGACCGCCGAGCGCCGCGGCAACCTCGAGCGCCTCGTGGCCGCCTACTGGAAGCCGGTCTATCGCGCCATCCGGCAGGGCTGGGGCCGGACCAACGAGGACGCCAAGGACCTCACCCAGGAGTTCTTCACGACCCAGGTCCTCGAGGGGGCCCTCCTCGAAAACTTCGATCCCGGCCGCGGGAGCTTCCGCGCCTTCCTCAAGGGGGCGCTCGCCAATTTCATGGGTCACGCGGCGCGCGACGCCGCGCGGCTGAAGCGCGGCGGCGGCGCCCGGCCCCTCCCGCTCGCCCTGGACGACGCGGACCTCGAGCCGGCCCTCCCCGACTCCGGCGGCCTCGCGCCGGAGGAGGTCTTCGACCGCGCCTGGGCCCGGGAGGTCTTCGCGCAGGCCCTCCGCCTCGCCGAGCGCCGCCTGCGCGACGAGGGGAAGGCCGACGTCTTCGAGGCCTTCCGCCGCTACGACCTCGAAGGCGGAGAGCCGGGCCCTTCCTACGCCGACGTCGGCCGCGCCCTCGGCCTCGATCCCGACGCCGTGAAGAACCACCTCACGCGCGCCCGGCGCGAGTTCCGCCAGGCCGCCGCCGACGTCGTCTACGACACGGTCGATTCGCCCGACGAGCTGGCCGCGGAGCTGAAGCGGCTCTTCGAGGCGCCATGACCTCCCCCGACCTCCCGCCGCGCGCCGAGTCCCGCCTGCGGGAACTGCTGGCGGCGGAGTGCGCCGAGGAGTTGGGCCGCCTCGCCGTGCGCCGCGGGCTCCTCACGGAGGCGCAGATCGAGGAGGCCCTGAGGGACGGCCGTCCGCTCTCGGCCGTCCTCCGCCCCGAAGACTGGGCCGACCTCGAGGCGCGCTGGCGCCGGGAGACGTTCGACCGCTCGGCGCTCGCGCGGACCCAGCCCCTGCCGCCCGAGGTCCTCCCCTGCCTCGACGACCCCGCGCGGAGCCTCGCCGAGTTCGTCCTCGTCTCGCGCCTCGGGCGCGGCGGGGCGGGCGAGGTCTGGAAGGCGTGGGACCGGCGGCTGGGCCGCTGGGTGGCCCTCAAGCGCCCCTCCGCGCCGCCCGCCTCGCGCGAGGACCGGGAGCGGTTCCACCGCGAGGCCGCCGCCGTGGCGCGCCTCGCCCACCCGAACATCGTCCCCGTCTACCGCACCTCCGGCCCCGACGAGAGCCCCTTCATCGCCATGCAGTACGTCGAGGGCGCCCCGCTCGAAGGGATCCGCCTCCCGCCCCGCGAGGCCTTCGAGGCCGTCCGCGCCGCCGCCCTCGCGGTCGACTACGCCCACCGGAAGGGCGTCCTTCACCGGGACCTCAAGCCCGGGAACCTCCTCCGCGACGCCCGCGGCGACGTCTGGATCCTCGACTTCGGCCTGGCCGCCCTCCTGGAATCGCGCGAGCGGACCACCGCCACGGGCGTCCTGGCGGGCACGCCCGAGTACATGTCCCCCGAGCAGGCGAGGGGAACCCCTCAGGCGCGGATGGCCACCACCGACGTCTACGGGCTGGGCGCCACGCTCTACGCGCTCCTCGTGGGCGCGCCCCCGTTCACGGGGTCCTCCATCGCCGAGGTCGTGGGCAAGGTGGATTCCACCGATCCTGTCCCCCTGCGCCGCCTCGACCCTTCCCTGCCCGCCGACGCCGCCACGGTCGTGGCCCGGGCGATGGACAAGGACCCCGCCCGCCGCTACCCGAGCGCGGCCGACCTCGCCGAGGACCTCCGCCGCCTCCTGGATGGGGAGCCGATCGTGGCACGGCCCGAGACCGCGGCGCGGCGGCTGTGGCGGAAGGCGGCGCGGCACCGGGCGGTCGCGGCGCCGGCCGCGCTCATGGTCCTCGTGGCCGCCGCCTGGGCGCTGGCCGGATGGCTCGGACGGCGGAGGGACCAGGAGGCGCGCGCGGCGGAGATGCGGGCGATCGCGCTCCTGGAGATCGCGCGCCCCGCGATCGAGAAGGCCTCCGCCGCCCTCTACGCCCGCGAGGCCGGCTTCGAGGACCACCGGCGGTCCCTCTCGAACGCCCGGGCCTTCATCGGGGAGGCCGTGCGGATGGCGCCCGGCCTGCCGCTCGGGCATTACCGGCTCGGCGAGGCGTGGGAGCTCCTGGGGTCCCACGGGCGGGCGGAGGAGGCGTGGAGGAAGGCCGCGGCGCTCGATCCCCGCTTCGGCCCCGCGCGCTACCGCCTGGGCCGAATCCTCGTGGTGCGCGCCTACCTCGACAGCCTCAACCTCTGGCACAAGCCGAAGCCGGGCGAGGGGGGCGAGCCGCGCGCCATCGAGGCCGCGCGCGAGATCGAGGCGGCCCAGGAGGCGGGGAGCGGATTCGACCACGACCTCCAGCGCCAGGCGGCCGCCGCCATGCTCGCCTGGGTCCGCGGCGACCGCGACACGGTGCGCCGGACCTGCCGCGCGGCCCTCGACCACTTCGGGAACCGCCCCGGCGCGGAGGAGTTCCACTGGCTCCTGGGCCTGGCCGCGGAGCCCCCCGACGACCCGCTCCCCGCCTTCGACGCCGCGATCGCCCTGCGCCCGAAATTCCCGCTGGCCCTCTACGGCCGGGCCGACGCGCGCCTCCAGCGCCGGGACTACGACGGCGCCGTGGCCGACTACGACGAGGCGATCCGGATCGTCCCCGACTTTCACGAGGCCCGCATCTACCGGGCGACCGTCTTCTACCAGAAGAAGGACGCGGCGGCCGCCCGCGCCGCGTTCACGGAGATCGTCGAGCGGGGCGTCCTCCTCCCCGCCGCCTACAACGGCCGGGGCTGGACGCGGATCGAGCTCCTGGACGACCTCGACGGCGGGATCGCCGACCTCTCCGAGGCGATCCGCATCATGCCTGAGGGGTATGGACTGCCCTACGCCGAGCGCGCGCGGGCGCGCTTCCGGAAGGGGCTGTTCGCCGAGGCCGCGGCCGACTGCACGAAGGCGATCCCCCTCATGCCGGACTGGGGCGACCTGCGCCGCATCCGCGCCCGGTGCCGCGCCCAGGGCGGCGACTTCGAGGGCGCCTTCGAGGACCTCAAGGCGCTCGGCGAGGCCCGGGGCGGGGAGCTGTGGAAGGAGGTCGAGGGGGCGCGGAAGGCCGCGCCGAAATGACGGGAGGCTCACGATGGTCTTCGAACACTTCGCCCTGAACGTGCCCGACGCCCGCGCCATGGCGGCGTGGTACGCGGCCCACTGCGCCGCGAGGGTCGCGCGCTCCCTGGACCGGCCGCCCTTCACGCACTTCCTGGCCGACCGGACCGGCCGCACGTTCGTGGAGCTCTACACCAACACGGGCCAGCCCTTCGACGACTTCCGCTCCCGCCCTCCCGCGCTGTTCCACTTCGCCTTCGCCGTGCGCGACGCCGGGGCCGCGAAGGAGGCGCTTCTCGCGGCGGGGGCGTCGTTCGTGGAGGAGGTCCGGCCCGATCCGGCCTCCCTCCTCGTGACGCTGCGGGACCCGTGGGGGGTGCCCCTTCAGGTCTGCCAGCGGAGCGCGCCGATGGCCTCTCTTTGAATCTCTCTCCCTCCCTCCCGGGAAGAGCTATAATTCCCCACGGCCTGGGTCGCAAACCGGAGGGCAACGTAGTGACGAAGGGCGACAGCCCATTGAGTCGGAATCCCCTTTTCGGCCAGCTCCCGCTGGAGCTCTCTGAGAATCTCCGCACCCTCAACCCCTGGTGGAAGGGCGCGCCCGGTCTCTCCCTGCCCCCGTTCCGGAGGTGGCCTTTCAAGAGGCTGAAACACCTGCTGACCGGGGGCATGACGCCGGCCACTGTCTTGCGAGGCCCCCGCCGGGTGGGCAAGACCGTACTCTTCCGTCAGATCATCGAGGAGTTGCTCTCGGAAGGGATCGTTTCCCGTCGCCTACTCTACGTTCCCTTCGACGAACTGCCCACGCTGGCGGGGATCAAGGAACCCGTCCTCGCAATCGCGCGCTGGTTCGAAACCGAGATTCTTCGCGCGACCTTCAATGAAAGCTCCAAGAAGGGGCAAGCGGCCTTCCTGTTCTTCGACGAAGTTCAGAACCTCGACACTTGGGCCCCGCAAATCAAGAATCTGGTCGACAACCACTCGGTCCGCGTGCTCGTGACCGGCAGTTCATCGCTGCGGATCGAGGCGGGACGGGACAGCCTTGCGGGCCGCATCACCACTCTTGACCTGGGCCCCCTTCTCCTCCGCGAAATCGCCGAGCTGAGGTTCGCCCCCCCCGGGGATCCTTTCTGGCGCGACAACGGACTGGACCAGGCGGCCAAGCCCGAATTCTGGAAGGAGGCTGTCGAGAAGGGACGAAGCCAATCGGACATCCGCAGGCAGGCTTTCGACGCCTTCTCTGAACGCGGGGCTTACCCGATCGCCCATGAGAAGCATGGCCTGCCCTGGAGTGAAATCGCGGATTACCTGAATGAGACGGTCATCAAGCGTGCCATTCAGCACGACCTCCGCATGGGCGCGCGCGGGCAAAGGCGTGACGAGAAACTCCTTGAAGAGGTCTTCCGCCTCTGCTGCCGGTATGCAGGCCAGAGCCCCGGCCCATCCGTATTCGTTCCCGAGATCCAGCAGGCATTGTCGGGCAATATCGGCTGGAATAGGATCCTGAACTACCTGCGCTTTCTCGACGGGACGTTGTTGATCCGCCTCATCACTCCCTTGGAGCTGCGTCTCAAGAAACGCAAGGCACCGTCCAAGATATGCCTCTGCGACCACTCCTTGCGCGCGAGCTGGCTCCAGGAGGTCGTGCCGCTAAGCGCCCAGGGCTTGGAGCTGAATCCGCACTTGACCGATCTTGCGGGCCATCTCGTCGAGAGCGTCCTCGGATATCATCTCGCCTCCATTCCCAATCTTGACATCGCGCACTTCCCGGCTCGGGCGACCGAGCCCGAGGTCGACTTCATCTTGACGATAGGCACTCGGCGTATCCCTGTGGAGGTCAAGTATCGAAAGCGGATCGACGCTCACGAGGATACGCTGGGCCTTCGCGCCTTCCTGGAAAAGACCGTCTACAATGCGCCCTTCGGCCTTCTGGTCACCCAGGAGGAGGAGGTCACCGTCGGCGACCCCAGGATAATTCCCATTTCGCTGTCGTCGCTGCTGTGGATGAGGTGATCCAGAGGTGAAGTCGGGGCTTACTTCTTCTTCGCCTCCTCGTAGATCCGCTTGACCTTCTGGTTCGCGGGATCGGCAAACCAGCCCCGCGTCATCAGGATGTCGCCCCGCCGCACGCCCGCCACGAGGTCGTCCCAGCGCTGGTCCATCGGGCCGTCATTCACCACGATCATGCTGAAGGCGTCCGGGTAGGCCAGGCGGACCTGGGGCGACGTGGAGGCCGTCCCTCCGCGCAGTTCGCGGTAGGAACTTCCGTACGCGTGGTATCCCAGGGGCGCGAACTCCGGGATGATGAGGACGTCGGGGTGCGCCAGCAGGATCTTCTTGATCACCTCCGCATCCAGGAGCCGGTTCGTCGTCTTCCCGTCCCGGGTCTTGTAGAAGTGGATGTTCGTGTCCATGTAGAAGAGCGTGCACTTCCAGCGCCTCTTCGCGAGGGCCACCTTCTCGATCAGCTCCTTCGCCTCGTCGAAGTCCGTGTCGGCGCCGTTGTGGAGGTGGCGCGCCTTCCCGTCCTCCAGTACCACGCGCGACGGGCGGATGCATATCCCCGCCCGCAGGCCGGCGTCCAGGTAGCGCTTGAAGTAGGCGTCGGCCACCGCGTCCATCTCCGGCGCGAGCTTCGGCAGCATCCGCGGGTCGCCGATGTAGGTCGTGGCGTGCGGGAACTCCTCGCCCTCCACGTCCCAGAGGATCATCCCCTGGGCGTCCATGTCCTTGAGGACCTTGATCGACTGGTCGGCCGCCGCCAGGATGCGCTCCTTGAACTTCACCCGGCCCTCGTCGCTCACCGAATCGAAGTCCTTGTCGTTGAACCATCCTCGCGGATTCTTCGGGAGCTTCATGTTGCTGTTCGCGTGCATGAGCATCCCGATCGGCCGCCGGTCGGGCCACTTGAGGAGCGGCGGGTGGTCCTTCCCGAACTTCCCGAAGAGGTCCCCGAGCGCGCCCGAGAGCTCCGCCCCCGCCTTCCCGAACCGGAGGGAGAACTCGTACGTCTGGGACTTCTTCGCCGGGATCACCGGGTCCTCCGCGGCGCTGTGGAAGGGCGCCGTGGTCATGGTCAGGTTGCTCACCGAGTTGTCCCGGTTCGGGCTCTCCCAGGGCATGATCTGGACGTAGAATCCCAGCGGGCGCCCCATCTGCTCACTGCAGGCCACGACCCACCCGCCACCGTAGTCGAAGGTCACCGTGGGGATCGAGTCCTTCCCGTCCCCGCCGAGCCGCCAGCCGTCCTTCTGGTCGAACGGGTGCCCCTTGGGGCGCTGGGGGAACTTGAACCAGAGGAGCTGGATCTCCGCCGCCGTCATCGCCTGCGAGGAGTCGTTCGCGACCGTCACGGAGAGGCGGACCTGGCTGCCCGCGGCCCGCGCGACGAGGGCCGCCGATCCCCACGCGAACTTGCAGGTCAGCTTGCCCGCCGCGGCGTCGCCGGTCACCGAGGGACTCTTCACGTCCGCCTTCTCGGCCTTCCCGTCCGCGGCGGCGAACTCGACGCGCCGGACGGCGAACTGCGGCTTCCCCTGAAAGAGGACCTCAGTGCCGTCGCAGGAGATCGACACCACGTCCCTGGCGTCCAGCTTCACCTCGGCCTTGGAAGCGGCCTGACCGAATCCCGGCGTGAAGGCCAGCGCCCACAGGGCGGCTGCGGTCGCCTTTCTCATGCCCGTCCTTCCTTCCCTCAAGGGGCCAGCCGTTCCACCGCTTTCCTCCACCTCTGCTCGTAGGGCCCGTGCTGCTCGCCGGTGATGGCCTCCAGGGCCTGGCCCGCGGCGGTGCGGACGTCGTTGTCCTTCAGCTCCTTCACCGAGCGCTCGATCAGGTCCACCAGGGGGCGAATGGCCGCGCGGTCCCGGCGCTTTCCCAGCGCCCCGCAGGCGGCCCGGAGCACGGATTTCTCCGGGTCCTTCAGGAGCTCGATCAGCCGCGCCGTCACGGCCGGGTCCGAGCCGCCCCCCAGGGCGTCCGCCGCCAGCTCGCGGAGCCTCGCCTTCCCGCTTTTCGCGTGTTCCAGCAGAGCCGGCAGTGCGGCCGGATCGCCGCCGCGGCCCAGCGCCGCGATCGCGCGCTCGACCAGCCGCGGATCGCTCCCGCCCGCCAGCTCGACCAGCGCCTTCGTCGCCGCGGGACCCAGGGCGCCCAGCGCCTCGGCGGCCACGGCGTCCAGGTGGCGCTGTGGGTCCTTCAGCAGGTCGACGAGCACCGGGACCGCCGCGGCGGCCCCCGACCGCCCCAGCGCCTTGGCCATCTCGCGCTGGACCAGCCAGTCCTTCTCGGCCGGGAAGAGGCGCGCGATCAGCGCGGCCTGCGCGGCGTCCGGCTTGGCCAGCCGGGCGAGCGCGTGGTACCGGACGGCCGGCTCGGCCGAGGCGAGGCGGGCCTCCAGCGCGCCCCCCGCCGGGGGCGCCGCGCGGCGGAGCGCGATCTCGCGCTGCATCTCGGCGACCAGCCGGTTGTGCGTGTCGCCGAACCAGCCGCGGAAGAGGTGGATGTCGCCCTTCGAGGCGCCGTCCAGGAGTTCCTCCCAGCGCCCGGCGAAGTCGCCGTCGCCCACGGTGATGACGGTGCAGGCGTCCGGGTAGGCCGCGCGGATGCGCTCGTCGGTGCGCGTGCGGCCGCCGCGCAGCTCGGCGTAGACGCCGCAGGCCCCGTAATAGCCGAAGCGCCCGAACTCGGGGAAGATCAGGACGTCGGGGTGACGGGCGCAGAGGCCGCGCATGTCGCGGGTGTGGATCAGCCAGGACTGGCCCTGCCACATCCCCTTTTCCCACACCACGTTCGTGTCCATGTAGAAGATCGTGCAACCCCACCGCTTTTTCGCGTAGGCGATCTTGTCGGCCATCTCGCCCGCGGGGTCGTCCACCTGCACGTGCTTCCACGGTCCCTCGCGCCGCGCCGGATCGGGCACCATCCGCGACGGGCGGATGCAGACGCCGGTCCTGAGCCCGGCGTCGAGAAACTTCCGGAAGTACGCGTCGGCGCACGCGTCCATCTCGGGCGCCGCCGTCGGCAGGAAGCGCGGGTCGCCGAGGTAGGTGACGGCGTGGGGCATCTCGCCGCCCTCGATGTCCCAGACGATCATGCCCTGGGCGCCGGTCTTCTTCAGCTCGGCGATGCAGGCGTCGGCGTGCTTGAGGAGCCGCTCCCGGAAGGCGGCGCGGCCGTCATCGGTCGTCACGTCCACCTTCTCGTCGTTGAACCAGCCGCGGGGATTGGTCTTCCACTTCGTGTTGTCCCGGGCGAGGAAGATCGCGCCGACCGGACGCCGGTCGGCCCATTTCAGGACCGGCGGGAATCGCCGGGCGAACTCGCGGAGGACGTCCGCCGCCATCGCGGCGGTCGGCGTCCCGCCCGCCGCGAAGCGGAGGGAGACAAGCCACGCGCGCTCGGCGCCGGGCGCGACCGTCTCGCCTTTGGCGGTCTCCAGCATCACGCGGTTGGTGTCGCCGTTCCCGTAGTTCCCGTTGAAGCCGTGGATCCCGGCCTTCTCGGGCTCGTCCACGGTCAGGACCAGCTTGCCCGCGCCCCAGTCGGCCTCGACCATCCCCGGCTCGCCCTCGTTGGTGGTCGTCACGTTGTAGCCCCAGAACCAGACGCCGCCGGCGGGGCGCCGCGGGAAACGGAGCGTCAGGGGGCTGGCCGCAATCCGGCCCAGGGCGGCCGGGCCGGTGTTGCGCACGGCGAGCTTGAGCTTCAAAACGTTGCCCTGCGGCGTCCAGGCGCACGTGACGGAGAGGCCGTCCCAGGTGCGGGTGAACGCGGTCCCGTCGGCGCGGGACCCGGAGGGTTTCTTCAGGTCCAGGCGCTTCCCGTCCGCGCCCGCCGCCTCGATCTGGAGCTCGCCCGAGGCGAGCAGTTCGGCGCCCCCCCAGGAGATGGATTTCGGGCCGTCCGGCCCGAAGTCCGCCTTCATCCCGGCGCCGGGCGCGGCCTGGGAGAGAAAGGCGAGGGCCAGGAGCGCCGCGTTCATGTCCAACCTCACTTCTTCTCGATCAGCACGGGGACGAAATCACGCTGCGGCACGGCCACGGTGAAACCGTCGGCCGACAGCGCCACCGCCGCGCCGGTCTCGGCGTTGGAGCCCGCCGCCGACGCCGCCTCGATCCCCGCCCCCTTCCAGTCCACGGACACCTTCACGTCGGCGTCCTTGCGGGACGTGTTCACCACCCAGAGGAGCGCCCGGCCCTTCGTCGCGTGCGCCGAGACCAGACAGCCCTCCTGCCTCGCCGCGAACGGGCCCGGCTTCCAGTAGGGCAGGAAACGCACGTCCTCTTCCCACAGGCGGCCGGCCTCGCAGAGCTTCGGGTAGAGCGGGACCTGCTCGGGCAGGATGTCGTGCGCCATCACCCACCCCACGAACTGGTGGGTGTGCTTCACGTGCCACGGGGTCCGGTGCCGGTCCGACTGGCACATCATGGTCATCACGCCGCCCGCGCAGACGGAACTGCCGATCGCGCGCATGCGGCCCGCGGGCAGGACCTCGATGTAGTCGAAGTTCAGGTCCGTGGGCTCCACGTTCTCGCCCTCGAAGAAGATGTCCCCCGGCCAGGCGTGGTACGCCGCGCCGCCCGAGACGTGCTGCCAGAGGTTCGGCGCCGCCGCGCCCTCCTCGTGGAACATGACCTTCAGGCGCTTGAAGTATTCGCGCAGGCCCAGGTAGTTGTAGGCCCGCTGGAGCCGGCCGTCCGGGCGCCAGTACGCGTTCCCCGTGAGGGTGTTCTCCTCGAGCCCCAGGTAGTTCTCGTCCACGTAGAGCCCGCAGAATCCCGCCTCGCGCACCCACCGCCGGTAGTGCCACACCCGGAACTCGTTGGGGCCTTTCGAGGCCGTCACGTCGGAGTTGCCGATGACGCCGGGGTTGGCGCCCCAGTCCACGGACAGCCCCGGGAACTCGTTGCCGGCGTAGTCCCGGTAGCGGCCGATCGAGTGGGCGATCGAGCCCACGCTGGGCCGGTGGTCCGGCCGCTTCTTCGCCCCGGACAGGTGCGCCTTCGACTTGTCCATGTGCCAGGGGAACGGGCTGCAGTAGTAGGGCCAGAGCACCGCCCAGTCGGCGTCGATCCAGAAGTAGGTGTTCGTGACGTGCGGCACCGGCGGATTGTTGGTGCAGTACGTGGCCCGCCAGCCCTTCGGGAGAGGCTTGGAAGGGAACGTCTGCCAGCCCCAGGTGATCGTGCGCGGCCCCGTCACCTCGGTGGGGATCTCGAAGAAGTTCACGCGGAGGAGGACCTTCCCGTCCTTCCGCACGACCTCCTGCGTGGGGAGCGCCTTGTCCGGGTCGTGGTTCCATCCCCGGTCGTGGTCGGCGAACCAGAGGAAGGCGCGGTCGGAGTTCGTGATCCAGATGTAGGGGACGAAGTCCCCCGCGAGCATGCCCGAGGCGGTGCTCTGGCTCGTCCAGCGGTCCGGGAGGGCGTCGTGCACCGCGGTCCAGCCCCCCGCCGTGGCGCAGAAGTGGCTGGCCTCCGCCTCCGGGAGCGCGACCTCGAGATACATCCGGTCCACCTTCGCGGGCCCCGCGCCCGCCGGGGCCACGACGAGGTCCACCCGGACGAAGCCGTCGAACTCCACGTGGGTCATGGCCGCGAACTTCAGCCCCGCGGCCTCGGCCGTCCCCGCGAGGTCCGCCTCGGCATCGAGCGCGCGCTTCACGTGCGGCGCCGCCGCCTTGACCTCCGTTTCCCGCCCATCCTGCACGACCACAAGGCGCATGGGGGCGGCCAGCTGCTCCACGCCGCCGTTCTTCACGGCCCGCCCGAGGCCCAGGCCGTCGAGCGAGAGCTCCCGGTTCCACACCTTCACCTCGCCCTCCGCCGCCTGGATGGGCGTCCACGGCGGGATGACCTTGTCGGAGACGCCGACCTTGTTGTCCATCCACTCGGCGGAGTAGCGCAGGAGCTCAAGGCTCCGGACGGCGCTCCGGATCTCCTGGCCGTCCTTGCCCTTGACCGCGACCACCACATCCACCTTCTTCCCGGCCGGGCGCGTCACCTTCGGAACGGGGAGCGGCGGCTCCTTTTTCTTCTTCCTCTCCTCGTTCTCGGCCTGGATGCGGCGGACCTCCGCGAGCGCCGGCGCGGCCTTGCGGAAGTCGTCCACGGGGACGTCGACGCCGGCCAGGAGGATCTCCGCGCCCCCGTAGCACTCCCGGAACGGCCTCAGGGAGGTCGATACCAGGACCTTTCCCCCCTCGGGATCCCTCACCCGGACCTCCGCCGATGCCACCTTCTCCCGCCCCGGGAGGTCGAAGATGTCCGCCTTCACCAGGAGCGTGTTCGTCTCCGGGCCGTACTGGGCCGAGACCGCCAGTTCCTCCACCTTGGCGTCCGCGGGCCGCTTCGGGACCTGGGGCGTCCATCCCGTCACGGCGAAGGGGAAGCTCTGGCGGAAGAGGAGCGTGCCGTCGGCCTTCGTGCCGCGGACCGTGAAGTGCCCCTTCTTCATCGCCCCCGCGTCGCCGGAGAAGGCCAGGGCCTTCCGCTCGCCGGCCTTGAGCGAGACGCGCTTCTTCTCCACCTTGTCGTCGGGCCCCTCGGCCTTCTTCGCGTGGAAGCGCACCTCCACGTCCACCTCCGCGCCCGACTTGCGGGGCGCCGCGACGCCGACCTCGAACTCGTGCCTGCCGGTGAAGACCGTGTGGACGCCCGTGAGCTGGAGCACGGCCTCGTCGTCCATGAGCCTCACCGGCGGGTGCTGGGGGATCTCGGCGAAGCCCTGGGTGATCGACCACGAGGCCTGGGAGCGCGGCCTGGCCCCGTGGCAGGTGCGGCAGAGGAGGAACCGCCAGACGTCTCCGTTCCGGATGGCCGCCGGGCCGAAGTCCTTGATCGGGACGGACGCCTCGATCACGTAGTCGGCCTCCGTCTCCTTGACCCCCAGCTTCCAGTCCCCCTTCCAGCCCATGCCGCTGTAGCCGCGCGTGGGGATCATCTTGATGTCCATGACCGCCGGGTAGGTGTTGATCACGTTCTGGTAGGTCTCGGGCACGAGGGCGGGGGGCGTGACCCAGATCTCCACCGACGAGTCTCCGAACTCGTAGTCGTCGTTGAGGCGGGCCTTCTTCCAGAGCTTCCACTCGGCGTTCCCGCGCCGGCAGCGGAAGAGGAAGTAGAGCCGCTAGTCGTCGAATCCGAGGCTCATGGCCGTGACCGTCTCGTGGAGCTCGTGCTCGAACGGCGCCACGAGGCCGGAGGTGGTGAACGCCCGGTCCCACTCCCCCTCGGAGACGACGCCGTCGACGGCGGGGGCCTTCTCGAACCGGCTCGCGGTGAACTCGCCCACCGGCAGGCGCTCCCCCTGGGCGGCGAGCCCCAGGATCACGGCTCCCGCGCTGAAGAGAATTCCCATGGTTCGGTCCTCCGGGATTCTCTCACCCGGCGGGGGGCCGATCGGGTAGGCGTTTCCATTCGGGGGGGGGATAATATCGGTCCGGACGTTAGTTATCGGGGTGGAGGAGGCACGATGGACGGAGTCGACGAGGAACTCAGGCGCCTGGAGGAGGACGCCCGGCGCGAGATGAACTGGAAGCGCTGGGGGACCTACCTGGGCGAGCGGCAGTGGGGCACGGTCCGCGAGGACTACTCCGAGGCGGGCACCCCCTGGCTCCATTTCCCCCACGAGCAGGCCCGCAGCCGCGCCTACCGCTGGGGCGAGGACGGGATCCTGGGCTGGACCGACCGCGAGTGCCGCCTCTGTTTCGCGGTCGCGCTCTGGAACGGCCGGGACCCGATCCTCAAGGAGCGGCTCTTCGGCCTCGGGGACAAGGAAGGGAACCACGGCGAGGACGTGAAGGAGTGTTATTACCACCTCGACGCCGTGCCCACCTCGTCGTACGCGAAGGGGCTGTACAAGTACCCGCAAGCCGCCTTCCCTTATGGCCGGCTCGTGGAGGAGAACCGCCGGCGGGACCGCCGGACCCCCGAGTTCGAGCTGGTCCATACCGGAGTGTTCGACGACGGCCGGTACTTCGACGTCTTCGTGGAGTACGCGAAGGCCGGGCCCGACGACACCCTCATCCGGATCGCGGCGGCCAACCGGGGGCCGGAACCCGCCCGGCTCCATCTCGTCCCCACCCTCTGGTTCCGGAACACCTGGACGTGGGGATGCACGCACGAGGGATGCGAGGTGAAGCCCCGCATGGCCGCGGAGGGGACCTCCGCGATCCGGACCCACCACGTCACGCTGGGCCGCTTCCGTCTAGCCTGCGGACCCGGCCCCGACGGCCTGCCGCCCGAGCTGATCTTCACCGACAACGAGACGAACCGGGAGCTCCTCTACGGCGTCCCCAATCCCGCGCCCTACGTCAAGGACGCCTTTCACGATTACCTCGTCCAAGGACGCTCCGGGGCGGTCAATCCGCACCGCTTCGGGACCAAGGCGGGCGTCGTCTACGCGTTCGAGGTCCCGCCGGGCGGCGCCCGCGAGGTCCGCCTTCGCCTCCACCCGGAGGGCGCCGCCGCGGATCCCCTGGGGGACGGCTTCGACGGGATCTTCGAGGCCCGCCGGGCGGAGGCGGACGCCTTCTACTCGCGGATCCTCCCCGGCGGGCTCGGGGAGGAGGAGCGCCGCGTCGCGCGCCAGGCATACGCCGGGCTCCTGTGGTCGAGGCAGTTCTATCACTACGTCGTCAAGGACTGGCTGGAGGGCGACCCGGAGATGCCGCCGCCTCCCCCCGTCCGCAAACAGGGCCGCAACGGCGCCTGGCTGCACCTCTTCAACCGGGACGTCGTCTCCGTCCCCGACAAGTGGGAATATCCCTGGTACGCGGCGTGGGACCTGGCCTTCCACATGCTCCCGTTCGCGCGCGTCGACCCCGAGTTCGCGAAGGCGCAGCTCGTGCTGTTCCTCCGGGAATGGTACATGCACCCCAACGGCCAACTGCCGGCCTACGAATACGGCCTCTCGGACGTGAATCCGCCGGTGCACGCCTGGGCGTGCTGGCGGACCTACAAGATGACGGGCCGGCCCGGCCGGCGGGACCGGCTGTTCCTGGCCCGGGTCTTCCAGAAGCTGGTGATCAACTTCACGTGGTGGGTGAACCGGAAGGATCCGGAGGGACGGAACCTCTTCTCCGGCGGATTCCTCGGGCTGGACAACATCGGCGTGTTCGACCGCTCCCGGCCGCTGCCCGGCGGCGGGTATCTCGAGCAGGCGGACGCCACCGCCTGGATGGCCTTCGCGTGCGGGACGCTGCTGTCGATGGCGCTGGAGCTGGCCCGGGAGGATCCGGCCTACGAGGACATGGCCTCCAAGTTCTTCGAGCACTTCGTGGCGATCACGGACGCCATGAACTCGCTCGGCGGAACCGGGCTCTGGGACGAGCGGGACGGCTTCTATTACGACCAGGTGCTCGTGGACGGCCGGGCGGTGCCGCTCCGGATCCGCTCGATGGTCGGCCTGATCCCCCTCGTGGCGGTCGAGATCCTGGAGGAAGAGACGCTGGACCGGCTGCCCGGCTTCCGCAAGCGGATGGCCTGGTTCCTCAAGCATCGCCAGGACCTCGTGCGTCACATCGCGTACCTCGAGACGCGCCCCGGGGGAGTCCACGGGCACCGCCTGCTGGCCATCCCCTCGCGGGAGCGGCTCGTCCGGGTCCTGCGCCCCATGCTCGACGAGAACGAGTTCCTCTCCCCGTTCGGCATCCGCTCCCTGTCCAAGGTCCACGCCGCTCGCCCGTTCGTCTTCCGCGCGGGCGGGGAGGAAGGCGTCGTGGCGTACGCCCCGGGGGAGTCCGACACGCCCCTCTTCGGCGGGAATTCCAACTGGCGCGGGCCGGTCTGGTTCCCCGTCAACTACCTGCTCATCGAGGCGCTGGAACGGTACCACCACTTCTACGGGGACGGCCTCCGGGTCGAATACCCCACCGGCTCGGGGGCCACGGCGACCCTCGAGGAGGTGGCCCGGGACCTGTCGTGCCGGCTGGTGCGGCTGTTCCTGCCCGACAAGGAGGGGCGGCGTCCGTGCCACGGCGGCGATCCCCGCTACGCGCGGGATCCGGCCTGGCGGGACTTGCCGCTCTTTCACGAATATTTCCACGCGGAGACGGGGGCGGGGCTCGGGGCCGGCCACCAGACGGGGTGGACCGCGCTGGTGACGCTCTGCATGGAGAACCTGGCCGCGCGGCGCGCCGCCCGCGGCGAGTCAAAGGCGGAAGTTCAGGGCGGGAGCCGCCGCGTATCATATCCATGAGCGGGATCGCGCGTTCCAGGGGCCGCCTCGCGGTCGCGCTGGCCGCCTGGGGGGCCCTCTGGGGAGGCCCCGCGGACGCCCAGTCCCCGTCCCAGAACCGCGCTAAGATAACACAGCACGGCATCACCTGGTCTTTCGACCGCTCCGCCGCCACGGGGCAGTTCGTGAACGGCGACTGGTGGGTCGCGGGGCCGGTCGTCGTCGTCTCCGTCGATCCCCCGCCGGGGAAGTCGCCGCCGGGCGAGGCGGGGGGAGTCTCCAGGAATCGGTACGGGGATTCCGCCCTCCGGGCCGACGACCGGATGCGGAACGGGTCGATGCTCAACCCCAAGGGGGCCGACGCGCAGGGGTACGACTCCCGCGCCATCAACTACCAGCCCCAGCTAAGCGTCAAGTTCCCCTGCCCGCTGGCCCCCGGCCAGTCGCTGGTCTCCGCGATCAGCCACGCGACCGGCCCCAACGAGAATTTCGTGAAGGGATGGGGCGAGAGGTCGAATTCGACGCTCCGGACGGCGGCCGTCCTGACGTGCGTCCCCTCCGCGATGCCGCCGGACGCGTTCCGGCCCTCGTTCGCGGGGGACGCGAAGGTGGTGGCCCGGGCGAAGTCGCTCAAGCGCGAGCGCCTCCTGGCGCTGAAGCCCGCCCAGTGGGACCGGTGGGACAAGCTCTCGGAGGACTACCGCCGCTCCTCCACTTCGGTGGGGTGGGTGGGCGAGGCGCTCGCCGCCCGGATGATGGGGGCCGTGAAGGCGTGGGGGCACGACGCCTTCTTCGACTACTGCGACCGCTGGATGTCCGAGGACGACGCGGAATTCGCGAAGAAGATCGGCGGGGACACGATCCGGCAGGGGAAGACGTTCGATCCCTTCGTGGACGCGATGTGGGCGGCGTACCGGAAGGCCATCCCCCCCCAGGAGGGGGCGGCGCAGAACCTGAAGTTCGTGGTGGACCCCAAGTCCGGCCGGGGTCGGTGGGAGCCGAACCCGAAGGAGAAGTGACCTTCCCCCGACGCTTGCCCTTTGAAACCCGCCCCCGGGAACCTATAATCGCCCCGAAACGGAGGACCGCCTTGCCTACCGCCAGAGTGGGACTGATCGGGCTGGGGACCGTGGGGACCGGCGTGGCGAAGCTCCTGCGCGAGCGCCGCGGCGAGATCCGCGCGCGCACGGGGATGGACCTCGAACTCGCCTGCGCCTGCGACACGAGGCGCGAGCGCGCCCGGGCGCTCAAACTGCCCGCGAAGATCTTCACGACCGACGCCGGCCGGCTCCTCGACCGGGACGACCTCGACATCGTCATCGAGCTCGTGGGCGGCCTGGAGCCGGCGCGGACGTTCCTCCTCAAGGCGCTCCGCAAGGGCCTCAGCGCCGTCACCGCCAACAAGCACCTGCTCTCCAAGAGCTACCGCGATCTCGTCGAGGCCGCGGCCGCGGGGGGCGCGGCGCTCTTCTTCGAGGCCTCCGTGGCCGGCGGCATCCCCATCCTCAAGTCCATCCGCGAGGGGCTGGCCGCCAACCGCATCCTCAACACCGAGGGCATCGTCAACGGCACCTGCAACTACATCCTCACGCAGATGGCCGAGAAAGGCACGGACTTCAAGGCCGCGCTCGCCGAGGCCCAGGCCCAGGGCTACGCCGAGGCCGACCCGGCGCTCGACATCGAGGGCCACGACAGCGCCCACAAGCTGGTGGTCCTCTCGGCGCTGGCCTTCGGCCGCGCCTTCCGCCTCGAGGACGTCCACGTCGAGGGGATCACGCGCGTGACCCGCGAGGACATCCGCTACGCCGCCGAGATGGGCTACGCCATCAAGCTCGTGGCGACCGGGCGGCGGGCCGACGGCGGCTTCGAACTGCGCGTCCATCCCACGCTCCTGGAGAAGCGCCACCCCCTGGCCTCCGTGAACGGGGTCTTCAACGCCGTGCTCGTGGAGGCGGACGCCGCCGGGCGGCTCATGTTCTACGGCCGCGGCGCCGGGCAGATGCCCACCGCCAGCGCCGTGCTGGCCGACGTCATCGACGCGGCGCGCTGGCGCGAACTGCCGGCGGAATCGCACGCCCGCGGGTCGGGCCGGATCGAGGCCGGCCGCGTCCGGCCCATGGCCGAGACACGCTCGCGCTTCTTCATCCGCTTCAACGTCGCCGACCAGTTCGGCGTCCTGGGCCGGATCGCCACCGAGCTCGGCCGCCACAAGGTGTCCATCCGGGTCGTGCTCCAGAAGGAGACCCGCCCCGACGGCGTGGTCCCCGTCGTGATGCTCACCCACCCGGCGCGGGAGGCCGACTTCCGCCGGGCCCTCGCGCGGCTCGACCGCTGCGACTTCGCCCGCGAGCCGGCCGCCTTCATCCGCGTGGCCGGCGAATGACCTCCGGGAGGCCTTTTTTTCGCCGCCGCGGACGCGGCCCGGGGACCGCCGAGCGTTTAACTTTCTGTGGGCAAGAGGATAATCGGATGAACCTCCTGAACCGCCGGTCGGCCTTCCTCCTCCTCGCGGGCGTCCTGTGCCTGTTCCGCGCCTCCTTCGCGGACGACTGGGCCCGCTGGCGCGGGCCGGACGGCACCGGCATCTCCAAGGAGACGGCCTGGAAACCGGAGGCCCTGGCGACGGCGAAGATCAAGTGGAAGGCGAGCGTGGGGCAGGGCCATTCCGCCGTGGCGGTGGCCGGGAAGCGCGTCACCACGATGGGCAACCAGGACGGGAACGACGTCGTCACCTGCCTCGACGAGGAGACCGGCAAGGAAATCTGGAAGCACTCCTACAAGTGCGACCCGGGCAACTACCCGGGCCCCCGGGCCATGCCCGTGGTCGATGGGGCGTGCGTCTACACGGTGAGCCGCAGCGGGGACGCCTTCTGCCTCGACGCGAAGACCGGCAAGGTGGTCTGGAAGGCCGGCGTCCTGGCGGGGGGCGGGAGGAACATCACCTGGGGCCTCGCCGGCTCGCCGCTGGTGGCGGGCAACCTCGTCGTCTACAACGCGAGCTCCTACGGCGTGATGCTGAACAAGGCCAACGGCCAGAAGGTCTGGTCCAGCCCGGGCGGCGCCAGCGGCTACGCCTCGCCGGTCCTCTTCAACCTCAAGGGCCGGGACTGCCTGGCCTTCTTCGGCGCCAAGGAGGTCACCGTGGCCGACCTCAAGGGCGGGCAGAAGCTCGGCTCCTTCCCGTGGGTGACGGAATACGACGTGAACGCGGCCGACCCGGTCTACTTCGACGGAAAGCTCTTCATCGCCTCCGGGTACAACCGCGGCTGCGCCCTCCTGGACGTGGCCGCCGGGCTCAAGCCGCTCTGGGAGAACAAGAACATGCGGTGCCACTTCTCCAGCCCCGTCTACCTGAACAACCACATCTTCGGGGTGGACGGCAACACCGGCGGCGGCCAGCTCCGCTGCATCGATCCCCGCACGGGCGAGCCCAAGTGGACCCAGGGCGGCGGATTCGAAAACCTGACGGCGGCCAACGGCAAGCTCATCGCCATCGACAAGGGCGGCGTGCTCAGGGTCGTCGAGGCGGACCCCGCCGCCTACAAGGAGATCTCCAAGGCCACGGTGATCCCGGGAGGCGGAACCAAGTGGACCGCGCCGGTCCTCGCCAACGGCACGATCAAATGCCGGAACGCCGCCGGCGAGCCCGTGTGCGTGGAGGGAGAGTAGCCCCCGTTCCCTCCCGGATCGGGGTTTGGTAGCCTACGGTCAGAAGCGATGAAATCCCGGGGTTTTCTCATCCCGACCGTCACGGCCGCGGCCGTCCTCGGCGCGGGCCTCACGGCCTTCGCCGTGTGGAGGGCGCACGACCCCGCCGCCGCCCTGTCCCGGCGCCTCCCCGGAATGGACGGGCGCCCCTCGGGCGCCGCCGCCCCGGCCGAGAAGATCGCCATCGGGGAGTCCTTCGAGGAGTCCGGCGGGAAGCCCTCGACCCTGCCCGGCTCCTGGCCCCGCTTCCGCGGCCCGGACTTCGACAACATCTCCAAGGAGGAGGTCCCGCTGGCGGACCGCTGGCCCGAGGGCGGCCCGAAAGTCCTCTGGTCCGTGGACCTCGGCGAGGGCTACGCCGGCGCGGCCGTGCACCGGGGGCGCGCCTACGTCCTCGACTACGACGAGAAGAAGAAGGCGGACGCGCTCCTCTGCCTGTCGCTGGAGGACGGCCGGGAGCTCTGGCGCCGCTCCTACCGCGTGAAGGTCGTCCGGAACCACGGGATGTCCCGCACCGTCCCCGCCGTCACCGACAAGGTCGTCGTCACGATCGGGCCCCGCTGCCACGTGATGGCCGTGGACGCCGAGAGCGGGGCGCTCAAGTGGGGCCTGGACCTCGAGAAGGAGTTCGGGACCGTCACGCCGCTCTGGTACACCGGGCAGTGCCCCCTCATCGACGGCGCCGCCGCCGTGATCGCCCCGGGCGGCAAGGACGCGCTCATGATCGGGGCGGACCTCGAGACCGGGAAGGTCCTCTGGAAGACGCCGAACCCGCGGGGCTGGGCGATGTCGCACTCCTCGATCATGCCCATGACGCTGGGCGGGAAGCGGATGTACGCCTACTGCGCCCAGGGCGGCGCCGTGGGCGTCTCGGCG
>CAYNDR010000043.1:22509-26658 GCA_964395295.1 uncultured Planctomycetales bacterium
GCGACTTCCGTCTCGTCGAAGACAGGATTGCGGTCGTAGCGCTTCCATTGTTTGGCGCGTTCGACGTCGTCGCCGATCTCCTGCGCGTTCAAGTTCGTGATCTTGTCGCGGACGTCTTTGAGGTTCACGTTCATCCGCTGCAAGACTTTTTGCGTGATGACGCTGGGCAGGAAGCGGATGTACGCCTACTGCGCCAAGGGCGGCGCCGTGGGCGTCTCGGCGGCGCCCGAGGACGCTGGGCGCCTCCTCTGGGAGATGCCCGAGTGGAGCAGCCAGGTCATCGCCCCCTCGCCGCTCGTCATGGAGGACGGCCTCGTCTACGTGACGGCGGGCTACAACGCCGGGAGCCTCCTCTTCAGGGTCTCGCCCAAGGACGGCGGCTACGAGGCCCGGGCCGTCCGGAGGCTCGCGACCCAGGCGGGCCTCGCGAGCGAACAGCAGACGGCCATCTACCACAAGGGCCACCTCTTCGCGATCCTCCCCAAGGACGGCGGGGCGCTCAAACAGCAGTTCGCCTGCGTCCGCCCGGACGACCACGGGAAGGTCGTCTGGTCGAGCGGGAAGCAGAAACGGTTCGGCCTCGGGCCGTTCCTCCTGGCGGACGGGAAGTTCTTCATCCTCGGCGACGACGGCGTGCTCACGACGGTCCGCGCGAGCACCGAGAGGTACGAGGAGCTGGCCGAGGCCAAGGTCCTCCAGGGCCAGGACTCCTGGGGCCCCATCGCCCTCGCGGGCGGCCGGATGATCCTGCGGGACTCGAAGCGGATGATCTGCATCGACGCGAGGCGGCCGTGAAACGCGGAGGGATCGCGGCGGTCCTGGCCGGCGCCCTCCTCTGCGCGGGGCTCGGCCTCTACTGGAACCGGTGGAAGGCCGCCCGGCAGGCGCGCCCGCCCCTCCGGGAGGACCTCGAGGAGCTCAAGCGGATCGACCCCAAGCTCGTGATCGCCCGCGAGGCCGCGCGGCTCTCGCCGGGACTGGCGAAGCCCCGCGGCGTGGCCGTGGGCCCCGACGACCGCATCTACGTGGCGGGAGACGAAGCCCTCGTCGTCCTCGGGAGCGACGGCGCCCCCTTCGCCCGCCACGCGCTGGGAGAGGCCGCATCCTGCGTGGCGGTGGATTCGGACTCCACCGTCTACCTCGGGATGCGGGACCGCGTGGAGGTGCTCGATCCCAAGGGAGAAAAGAAGGTTCCCTGGGAACGCCTCGGGCCGGGGGCCTGGATCACCTCGATCGCGGTCTCGGACGACGGCGTCGCCGTGGCCGACTTCGGCCACCGGGCCGTCCTCCGCTACGACAAGTCCGGGAAGCTCCTCAAGGAGATCCCCGGCTTCAACATCCCGAGTCCCTATTTCGACGTGGCGATCGACCCGGCCGGCTTCCTGTGGGCGGCCAACACGGCCCGCCACCGGATCGAGAATTACCAGGGGGACGGGAGCCTGGCCTCCGCCTGGGGCCAGGAGTCCGTGCGGATCGAGGGATTCTCGGGGTGCTGCAACCCCTCCCACTTCGCGATCCGCCGGGACGGCTCCTTCGTGACCGTCGAGAAAGGGCTCGTCCGGATCAAGGTCCACGACCCCGCGGGGCGGTTCGTCGGCGTCGTGGCCGGGCCGGGGGATTTCCCCGAGGGGGCGGTGGGGCTGGACGTGGCGGTCGACTCGAAAGGGAGGATCCTGGTCCTCGATCCGTCGACCTCGACGGTCCGCGTATACGTCGAGGCCGCCGCGAAGGCGGGCGATTGAGGGACTCGCCGGGGCCTGTTATGATAGACGGCATGGCGGACAAGGAAAGCGGCGAGGGCCGCCGGGAGTTCCTCCGGACGGCGGGCCGGTGCCTCGTCCTGGGGCTGGCCGGCGCGGGCACGGCCGTCCTGCTGACGAAGAGGCGCATCGATCCCACCTCGCGTTCGTGCACGGGGGCCGGCGCGTGCGGCCCCTGCCCCTCCCGGGGACGGTGCCCGAAGGTCCCGAGGAAGGACGCCCATGGCGGAGCCTGAGAAGCCCCCCGTGGGCCGCCGGACCTTCCTCCTCAACGGCCTGAGGGGCGCGGCGGCGCTCGCCGCCGCGGCCGCGGCGGGGGCCGCGGTCCCGCGGGCGACCTCGGGCGCCGCGGTCTGGCAGATCGACCCGTTCAAGTGCACCCAGTGCGGCCGGTGCGAGACGGAGTGCGTCCTGAGCCCCTCGGCCGTCAAGTGCGTCCACTCCTACGACGTCTGCGGGTACTGCGACCTCTGCGGCGGCTACCACCAGCCCGGCGCGCCCGAGCACGACACGGCGGCCGAGAACCAGCTCTGCCCCGCCGCGGCCATCAAGCGCGCCTACGTGGAGGGCCAGTATTTCCAGTACACGATCGACGAGCCGCTCTGCACGGCGTGCGCCAAGTGCGTGAAGGGGTGCGGCTCGTTCGGGAACGGGTCGCTCTACCTCCAGATCCGGCACGACCGGTGCTCCAACTGCAACCAGTGCTCCATCGCGCGGGCCTGCCCTTCGGACGCCTTCCGGCGCGTCCCCGCGGACCGGCCGTACCTCCTCAAGAAGGGCCTGAAAACCGGGAAAGACTGAGGCGCTCCTTGCCAGCGACGAGACTCGTCCCCGCGTCGGCCGTCCTCGCCCTCGTCTTCGCCTCCGCATTCCCGCTCGCCGCCCAGCAGGCGCGGTTCCCGGAGCCGGAGTTCGAGAGCGGCTACAAACTGCCCCGGACCACCCAGCCCTCCGCCCGCTCCCTGGCCCTGGAATACGTCGACCTCGGGGCCCTGGCGGCGGCGCTGAGCCTGTCCGCCTGGCTGGCCCTCAAGGGGCGCTCCCGCCGTCCGATCTTCCTCCTCATGGTCGCCTCCCTCCTCTGGTTCGGATTCTGGCGGGAGGGGTGCGTCTGCGCCGTGGGATCGATCCAGAACATCGCGCTCGCCGCGGCATCGAGCGGCTACGCCGTCCCGCTCACGGCGATCGCGATCTTCCTCCTGCCGCTCCTCTTCGCCCTCTTCTTCGGGCGGGTCTTCTGCGCGGCGGTGTGCCCGCTGGGGGCGGCGCAGGACGCCGTGATCCTCAAGCCGGTCCAGGTCCCGCGCGGACTGGCCCGCTTCCTGGGGATCCTCCCCTACATCTACCTGGGGCTGGCGGTCCTCGCGGCCGCCACGGGGGCGGACTTCCTGATCTGCCGCTACGACCCCTTCGTGGGATTCTTCCGCATGGGGGCGACCTGCGAGATGCTCCTCCTGGGGGCCGGCGGCCGCCTCGCGGGCACGGTCGTGGCGCGGCCGTACTGCCGCTTCCTCTGCCCGTACGGGGTGCTCCTCAAGTGGATGTCGCGCCTCTCGAGGCGGCACCTCACGATCACGCCCGCCGAGTGCACCCAGTGCCGCCTCTGCGAGGACACCTGCCCCTTCGACGCCATCCTCAAGCCCACGCCGGAGCGGGCGCCGGAGGCCCGCCGCGCCGGCGTCCGGCGGCTCGGCCTCCTCATCGCCCTGCTCCCCCTGCTCGCCGCCGCGGGGGCCGGGGCCGGGCTCCTCGCCCACCCTTCCCTCTCGCGGATCCACTCGACGGTGAGGCTCGCCGAGCGGGTGGTCCTGGAGAAGACGGGCAGAATCGCGGACACGACCATCGACAGCCGGACGTTCTATGAATCGGACAAGCCGGCGGGGGACCTCTTGGGGCGGGCGCGGGCGATCCGCCGCCAGTTCCGGACGGGCTCGATCTTCCTGGGGATCTTCCTCGGCCTCGCCGTGGGAGGCGGGCTGATCGCCCTCTCGGTCCGCCGGAGGAGCCGGGACTACCGGCCGGACCGGGCCGACTGCCTCAGCTGTGGCCGGTGCATGCCGTACTGCCCCGTGGGGAGGAAGCCCGAGTCCCTGGAGCTGCGGACGAAATGACGCTCATCACAAAGACACCAAGGGCACAAAGAAGAATAAATATCACTCGTCCCCCCTTGCCCCCCGGGGGGCAGGGGGGAGAGATCCATCCCGGGATATCTTTGTGGGTCCTTTGTGACCTTTGTGCCTTTGTGGTGAACCGGGGGCCCGATGGACGCGCCGGATAACCGGAAGTACCGCTCCGAGGGGGCCCGGACCGCCGCCCGGGCGGCCGCGGCCGCCGCCTGGATCTCCGGGCTCTTCGCCCTCCTGGTCGGCGTCCTCATCATCGCCAACCA
>CAYNDR010000044.1:0-5597 GCA_964395295.1 uncultured Planctomycetales bacterium
GCACCCTCGGAAGAAGGGGGAGAATATCGCAGTCCTCCCGGTCTCCAACGCGGCCGTCTACACGTCCGGCGACTACGAACGGTATTTCGAGAAGGACGGGAAGCGATATTGCCACATCATCGATCCGCGCACGGGATATCCCGCGGACCGGTGCCAGAGCGTGACCATCGTGGCCCCCACGCTCGCCTTCGCCGACGCGCTGGCCACGGGCATCTTCGTCCTGGGGCCGGAGAAGGGGATGGAGCTGGTGGAGAAGCTGGACGGGGTCCAGGCGCTCGTCGTGGCCGCCGACGGGACCCTGTCGATGTCGAAGGGACTGAGGAAATAGCCGCCTGGTTCCCTGCCGGGGGCGGGGGGCGGAGGAATCGGATATTGGAGGGTCGCAATGATGACGCGCAGGAACTTCATCGTGGGGTCCGGGTCGTTCGTGTGGGCGGCGGCGCTCACGGGGGCCGGCGGGGGAACGCCCGCCCAGGATGCCCCCGCGATCGCGCACCCGCCGCTCCCCTACGCCGAGAACGCCCTGGAGCCGCACCTCTCGGCGAGGACGCTCTCGTTCCACCACGGGAAGCACCACAAGGCGTACGTGGACAACGCGAACAAGCTCGTGGCCGGCACCGAGCTGGCGAAGCTCAAGCTCGAAGCCCTGTGCCAGGAGACCGCCGGGAAGAAGGAGACGGCCGGGATCTTCAACAACGCCGCGCAGGTCTTCAACCACACCTTCTACTGGAACAGCATGAAGCCGGGCGGCGGCGGGAAGCCCTCCGGGAAGATCGCCGAGGCGATCGCGCGGGACTTCGGGGGCGCGGACAAGCTCCTGGCGGACCTCGCCGAGGCGGCCAAGACCCAGTTCGGCAGTGGCTGGGCGTGGCTCGTCACCGACGGCTCGAAGCTCAGCGTGATGAAGACCGGGAACGCCGACACGCCGATCGTCCACGGCCTCAAGCCGCTCCTGACGATCGACGTCTGGGAGCACGCCTACTACCTGGACTACCAGAACCGCCGGCCGGATTACGTGAAGGCCTGGCTGGAGAGCCTCGCGAACTGGGACTTCGCGAACGCCAACCTGTAAGGCGGTTTCAGGGGGATAATCTTCACCACAAAGGCACGAAGGACGCAAAGAAGAGGCGTATGCGTTCAGTCCCTGGTTATGGCCAGAATCGAGAATCAAGAATCGAGAATGGATTTCCCCCCGTTGCCCCCCCGGGGGGCAGGGGGGACTACTCCTTGATTCTCGGATGCTGAACGGTTACGAAGAGGCAATTATCGATCGTCCCCCCCTGATCCCCCCAGGGGGGATCCCTGATCGGGATTATTTCTTTGTGTACTTTGTGTCTTTGTGGTGATTTTATTCCCGGTGATTATGGGGATTTGCCCAAGGCGGATTATCCGGGACTTTTTCCGTCCGGGTTGGAAAATGGCGGGTGATGATCCGATAGGGAGGAAGCTATGAGGAAGATCGCGCTCTGGATCGCCGTGGCCGTCGCCGCGGGCCTCGCGGCCTGCGCCGGCGCGAAGAAGGCCGGCGCGCCGCCTGCTCCGGCGGCCCCCGCGTCGGTCTCCATGGTCCCGCAGGAAGCGGCGGCCCCGCAAGCCGCCGCGCCCAGCCGGCTCGTCGCCCCGAAGCTCGCCAAGCCGCCCAAGCTCGACGGCAAGCTCGACGACGAGGCATGGATCGCCGCCTCCGCCCGCCGCGGCAAGGTCGTGGTGGACCTGAACGAGAGCGCCAGCGGCATCGCGCCGTGCCCCCACGTGGCCTACGTGGGCTACGACAAGGACGCCCTCTACGTGGCGTTCGTCATCATGTCCGAGAAGAAGCTCACCGCCAACGAGAAGGACGGCGGGGAGATCTGGAACGACGACGAGGGCGAGATCTTCCTCCAGCCGAAGAAGGGCGGCCCTTACGGCCAGGTCTGCGTGAACGCGGCGGGGGCCAGGTACACCGAGGTCAAGGACGGGGAGGTCGCCGGCTGGAAACTGGACCAGGTCCGCGCGGCCGCCGGCCGGACGGGGATCACCACGGTCATCGAGGTGGCCATCCCCTTCCCGGGCGCGGCGCCGGCGCCGGGGACGGTCTGGCGGGTGAACTTCGCGGGGCACGAGTGCGAGAGCGGGATCTGGCTCACGTGCAGTCCCACCTCCGGCTCCTTCCACGATCCCGAGTCGTTCATGGACATGGCGTTCGAGTAGGGAGGAGGCGGCCGATGACGGACGAGGCCCTGAAGGCGGCCCTCGATCGGACCTGGGCGGAGGTGCGCCGGGCGCTGGAGGAGTACCGCCTCGAGGATTTGAAGAAGCACCTGGAGATCCCGGAGGGGGCGCCGGCGCCGAACCGGGCCCAGGCCAGGGAACTCGCCGCGTTCCTGCCGGACCTGTCGAAAGGGAAGTTCCTGAAGCTCCTACGGGAGGGCGGCCGGCTGGGCTACTACGCGCAGACGGACCTCGACAAGAAGGGCCAGGTCACCGTCTCGGTGGTCGGCGTATCATAGACAAACAACGGCTGGAAGCCGGTCCCGGCGCCGCACACCTGCTCCAGCTACTCCACGGACGACAAGCTTGACGCCGCGGGGATCCTGAAACTGATCGAGACGGAAGACTCGCTGAGGCTGGAGCCGGGAGGGGACGCCGCGGCCCCGCCGCCGGTGGAGGCGGCGCCGGAGGCGGAGCCCCCGGACGCGCGCCCGGAGCCGGTGATCCGCAAGGAACTCGATTCGGTGTGGAAGAGGATCCGCGAGGCCTTCGCGGCGGGGAAGCCGGAGGGCGCGGCGGACCTTCTCCTCCTCGACGAAGGCGCCGCGCTCCCGGGGCCCGACGAGGCCAGGGAAGTCGCGAAGGCGGCGCTTCCGGACCTCGCCCGCGGCCGGTTCATCAAGCTAGGCTGGAGGCGCGACAAGCCCCACCTTGCGGGCTACTACGCCGAGGTGAACACGGGGAACGCGAAGAAGACGACCGTGGCGCTCGTCGTGTTCGTGCGGAAGGGCGGCGCCTGGAAGTTCGCGCCCGGGCCGGTATCGATCTCCGTCGTCGAACTGCCCCCGACGGGACAGGCCGCCCTGCTAAAACTCGTCGAGACGGATCCCCGGTTGGCGCTGTAGCGGCCGGCGATCTCACTCTCGAGGCTGGGGGGTGACCGTCAGTTCCAGGCGCTTGCCGTCCTGCTCCACCACGAGGACCGCCGGTTTCCCCACCTGCAGGCCGGACAGGGCGTCGGTGTAGTCGTAGATGTTGTCGATCTTCTTCCCCGCCAGCTGAACGATGATGTCCCCGCCGCGGACGCCGGCCTTCTCGGCGGGCCCTCCCTTGGCCACGCCCGAGAGCTTCACCCCCGCGAGGTCCCCCTGCGCGTAATCCGGGATGGTGCCCAGGAAGGCCCGGCCCAGGTGGGCGGAGCGGGATTTCGGCTTCTCGACCGACCGGTAGGCCGGCCTCTCGCCGGCGGTCGCCAGCTCGGAGGCGATCCGCGCCATCAGCTCGGCGATCCTCTCGGTCCCGGCGTAGTTGAGCTTGTCCGCCGTGTCGCGCGGCGTGTGGTAGTCGGGGTGGAGGCCCGTGAAGGCGTCCAGGACCGGCACGCCCTTGACGTAGAAGGACGTCGCGTCGGTGGGCAGGTAGGGATCCGACCGGGTCACGACCGGCAGGCCCACGACCGCGTTGGCGCGCTCGATCTGTCGCGGCCAGGCGGGGCTCGACCCGATCCCCTGGAGGACGAGCGCCTTGTCCAGGCGGCCGACCATGTCCAGGTTGAGGTAGGCGACCACTCCGGCGGGGTCGAACTTCGCCGATCCGAGGAGCCCCATCTCCTCGCCCGTCCAGATCGTGAAGAGGACGTCGTGCTTCAGGGGCGGCTTCTCGTGGGCCATCCGCTCGGCGATCTCGAGGACCGCCGCCACGCCGGAGGCGTTGTCGTCCGCGCCGGGGTGGACCTGCCCCTTCTCGTCGCCCCGGGCCAGCGAGCCGCCCTCCGCCCCGCGGCCGAGGTGGTCGAGGTGGGCGCCGATGGCGACCGTCGCGCCGCCGTTCCCCTTGAGCCGCGCATAGACGTTGCGGCCCGTCCGCCGGGCCCAGCGGATGTCGATCCTGGCCTCGAGGGCGACGTCGGGGATCTCGAAGCCCATTGCCGGCGCCCCGGTTTCGAGCCCCTCGCGGATCTTCTTCAGCGACTTCCCCGAGCGTTCCAGCAGTTTCCCGGCGGCCTCCTCGGTGATCGAGACCGCCGCGAGGCCCGTGGGCGCGGCGGCGGCGCCCGGGCGGAACTCGATGAGCTCCTTGCCGGCCACGATGAGCCCCCGGGCCCCGCGGTCGCGCGCGGCGCGCACCTTCCGGCGCAGTTCGGCGTGGGGGGCGAGCGCCTCCTTGCCCGGGGGCGCGCCGTCCAGGACCAGCACCCACTTGTCCTTCACGGAGAGATGGGCGTACGAGTCGTAGTCCGGGGCCTCGATCCCGTAGCCCGCGAAGACGACGGGGGCCGCCGCGAACTCGCCGGCCCCCGAGTGGGCCAGGGGCCTCCACTCGCGGTCCGGCGCCAGGTCCTCCCCGCCCGGCCGGCCCAGGCGGCCCTGGGGGCCCGGGGAGGCTCCCGCGGTGAACTCGAAATCCTCCGTGACCGGATCCAGGCCGATCCCGCGGAAGAAGGCCTCCACGAAGTCGGTGGCCTTCCGCGCCCCTTCCGTGCCGGTCATCCGGCCGTCCATGTCGGGGGAGGCGAGGCGGGTGACGATCCCGCGGAGGTCCTCCGCGCGGATCTCGTGCCGAGCCTTCGGGCGCTCCTCCCGGGCCGCCGCCGCGGGGACCGGCCCCTCGGGCAGTCCGAGCAGACGGCGCGCGAGGCGATGGTCCCAGTCGGCGAAGAAGACCTGCGAGGTCTTGTCGGACGTCCGGGTGCTGGTCCACGCGAGCCGGTCGCCGTGCAGTGCGGGAAGGCCGTCGAATCCTTCCGCCTCCGTCACCCGGACGGGCTCACGGGAGCCCCGGGCGTCCACGATGTACAGCTCGAAGTTGGCGAAGCCGTGCACGTTCGTGGCGAAGATCAGGTAGTCGCCGTCGGGGCTGAAGAAGGGGGCCCAGGACATCGCGCCGAGGCGCGTGATCGGGCGCGGGTCCGTCCCGTCGGCGTTCATCGTGTGGATCTCGGCGGTGGCCCCGTCCGGGGAGAACCGCCGCCAGCAGATCTTCCGGCCGTCCGGGCTGAAGAAGGGCCCGCCGTCGTATCCCTTCTCGCGGGTGAGGCGGCGGACGCTGGAGCCGTCCGAATCCATGACGTAGAGGTCCATCAGGTACGACGGGTCGCGGTCGAACCGCTCCTTGTCCTCGCCGGCGAGTTCCTCCGCGTAGGCGGCGCGGTTCGAGGCGAAGGCGATCCGCTTCCCGTCGGGGGACCAGGAACCCTCCGCGTCGTAGCCTCGCGCGGCGGTCAGGTTCCGCAGGATCCGCCCGTCGAGGGCGGCCTCGAAGATGTCGTAGTGCTCGTCGAAGTCCCAGGAGTAGCGGCGCTCCTCGCCCTTGGCGCGGCGCGCCAGGTCCTCTTCCTGTTTCCTGCGGGCGTCGGGGTCCAGGTGGGTCGAGGCGAACAGGGCCCTCTGCCCGTCGGGGTGGAGCCA
>CAYNDR010000044.1:5607-20130 GCA_964395295.1 uncultured Planctomycetales bacterium
GCCAGCCGCAGGTGGTCTTGCCGACGCCGGGCGAGACGCGGCGCACGTCCCCGGTGCCGAGGTCCATGACGAATATCTGGAAGAAGGGGTTCCCCTCCTCGCGCTCGCTCTGGAAGATCATCCGGGAGCCCTGGAAATAGGCCTCTCCCGCGCGGCGGCCCTCGAAGGTGACCTGGCGGATGTTGCGGAGGAGGTCGCCGGGCCGGGGAGGAGCGGCTTGGGAGCCGTCCGCGGGGCCGGCGGCCAGGGCGGCCAGGAGGCTCAGCACCGATCGCATAGTAGGGTGATAATCGACAAGCCGCGCGCCGTCAAGCCGCTAATCGACGTCCGCGACGCAGCGGAAGCCGATCGTCCCGCAGCGGTCCAGGCCGGGCCACATCAGGAGGAACTTCGCCGCGAAGTCGGGCTCGCGGGGGCCGCCGTCGGCGTACCAGATCGAGCCCGAAGCCTTGTAGTCCGCGCCGCCCTTGAGGATCGCGAAGCGGATGCGGCCGTCGCTCCGCTCGCTCTCGGTCCACTCCCAGACCCGCGCCGGCCCCCACTCGGCGGCCTTCTGCTCGAACGCTCGGTACCACTCCTCCTCGGCGGGCAGGCGCTTCCCGGCCCACGCCGCGTAGGCGCGCGCGTCGTCGAGGTCGACGTAGATGACGGGGTGGTCCTCTTTCCCGGCGGGCGGCTTGCCACCGGACCAGTGCTTGAGGAAATTCTCCGGGTGGCGCGGCTTGTGGCCCGACTTCGCGAGGAACTCGGCGTATTGGGCGTTCGTGACGGGCTTCGCGTCCACGGAATAGGGGCCGACCTTGATGGGGCGCGTGAAGCGCTGGACCTTGTGGAGCCCCTGGACGGGGCTCCGGAGCGGCGGCTCGGCGTCGTAGAGCCCGCACTCGCGCTGGTTGAAGCTCACGGGGAGGTCGAATGCGGCGGCGGCCACGGCCTTCATGCCGGCGGGGGGCGCGTCCTTCTTCGCGGGCGCGACCGGCCGGAGGGTCTGCCTGCGTTCCGGGAACGCCGTGCCGAAGTCGGCGCGGCGTTCGATCTCGGCCTGGGCGGCCAGGAACTTCTCGAAGTCCGCCCCCAGCGCCGCGGGCGTCCCCGCGATGATGGCGCCGATGCCCCGGGGACGGATCGAACCGGAAAGCGCCTCCGCCTCCGGCTTCAGTTCGCGCCCCGCCACGAGGTCGTAGTACCTCGCGCCTTCCCGGGGATCGATCCTGAGGAGCGTCCCCCGGACCTCCTTCGCGTCGCGATTGACGAGCGTCCAGAGGCGGAGGCCTTCCGTCTCCCAAAGGCTGGCGTAGACGCGCGGGGCCTCCGCGGGGACGAGGGGGGTCCAGCCCTCGCCCGAGAAGAGGGCGGAGTAGCGCCGCTGGATGGGAAGCATGGCGCGGAGGATCGAGCGGTCGCGGGCGTTCCAGCCCATCCAGGTGCCGAAGACGTTCTCCCAGACCATGATCCCGCTGCCGTTCATCCACGCGGCGTGGAGTTCGCCGGTGTGGTCGCGGTCCCAGCGCTTGATCTGGTGCTGAAGGTGGCGGCGCTCGAACCACTTGTTGCGGAGGACGCCGGGGACTTCGCCGTCGGGGAACCACTGGGCCCAGGACATGTGGTGGTCGTGGACGTTCGCCAGGGGGAGCGCGATCTCGCCCTCGAGGACCACGCCCGGCCGCGCCGCGTCGAGCTTGGCGCGGAACTCGGCGGCTCCCTTGTTCATCGTGTCGAGGAAGATGCCGTCGGCCTCGATCGCGCGGACGAGGTCCGCCAGGGCGTCGAGGTCCGGCTTCCCCTCGCGGCGGGTGCCGGTGTCCCAGGGGTTGTAGTCGATGAAGACCTTGACCCCGCGGCCGTGGAAGATGCGGACGACCATGCGGAGGCCCTCGATCCCGGCCGGCATGTCGCGGTAGAAGTCGAACTGGTTGCGGTCGTCGAAGCCGATGCGGGGGTAGGCGTGCCAGAGGACCGCGCTGTCATAGCCGCCGAACTCCCGCTGGCCCTCGTCGAGGAAGGCCTCCACCCTGTATTCGGCCGCCTTCGGGTCCCAGAAGGCGAGGTCGTTCATCATGAGGAAGCCGCATGAGTAGTTGCGGGGGACCCAGGCGAAGTCCTCGCGCCGGTAGAGGGCGTCGCTGTACTGGAGGTCCGCGCGGGCCTTCGCGCGCCAGTCGGCCAGGGACTGCCGCCAGGCGGGCCGCTGGGAAGGATCGGCGGGGGCGGCGATGACGTCCTTCTGGCCGGGGTCCTGGGGCGGAGTCCCGGTGGCGAGGAGGAGGGCGGCGAGGAGGGCCACGGGCCGGCGCGCCATGGGCCGATCCCCTACTTCTTCGGGCCCGTGGAGCTGAAGGCGCAGGTGAAGGACCGGAACGGCCGGCCTTCCTTGTCCACGAGCCGGGCGCATCCGCCGGTGGGGCCGCCGCCGTTGATCACCAGCATCTCGATCGTGTTGACGCCCTTCTTGAGCGCGACCGGCGGGGACTTGTCCTGGTCCTTGGCCACGCCGCGGCCGCCGTAGACGCGGGTCAGCTCCTTGCCGTTGAGCCGGCACAGGAGGCTGTCGTCCGAGCCGGTCAGGAGCGTGAGGTCCTTGGCCTCCTTCTCGCAGACGAGGTAGGCCACGCACAGGCTCAGCGAGTTCTCCGCGGCGCCGAGGTCCAGGTAGTAGTCGCTCGTCTCGTAGGGGTCCCAGGCGAACTCGACCCCGCCGATCTTGACCTTCTCGAAGACCTTCGGGACGGCCTTCTTCTGGCCGGTGTACCACTCCTTGTCGAAGAACGGCTTCTGCGAGGCCTCCTGGTGGTCGCCGCCCTTCTCGCCGAGGGGCACGGGATTGAGCACGAGCCATCCCTTGATGAAACCCTCCTCGTCGGGGAGCAGGGTCTTCTTCTCGTAGATCTTCGGGTCCGGGATCTTCTTGGCGAAGCAGGCGGGCAGTTGGGCCGCGTCCTGGGGCTTCGGGTGGGGCGGGAGGATGAGGGCCTGTTCCTTGCTGATCGGGGGCATCTTGGGATCGGGCGCGGGGAACTTGGCCTTGCCCGAGAGGATGTCGGCGACGAGCCTGGAGAGCTCGGGAACGGTCCCGTAGAAGGTCCGGTTCATCCGGATCTCGATGTGGGTGAAGTTCCACCAGGCCTTGTCGGGGGCGGCGCCCGCGTCGCCGTAGAGCTGGAAGAAGAACCGGTTGAGGTAGGTCTGCGACTGGCGGGCCTGGTTGTAGAAGACCAGCACCGGGGCGCCCGGCACCAGGTGCGGCCAGATGGCCTCGGGGTGCCAGACCTGGCCCACGCCGATGTTCATCCGGATGAGGGGGTAGTCGCACTTGCCCTTGAGGACCTTGCCGGTCTTGGCGACGCAGGTCTTGGTCTCGTTGTCGGCCTTCTCGACGACGCCCTCGACGATGACCTCGCTCTCGGCCATGACCTGCTGGAGCGTGTAGACGGCCTCGACGTAGGTGCCCGCGCCGGCCGGCGCGCCCGGCAGGGCGGCGGCGCCGAGGATGCCGGCCAGGACCAGCGGTCGCGCGTGCCTCATAGGAGGGCCTCCTCTTACCCTGGTTACATAACGCCACGCGGGCCGGGCGTGACGAAATCCCGGGAGATTATCTATGAAATGGGTTTCCCCGGCACGCGTGGCGTTACCGGGAAAGCGATCGCTCGCGCCTATTTCCGGTCGATCCGGCGCACGCCGGGCTTGAGGTCGGGGAAGGCGGCCAGGATCGCCGCCATGATCCTCTGCGCCTCCGGGCGCGTGACGCTCATCATGCGCTCGATGTAGTGGAGGGCGTCCTCCTCCTTTTCGAAGGAGATCGCCTGCTTGAGAAGCTGGAGCGCCACCGGGGGCACGTCCGCCACGGGCGAGCCGAGCGGCGGCGCGGACGATCCCGGCGTGGCCGGCGGGAGGGCCGCCCGCAGGATGGAGGACTCCGGTTCGGAGCTCACCCGGACCTCCTCGATCCTCGGCTTGGGCGGGGCGGGGGGCTCGGCCGGCCGGGCCGCCATCCTCTGGCGCACCCGCGCGCGCAGGTCCGGCAGTCCCAGGCCGATGTGGGAGGCGAACTTGGCCAGGAGGTGGTGCTCCGGGGCCTCGAGGCGCCCGTCGGCGCAGGCGATGTCGATGAGGTCGTCGAGGAGGGCCTCCTTCTCCTCGTTCCTCGTGGGGACGGTCACGGGGAGCTTGCCCTGTTCCCCGCGCGCGATGAGGTCGTCCACCACGCGGACGGAGACGTTCAGCTCGGTGGCCTTGCGGTGGAGGACCTGCTTCTCCTGCTCGGAGAGGATCCCGTCCACGAAGGCCGCGGCCACGAGCGCGGAGAAGTTCCGGCGGACGTCCGGATCGACCATGCCTGTTAGACTCCTCGGGGGCCTCCCGCGTGACCGGGAACGCTCACACCATCGGTCCCTCTTCCTCGAACGGCCCGCGCGGCCGGGGGGGCGGCTCGAAGGGGCGCGCCCGCAGGCCGAGCGAGAGGACGTCCGCGACGGAGCGGAGCTTCCTCATCTCCTCGTCCCCGAAGGCCGAAGCCTTGCGCCGGAGGATCAGCCGCCCGCTCGGCTCGCCGATCCCCAGCAGCAGGCAGGCCTCGTGGCCGCCCTCGATGGGGCGGGCGTACTCCGACTCGCCGGAGCGCAGGCGGGGGACCTCCCCCAGCCCGGGCCGCGCGGCCTCCTGGCCCGGCTTGACGGATCGCGACCAGAGCTTTCCCTGGTCCTCGATGTCGATGCGGAGCCAGTCGGCGGGGACGATGCGGACGGTCTCGGCGACGAGGTCCGCCAGGAGCGTCGATACGGCGCGCTTCTGGCGGAGGACGCGGGCGATCGCCTCGATCATGCGACCGTTGTACCGCGCCCCGGCCGGACTTGCAACGTTCGGGTTACTTCTTCTCGGCCTTCTTCAGGGCCTCCTCGAAGTCCTTCTTGAAGTCCTTGGCCGTCTTCTGGCCGTAGATCTTCTTGTAGGGCTTCTGCTCGGGCTTCTCCTCCGCCGGGTCCACCACGTAGAGGATGGGCGGGGCGGTCACGTTGTACTGCTTCGCCTCCGCGGAGCCCTTCTTCGCCTCGACCTTGACGAAGACCATCTTCTCGTAGAACTCCTTGAGGGACTCGTCGTCGAGCGTCTTGGCGTAGGCCTGCGACCCCGGCTTGTCGTCGCAGAAGAAGACCGCCAGGGGCTTTCCGTCCTCCTTGGCCTTGGCCAGCGCCGGGGCGTATTCCTTGAGGAACTTCGGATTGCGGCCGTACTTCTCGGCGATTTCCTTGAACTTGGCCGCCACGGCCTCCGGGCTGCGGTTCCTGAGGCGCTCCACTTCCTTGCCGTCGGGGTTGAGGAAGATGACCGTGGGGATGCCCTGCACGCCGAACTTCACGAAGGTCTCGTCGTCCGCGAGCAGGCGGACCAGGGCTTCCGACTCCTTCACCACCTTTTCGTCCGAGAACGCACCTGCGCTCAATGCGGCACAGGGAGGTCAGCCTTCGCCGAAAAAGTAGATGACGATCGGCTTGCCGGTCTCCTTGGCCTCGGCCAGGGCCTTGGCGTAGCCGGTGCCCCACTTGATCTTGCCGTGGTCGCCCGCCGCCGCCGTCCCGCCGGCGACCGCCAGGGCGAGCAGGATTGCCGTCATTCGCGTAAGCATCGGAATTCCTCCCGCAATCCGGAGTCTTTCATATATTATACGCCCCTTCCCGCGGAATGCGAGGGCTCGTGACTCCGGATCGCCGGGCGACGCTGTGGCTGCTCCTGATGTGCGTGGTCTGGGGATCCAGCTTCTTCTCGATGGGCCTCGGCCTCGAGGGGATGGCGGGCGCGGTCGGGAAGGCGGCGGCCCCGTCGGCCTTCATCTTCCTGCGCTTCCTGGCGGCGCTGGCGATCATGCCGCTCGCCTTCCCGCGGGCGGTGCGGGGGCTCACGCGCCGGGTGTTCCTGGACGGGTTCCTCCTCTCCCTGCCCTTCTACGCGGGATTCCTCCTGCAGGTGACGGGGCTGGGGTCCACCACGCCCACCGTGTCGGCCTTCCTGACGAACCTCACGGTGGTGTTGACGCCGCTCCTGGGGCGGCTCTTCTTCCGGGAGCGTCTGACGCGGGCGAACGTGATGGGGGTGCTGGTCTCGCTGGGGGGAGTCTACGTCCTCACGAACCCGGCGGGAGGCGGCCTCGGGACGGGGGAGGTCCTCACGGCCGCCTGCGCGCTCGCCTTTGCCGTGCAGATCCAGCTGACGAACGTGGTCACGCGGAGGAGCCCGCCGGAGGGGGTGACGCTGGTGATGTTCGCCTGCGCGGTCGTCTTCTCCGGGGCGACGCTCCCGGTCCTGGGCGTGGGGCCGCGGGACCTGGCGCGGGCGCTCGGGGCGCCGCACGCGGCCTGGACGGTGCTCTACACGGCGGCGGCCTGCTCGGTCGTGGCGATCACGATCATGAACCGCTTCCAGCGCGAGGTTCCCCCCACGCGCGCGGCGGTGCTCTACACGCTTGAGCCGGTCTTCGCGGCCGTCTTCGCGGCGGCGCTCGTGGGGGAGCCGATGACGTTCCGCAAGATCCTCGGCGGGGCGATCATCGTGGGCGGCAACCTGGTCTGCGAACTGGCCGCCCTCCGCCGGAATACGACAAAATAGACCGTCCGTTCTGTCGTGTCGGGGAAGAACGACAAAATGGACCGTCTGTTTTGTCGGGCGGGGGCTTACGGGAACAGCCGGCGCCGGCGCGATTCGTCGTAGCCCAGCAGAACCAGCGGCTCGCCGCGGCCGAACTCCACGCGGTCCCCGAGGCCCAGGTCGTGCCGCAGGATCGTGCCGTCCATCCAGAGGGAGGACTCCACGAGGTACGTCGTGATCGACAGGCCCTGGACGAAGCCGCGGGTGAGCTTGTACTTCCGGCAGGGCCACTGGTAGGGCTCCCGGACGAGGTACTGCAGGAGGCCGGACTGGATCGGCATCCTCCGGCCGCCGGCGGAGCGGATCGCCGCGGTGGAGCCGGACGCGGTGGCGATCCAGACGCCCGAGCTCTTCTGTTCCTCGACGCGGCCGCCGACCTCGATCCGGAAGCGCGTCATGGCCGCAGGATTCCGGTGGGCGAAGAGGAGGTCGTTGAAGACCCTCGCGCTGACGGTCTGCCCGTTGACGGCGACCGCCATGCGGTTGAGGACGGTCCGGGGGAGGCGCCCCTCCAGCGCCCGTTCCAGCGGACGCCGGAAGGTGCGGCGGTCGGCGCAGGTCCACAGCCCCAGGGAGTGCTCGGGATCGGAGTTGATTCCCATGAGGGGGGTGGACCCCGCGTGGCGCGCGGCGGCGAAGAGGGTCCCGTCGCCCCCGAGCGCGATGACGAGGCCGTAGCGGTGGCGCGCGGCCACGCCGCCGCGGCAGACCGCGTCGCAGGGGACGCCGAGGTCCTCCAGGCAGGACGTCAGCGCGTCGAGCGCCCGGCGGTTCTCCAGGTCCGCCTCGCGCAGAAGGGCGCGCCGGCCCGGGCTCAGGCGGCCGATCGCGCGCCGCTCGCCGACGTGCGCCTCCAGGAACGACTTCTTGTAGACGACCAGGACTCTCATGGTTCCCCGTCTCTTAATATACGAGCGGTCGGAGGTTGTGTCATCGGCCCCCCTCCCTCTTCTCCCCCTTGGGGGGGAGGGGGGATCCGCAATGGCTCGATGACCCAATCGCTCAATGACTCAATCCCCCTACACGATCTGGCCGTCCAGCACCTTCATCCGCCGGAGCCGGAAGGAATAAAGCCGCGCGGGCCGGTGGGCGCCCTCGGCGCGCTTCCCGGGGCGGGGCTGGAGGAGGCCGAGCGACAGGACCTTCCGGCGGAAGTTGCGCTTGTCCAGGCGCCGCCCGAGGATCGTCTCGTAGAGTCTCTGCAGTTCGGGGAGCGTGAACGTCTCCGGGAGGAGCTGGAATCCGACCGTGGTGTACGAGAGCTTGGCCCGGAGGCGCGCCAGCGCGGTCCTCAGGATGTCGTCGTGATCGAAGGCCAGCCGGGGGGGACGGTCGGCGGGGAACCAGGCCGCCTCGGCGGCGTCGGAGGCGGCCCTCGGCGGCGCCGGCCGGATGAGCGCGTAGTAGGCCACCGTGACGGTGCGGCCGCGGGGGTCGCGGCCCGGGTCGCCGAAGGTGTAGAGCTGTTCCAGGTAGACGTCGCTGAGGCCGGTCTCCTCCTCGAGCTCGCGCCGCGCGGCGGCCTCGATCGTCTCGCCCGGCTCGACGAAGCCTCCGGGGAGCGCCCAGCGGCCCCGGAAGGGAGGCGCGGCGCGCCGCACCAGGAGGACCTGGAGGGCCTCCTCGCGCACGGTGAAGAGGACCACGTCCGCCGTGACGGAGGCGTTGGGCATGGCTGAAAGGGCCTCCGGCCCGAGCCCTAGATTTTGCGGGCGATGGGGTACCTCCGGCCGATCCCGAAGGCCTTCGAGGTGACCCGCAGTCCCACGGGCGCCTGGCGGCGCTTGTACTCGTTGCGCTCGATGAGGGCCACGGCCTTGTCCACGGCCTCCTTGGGGGAACCCGCCGCGACGATCTCCTCCGGCGACTTCCCCTCCTCGACATAGGCCTTGAGGATCGGGTCGAGGACGTCGTATTCCGGCAGGTCGTCGGAGTCCTTCTGGTTGTGCTTCAGCTCGGCCGTGGGGGGCCGGGTGAGGGTGTTCTGGGGGATCTGCTCGCGGTCGCGGTTGACGACCTCGCGGGCGACGCGGTAGACGAGGGTCTTGGGGATGTCGCTGATGACGGCCAGGCCGCCGGCCATGTCGCCGTAGAGCGTGCAGTAGCCGGTGGAGATCTCGCTCTTGTTGCCCGTGGAGAGGAGCAGGTAGCCGAGCTTGTTGGAGAGGGCCATCAGGACGTTCCCGCGGATGCGGGCCTGGATGTTCTGCTCGGTCGTGTCGGCGGGCTTGCCCACGAAGAGGCGGTCGAACTCCTGCATGAAGGAGTCGAAGACCGGCTGGATGGGGATGGCCTTGTACTCGATGCCGAGGTTCCGGGCCAGCGCCGCGGAGTCGTTCATCGAGGCCTCGCTGGAGTACATGGTGGGCATGAAGACGCCGAGCACGTGGTCGGGCCCCAGGGCCTCCGCCGCGATCGTGGCCACGAGGGCGCTGTCCACGCCGCCCGAGAGGCCCACCACGGCCTTCTTGAAGCCGCACTTGTGGGTGTAGTCGCGCGTCCCGAGGACGAGGGCGCGGTAGACGGCCTCGGATTCGGAGAGGGCCTGGCCGTGCTGGTCGCCCGCGTTGTAGTCGAGGTCGACCATGATGATGTCTTCCTCGAAGGGCTTGCCGTGGGCGATGACGTTGCCCTGGGGATCCACCGCCACGGAGTTGCCGTCGAAGATGAGCTCGTCGTTGCCGCCCACCTGGTTGACGCAGATCACCGGCACGTTGTACTTCCTGGCCTGGTTCTTCATCAGCTCGGTGCGGAGCGCGTCCCGGCCGATCGACCAGGGGGAGGAGGACATGTTGATGACGAGCTGGAACTTCTTCTTCAGCATCTCGGCCAGGGGGTCCTTGTTGGCGTAGATCTTCCGGGGCCCGCAGATCTCGTCGGTCCAGATGTCCTCGCAGATCGTCACGGCCGCCTTCTGGGCGCCGATCTTGATGGGGGTGTTGCCGGCGGCGGGCTCGAAGTAGCGGGCCTCGTCGAAGACGTCGTAGCTGGGCAGGAGCGACTTGAAGCAGACGTAGGCGATCTCGCCGTTCTCCAGGAGCGCGGCCGCGTTGTAGAGGGGCTTGCCCTCCGGGGCGAGGTTCTTCTCGACGAACCCCACCAGGACCGAGATGTCCTTGACCTTGGCGGCCAGGTCGTTGAGCGCGGCGATGTTCTGGTCGATGAAGTAGGGGCGCTCCAGGAGGTCGCGGGGCGGGTAGCCGGTGATGCACATCTCCGGGAAGACCGCCAGCTGGGCGCCCAGCTCCTTGGCGCGGCCGATGTACTGGAGGATCTTCTCCGCGTTGCCGGGGATGTCGCCGATGGTGGGATTGATCTGCGCCGCTGCGATCTTCATGGTCTCTTCTTCTCCTTCGCTTTCCGCCGGGGAGGGGCCAGGGACCGCAGGACGGCCGCGGTCGTCCGGAAGTCCGCCCCCGACGCCTGCATCTCGATGACGGCCTGCCGCGAGCTGTCCTCGGCCCAGCCCTGGACGGCGTCCGTCACCACGGTGACCTTCCGCCCGAGCTTGAGCAGGCCCAGCGCCGACAGGCGCACGCCGTAGTCGGTCATGACTCCGAAGACGATCCAGCGCTCGATCCCGCTCTTCTCGACGATCTCCCGGGCGCAGGGGTGGGTGAACGCGTCCATGTGCGCCTTCTCGAGGACCAGCTGGGCGCCGGGCCGGAGGGGCGGGGCCTCGCGGGCGCTGACGGGGAGGACCGCGGGGCGGGGGAGGAGCGTCTCCGGGAGCTTGGCCTGGCCTTCCGTGCCCTTGACGCAGTGGGGGGGCCAGTCCTGGAGCTTCTGGTGCCCGGGATCGTGGGCGTCGGTCGTGGCCACGACGGGGAGGCGGGCCTTGCGGGCGAGGGCGTAGAGCTTGCGGAGGTTGGGCCGGAGCTTCTCGGCGCCCTTGACGTGGAGCTTCCCCTCGGGCAGGATGAAATCCTGCTGGGTGTTCACGTCCCAGAACGCCACGTTCGGCATCGTCACACCGCGGCGATAGTATGCCCGTCCTCGGGGCCTTCTCCGGACACCTTTAGGGCTTGCCGCCCAAGGAGATACGAACCGCTTCCGGTCCCGCGCGCCGGCCGGTTCCTCCTCCCCGGGTTCGCGTGAGGAATACACTAAGTCGGCGCCGGGGGTCAAGGAAAAAAACAGGCCGCCGGGTAATTGGATTGAATCCGGCGCGTCCAATCCGATGGTATATACTATCGTCGAGGGGCAGAAATGCGCGACGTCTCCGCCGGCGCGGTCCTCCACGGCCACAAGCTCCTGGAGAAGATCGGGGAGGGGAACTACGGCGAGGTCTGGCGCGCCGAGTTCCTGGGCCAGCTCGTGGCCCTCAAGCTCTTCGGCGGGGTGCGCCGGCCGGCCGACGTCCGCCGCGAGGCGCTGGCGCAGTACGCGCTGGGGCGCCTCCCGGGCGAGGAGGCGCGCTGGTTCCCCCGCGTGGAGCACATCGACCTCAACGCGGACCCCCCGTACATCCGCATGGAGCTCATCGACGGGGCCGCGCTCGAAAACCTGCTGGGGAGCGCGCCCCTCCCGCTCGAGGAAAGGCTGGCGGTCGGCCTGAAGGTCCTCGAGGCCCTGGCCGCGGTCCACCGGCACGGCTTCGTCCACGGCGACCTCTCGTCCCTGAACGTGATGGTGGCGCCCGACCGGACCGTCCGGCTGATCGACGTGGGGTACGGGGCGCTCTTCGAGGAGGATGCCGCCGACATCGCGATCTCGACCTCGAGCGAGGACCGCCCGCGCGGGGTGGCCTCGCCGCTCTACGCGGCGCCCGAGCGCTTCCGCGGGGGCCCCCTCGACGGGTGCGGGAAGCCGGCGGACGTCTTCTCCTTCGGGAAGCTCCTTTACCGCCTGATCACGGGGGAACAGCCGTTCGTCATCAAGCCCGTGAGCCTCAAGTTCCGCGCGCTCGGACGGGAGTGGGACGACTTCGTCTTCAAGTGCCTGGAAGAGCGGCCCGAGGCGCGCTTCCCGGACGCGGCCGCGGCGCTCGAGGAGTACCGGAGGATCCTGCGGCCGCGGCCCGCGGGGGGGGAGTACCGCGCGGAGTGCCCGGAATGCCGGGCCGCGCGCTCGATCCCGGGCGGCTGGGCGGGCGAACGGTTCGACTGCACGCGATGCGGCCGGACGCTCGAGGTGCTCTTCTACGACGACGCGTCGCGCTACGCCACCACGGCCCTGGCGGGGGAGCCGCCCGCCGCCGGCGTCCCGCCGATCGTCTTCCTCGAGAAGGACGCGGGCGCGCGCGCCCGCAAGTTCTGCCCCTCCTGCGGCGGGGAGATGCGCGTGGAAGCGGGGAAGTGCCGCCACTGCGGGAAGTGGGCGGACGAGGAGGCCCGGCGGCTGATGGCGGCCCGGCCGGGGGCGCGCCCGGCGCCGCGCTCCTTCCACGCGGCGGCCCTCATCACGCTGGCGGGGTATTTCCTCTTCTGGATCCCCGGGGTGGTGCTCAACTGGTACTTCCTGGAAGAGGCGCGCGGGGCGGAGCTCCGGGCCGGGCAGGCGCCGCCGGGGATGCCCGCGCTCCGGGTCCTCCGCTGGGTCTTCGTCTTCATCCCGCTCCTCGCGATGGCCGCCATGATCGGGCTGGCCGTGGCGGCCTCCCTGCTGGCGGCGGCGCTGGCCTGACCGCCGGCGTTTCGGTTGTGTTCTTCCCGCCTTTGTGGTGATATATACCCCCCTATGGGCGTGGGCTTCGGCTACGACATCCACCGGCTCGTCCCCGGGCGGCGGCTGGTCCTGGGGGGCGTGGAGATCGCCCATCCCACGGGGCTCCTGGGGCACTCCGACGGCGACGTCCTCCTCCACGCCGTGATCGACGCCCTCCTGGGGGCGGCGGGGCTCGGGGACATCGGCCGGAAGTTCCCGGACACCGATCCCGCGTACAAGGACATCTCCAGCGAGGATCTCCTCCGCCGGGTCATGGATGCCGTCCGGCCGCGCTGGACGGTGGAGAACGTGGACGTCACGGTGGTGGCCGAGGCGCCGAGGATCGCGCCGCACCACGAGGCGATCCGCCGGCGGATGGCCGCGGCCCTGGGCACGGAGCGCGTCAACGTCAAGGCCAAGACGAACGAGGGCCTGGGGCCGGTGGGGGCGCGCGAGGCGATCGCATGCTTCGCCGTGGCGGAGCTCAGAGCCGCAGGGACATGAAGCTCTACAACACGCTGACCCGGAAGATCGAGGAGTTCGAGCCCGCGGAGCCGGGCCACGTCCGCATGTACAACTGCGGGCCCACCGTCTACGGCTACCAGCACGTGGGCAACTACCGCACCTTCGCCTTCGCCGACACGCTCCGGCGCTGGTTCGAGGCCCGCGGCTGGCGCGTGACCCAGATCATGAACATCACCGACGTGGGCCACCTGACCCAGGACGCCATCGACTCCGGCGAGGACAAGATCGTCGTCAAGGCGCGCGAGCTGGGCTGGACCGCCTTCCAGGTGGCCGAGCACTTCATGAACGCCTTCTACGAGGACCGCCGCAAGCTCGGGTTCCTGGACCCCGCGCGCTTCACCCGCGCCACGGAGCACGTCCCCGAGATGATCGATCTCGTCCGGAGGCTCCTCGACAAGGGCTGCGCCTACCGCGTGGGCGGGAACGTCTACTTCGACGTGACCCGGTTCGCCGGCTACGGCCGGCTCTCGGGGAACACGCTGGAGACGCTCAAGGCCGGGGCCCGCATCGAGGTCAACCCGGAGAAGCGCCACCCCGCCGACTTCGCGCTCTGGAAGACCGACGAGAAGCACCTCATGCAGTGGGACGCCCCGTGGGGCCGCGGCTTCCCCGGCTGGCACATCGAGTGCTCCGCGATGTCCATGAAGTACCTGGGCGACACGCTCGACCTGCACACCGGCGGGGAGGACAACATCTTCCCGCACCACGAGTGCGAGATCGCCCAGAGCGAGGCGGCCACCGGGAAGCCGTTCGCCCGCTTCTGGCTCCACGCGCGCCACCTCCTCTGGGACGGCCGGAAGATCTCCAAGTCCCTGGGGAACGTCGTCCTCCTCAAGGACCTGATCGAGAAGGGCTTCACCCCGATGGAGGTCCGCTACGCCCTCGTCTCCACGCGCTACCGCCAGCGGGTGAACTTCTCCTGGGACCTGTTCCAGGAATCCCGGCTGGCGCTCGGGCGGCTCCTGGAGTTCGGGCGGCGCCTCCAGGAGGCCGCGGCCCGGCCCGGCCGCGAGGTCCCGCTGGACCTCGAGGCGCCGCGCCGCGCGTTCGCGGAGCGGATGGACGACGACCTGGACGTGGCGGGCGCGCTCGGGGTGGTCCACACCTTCGCCCGCGACGGCAACCGCGCCGTGGACCAGGGCCTCGGGGGCGCCCCCGCCCGCCGGGCGCTGGACCTGCTGGAGTCCTTCGACCGGGTCTTCGGCGTCCTCGGCCGCGCGGGCGAGGAGGGGCCGCCGGCGGAGGTGCGGCGCCTTTCGGGGGAACGCCAGGAGGCCCGCAAGCGTAAGGATTTCAAGGCGGCCGACGCCGCCCGGGAGAAGATCCGCGCCCTCGGCTGGCTGGTCGAGGACACCAAGGACGGAGTGAAATACAGGCACCTTTGATGCGCGGAAGGAACCGCAAGGAGATCCGGAGGCTCGCCCGCCAGGCCACCCAGCGGGCGCGCGGCGCGGCGCCGTCCCCGCTTCCGTCCGATCCGCCGTTCTCCCCGGAGGACCGGCCTCCGCCCCCGGGGCCCACCCCGGCGCCCGTCCAGGAGATGGTGTGCGTCTGCGGAGAGATCCTGCGCATCCCGACGCTCCTGCACCAGAAGCGCTGCGCCTGCCCCTCCTGCCGGAGGAAGTTCATCGCGAGCTTCACCACCGACAGGAAGACGGGGCTGGAGATCCTCAGGCAACTCGGAACAAAAGGGCATTCAGGTGTTATTGTAAAACA
>CAYNDR010000044.1:20140-26061 GCA_964395295.1 uncultured Planctomycetales bacterium
CTACGTGGCCGCCGGCATCACGACGTGCGGCACCCACCTGGCGGAGGTCATGTCCGGCACCCGGCGGCTCCCGGCGGCGCGGACCGAGGCGCTCCTCGACGGCATCCCGCCGGAGCCGCCCGCCGAGCTGCCGTTCTCATGCCCCTGCGGCGCCCGCCTGCAGGCCGGGCCCGCCCACTTCGACAAGCGCGTCCAGTGCGGGAAATGCGGGCCGCGGCTGATCCTGGCGCACGTGTACGACGGCGGGAAGAGGGAGCACCGGATCGAGGTCCTCCGCCTGAGCGACGCCCCCAGCGGCGAGACGCAGTTCCTGGGCCTGTGAGCCCGCTCACACCTCGATGACGTCCGAGTCCTCCCCCGGGGGGATGCCGAACTTCTCCATCCGGCGCCGCAGGGTCGCCCGGTCGATCCCCAGCGCCTTCGCCGTCTCGCCCACCTTGTGGTCGTGCTCCGCCAGGGCCTTGAGCAGGAACTCCTTCTCGGCCTGCGCCAGCCGCTCCTGGTAGCGGTCGCCGGAGCGGATCTCCACCGTGCTGTGGCCGCTGATGTAGCCCGGGAGGTCGTCAAGGTGGATGAGGCCCTCTCCCGCGAACGCCACGCGGCGCATCACGTCCCGCAGTTCGCGCACGTTGCCGGGCCACCCGTGCCGCACCAGGGCCTCCTCGGCCTCGGAGGCCATGATCCGCCGCGGCGCCCCCGCCTCGCGGGCGGCCTCGGACAGGAAGGCGTCGGCCAGCGGGAGGATGTCCACGGGGCGTTCGCGGAGCGACGGGACTCGGATCGTCGTCTCCGACAGGGCCCGGTGGAGGCCTTTCCGGAAGGCGCCCGTCTCGGCGAGCCGCCGGAGGTCCCTGGAGGTCGTGGCCAGGAGGCGCGCCGCCGCCGAGCCCTCCGAGAGGCGGCGCTCCAGCTCCTCCTGGAGCCCGGGGTCCAGGGCGTCCGCGTCGTCCAGGACCAGCGTCCCGCCGGCCGCCCGCGCCAGGGCGTCCGACAGGGCCGGCCCGGCGAGCCCGCGGCAGGAGGCGACCGCGAGGGGGCCTCCGCGGAGCGGGCCGCCGGCGTGGATCGTGTAGGACGCCAGCCCCTTCCCGGTCCCCGGTTCGCCCTCCAGGAGCGCGGGGCGCGACGAGAGCGACGCCTCCTCCAGGAGCTTCCGGAAGATCTCCATCTGCGGGCTCGTCCCCAGCAGGGCGGGGAGGCCCGCCTCCCGGGCGCGCCCCAGGGGGCGCACGAGGCGGTGGGCGAAGATCCGGACGATCTCCGCCTCCTCGAGGTTGAATCCGCCCTTGCGCTGTTTGTCCAGGTAGATCACCCCGAGCTTGCGCCGGTCCACCTTGACGGGGACGCAGAGGACGCTGGAGATGCGGAGGCGCCGCACGCTGGAGCGCTCGCTCGCCCAGCGGTCGTCCTCCGTGTCCTGGATCAGGACCTCCTCCCCGGAGGAGAACGCCCGCCGGACCGCCCCGTGCGACAGGTCGGGCCGGGAGGCCTCCTCCACGGTCATGTTGAAGGCGGCCGCCGCCTCCGCCTTCCCGCGGGCGTCGAACATCAGGATGAAGGCGCGGTCGGCCCCCGAGGCCCGGGCGATCAGCTCGAGTGTGGCGCCCGCGGCCCTCTCGGGGTCCGCCTCCCGCTCCAGGGTGGAGGTGACCGTATGGAGGATCGCCCGGGCGGGGGCGGAGAGGCAGGCGGCCTCCAGCCGGTCGGCCGTCTCCGCCTGGCCGAGATCGAGGGCGAGCCTCCGGGCCTCGCCGCAGAGGTTCTGCCGGGGCCGGATCTCGAGCGTCTCGGCCGCGCGGGCCAGGAAGGCGACGGCGCGGTCGCGGTCCCCCTCGATGGCCTCCAGGCGGGCCTGGAGGAGCAGAAGCTTGGCGGCCGGATCCTCCAGGGCGTGGCGTCCCGCGATCTCGATGGACTCCTCCAGGGCCTGGCGCGCCGGCGGGATTTCCCGGGCGGCGAGCCGGACCTCGGCGAGGGTGGCCAGCGCCCGGACCAGGCGCTCGGGCGGGCCGGACTGCCGGGCGCTCCGGACGCGCTCCTCGGCGGCGGTTCGCGCGTCTTCCAGCCGCCCGCCCGCCAGGAGCGAGGAGATCACGTCGTCCACGGGAAGGATTCTACGCCGGGGCTCGCCGGGACGTCATCAATTTCTTGAGGGGGAACGCCCCCCGATCCGTCGTGCCATCCCCCGGGGATCGGCAAGGCTTGACCGGCGGCCCCCGCCGTACTACGCTCCGGCGACGTTCCCGAACGGGTCCATTGAAAGGAGAAAACCATGCGGATTGACTCATCCCGGCGCGACTTCCTCCGGATCGGCGCGGCCGCCGCCGGGGGCCTCCTGCTCCGCCCGGCCGGGGCGGAGGCGTCCCGGGCCAAGCCCTGCGTGGTCGTCTGGTCGGAGGGGACCGCCCCGAAGAACGTCTACCCCAACGACATCAACACCGCCGTCGCCGAGGGGCTCACCAGGGCCCTGCCGGACTGGGAGGTCGTCAAGGCCGGCCTTGCCGATCCCGACCAGGGGCTTCCCGACGATCTCCTCAAGAGGTGCGACGTCCTCGTCTGGTGGGGCCACACCAAGCACCGGCAGGTGAAGAAGGAACTGGTGCAGAAGGTCGTGGACCGCGTGAAGGGGGAGGGGATGGGATTCATCTCGCTCCACTCCTCGCACTTCGCGGAGCCCAACAAGGCGCTCATGGGCACGAAGTGCTCGTGGGGGGCGTACAAGAACGACTGCACGACGCTGAAGGTGACGGTGGAGGTCCCCGATCATCCGATCGTGGCGGGACTGCCGAAGGAGTTCACCTTCGAGCACACCGAGCGGTACAGCGAGCCCTACGCGGTGCCGGAACCGCAGTCGGTCCCGCTCAAGGGGGTGCACGCGGTCAAGGACGGGACGCAGGACGCCTCGCGCGTGGGCCTCTGCTGGGAGATCGGGAAGGGGAAGTTCTTCTACCTCCAGGCGGGCCACGAGACGTGCCCGGTCTACATGGACGAGAACATCCGGAAGGTCATGGCCAACGCCGTGAAGTGGGCCGCGCCGAAGAAGTAGGCGGGCCGGTCACTTTCGAGACGCATAAAGCACGGCCAGCGTGATCAGGGCCGCCCAGGAGACGAGGTTCATCAGGAGATAGGCCCCGGCGATGAAAACCCGGCTGGGGTGGCGGAACCGGGTGAACGCGAAAGGGATCAGGCTGAAGGGGATCCAGTCGTTGGGCGGATCCCCGGCCTGGATCGCGTGCCCCTGGAAGATCGTCCCGGTGAGCCACCCCGGGATGCCCGTGAGGACGGCGATCGCGATCAGGAAGGCCATGAGCGCGGGGTCCACGGTCAGGGCCCTCCCGGCGCGGGTCGGCGCGCGTTCTTGATCGCCTCGACCAGCAGGAGCACCGCCAGCGCCCCCAGGAGGATGCTGACCGCTCCGTTGATCGTGGCGGGGTTGAGTCCAAGCTTTCCCCGGATGGCGCTCAAGGCCTGCGCCAGGAGCGACCAAAGGGTCATCGTCATGACGAAGAGCATCGGCAGCAGCGTGAACCAGAAGGGCTTGCGCAGGCGGTAGAGCCAGACCGTGATGGTCAGGAGCGTCAGCGACGCCAGCAGCTGGTTCGCGGTCCCGAAGAGCGTCCAGTAGACCCTCCAGGAGTCCTTGCCGGCGATGAGCACCAGGACGAGGGGGACACCGGCGGTGACGGCCGTGGCCGCGAGGGCGGCCGCCCGGCCGGGCGCGTTGAAGAGCTCCTGCAGGATGTAGCGTCCGAGCCGCGTGGCCACGTCGAGCGTGTCGAAGACGAAGGTCGAGAAGACCATCGATCCGAAGACGATGGCGAAGAGGAGGTTCTCCTTCCCGATGAGGACCGTCAGGAAGTCCCCCATGCCCCGGCCGTAGATGGCGCCCGGCGCCCCGGACGGCTTGGCCACGATCAGGACCGTGGAGAGCGCGATGAGAGCCACGAAGCCCTCCATGAGCATCGCGCCGTACCCCACGGGGCGGCAGTGCGACTCCCGGGCGATCTGCTTGGAGGTGGTCCCGGAGCAGACCAGGCCGTGGAAGCCGGAGCAGGCCCCGCAGGCGATCGTGACGAACAGGAACGGGAAGAGGGAGTCCTCCATCTTGGGACCCGTCCAGGCGCGGAAGGGCTCCTGCTTGATCTCGTAGCCCCCGAAGAAGATCCCGATCACCCCGACCGCCAGGGCGAGGTAGAGCATGAATCCGCCCAGGTATCCCCGCGGCTGAAGCAGGAGCCACACGGGCAGGAGCGACGCCGCGAAGCAGTACGCCATGATGACCGCCGCCCACGTCTTGTGGTCCATCAGCAGGACGGTCGAGACCTTCGTCCCCAGCCAGACCACCCCGATCGTGGCCGGCACGAAGACGAGCGTCATCAGCCCGAGCGGCGGGTTCCACTTCCTCTGGACCAGGCCCATCACGATCGCCAGGAGGAGGTACATCGTGCTCGCGGCCGCCACCGCCCCGCCGCGCTCGAAACTGACCTTGACGCCCTCCAGCTCCTCGATGCGCCCCACGAAGGTGCCGGCGGTCACGTCCGCGAAGGCCACGATGATGTAGACGAGCGTGATCCAGATGAAGGCGAGCATCGTCAGCCAGCCCCGGCGCCCGATGTTCTCCTTGACGATCTCGGCGATCGATCGCGCCCGGTGGCGGATCGAGGCCACCAGCGCCGAGAAGTCGTGGACCGCGCCGATGAAGATCGAGCCGAACACGATCCACAGGAGGCAGGGGAGCCAGCCGAAGGCGAGGCAGGCCGCGATCGGCCCCACGATGGGGCCGGCGGCGGCGATCGCGCTGAAGTGCTGGCCCAGGAGGTAGAAGGGCTTCGTGGGGACGAAGTCGACGCCGTCGTTGACCTCCTCGGCGGGCGTGCGCCGCGTGTTGTCGAGCGCGTACCGGGAGGCCACCCAGCGGCCGTAGCAGAAATACGCCAGGGCGAGCGCGGCGATGACGATGGCGGCCAGGAGCGGAAGGCTCATGCGGACAAGTGTAGGCCGCCCCCCGCCTCGGTCAAGCGTTTCTTCGAACCTCCCCGCGGGCTCAACTGTCTTTGATTTTGCGATCCTCGCCGCTATACTCATGGGCTCGGAGAGGAGAATCCTTATGAGTCTCAGGCGTTCGGCCGTCTTCGTCGCCCTGGCGCTGTCCCTCGCCGCCTGCCACGACGAGGAATTCGTCACGGTCGTGTCGGCCCCCCCCACGGGCTTCATGGCCCCGTCTTCCGCCACGGGCCTCACGGGCTTCGACGAGGCGATCGCCGCCTCGGACGTGGGCGGCGACGGCCTGCCGCGCCTGGTCTTCCTGCGCGATTACGGCGCCACCGAGGCGCTCCTGTTCACGCGCCGGACCTCCACGGGGACCTGGACGGCGCCCCTCCTGCTCTCCGCCAACGACGCCGAGGCCAAGACCTCCGCCTTCGCCTTCGTGACGGCGAGCAACGACTTCACGCACGTGTTCTGGATGGAGGGGACGGGCCCGGTGCAGGAGGTCCACTACGCCCGCGTCAACAACGCCGACCCGCCGGCCCTCGACACGGGGGGCAGCGACGCCGTGGTCTCCGGGACGATCTTCGGGACCCAGGTCCCACTCCCCGCCACCGTTACTGCCCTCACGGCGGCGGTGGACCGCGCCACCAACACCGTCTTCGCGATGTGGATCGAGCAGTTCCCCAGCACGACGCCGCCCAACTACGCGCCGGTGGTCGGAGAGGTCGCCGCGGCCGGGCCGGCCTTCGGCAGCCGGTACGCGCTGGTGACCCCCTCGGCCACGGGGACCGCCGCCGCCTCCACGCCGCTCCTGCGGGTCTCTTCCGCGGGCGTGGCCCACGCCGCCTGGGTCGGCACCGACGCCGCGGGCGCGAGCAGTCTCCTGCGGTACTCCCAGCGCGCCAGCGCCGGGGTGTGGAGCGCCAGCCCCG
>CAYNDR010000045.1:0-26035 GCA_964395295.1 uncultured Planctomycetales bacterium
GCGGAGCCAGCCGGCGCCGCCGCCCAGGGTGCACGGGGTGGCCGCCTGGACCGATTTCGCCAGGGCCGCGGCGTGGGCCTGGGCGGCGGCGTCGCCCCTCAATCCGTTGAGCGCCGAGATGGCCCGGTCGAATCCCCTGTTCTTCTGGATCGCCAGATGGAGGAGCGCCCAGCCCCAGGCCAGCCTCACCCCCGGCGTGTCCTGCTGGCGGTAGTCGTTCACGAAGGCGCGGGCGGCGAGGTCGTGCTCGCCCGCGGCGATGAATCCGTTGAGGTCGCGGAGGGCGTGGCCCTCGGGGGTGCCCGGGAGGCCTGCCGCCATGAAGAAGCCGATCGACTTGGCGATCTTCTCCTGCTCCGGGCCGAGGGGCAGACAGCCCAGGTGCCCCGCCGCGAAGAGGAGGAGCGCCTCCACCGAGGCGCCGGCGTCCGCCTTCTTCACGGACGCGACCTTCTCCGCGAGGAACGCCGCCGGCTCCTGGTGCCCGGCGGGCGTGAGCTTGAAGGGTTCCTTGATCCAGGGCTTGGCGAAGTACTCCTGGAGCGCCGCCAGGACCGGCCCGGTGGCCTTCCACGCCGCGTCCGTCCTCGAGAGGAAGAGCATCCCCGCCGTGGCCAGGTCGTGGAGGGAGGGCGCCGCCTTCCGCTGGTCGCGGAACGCGTCGCGCGCGGCCTTCCGGGCGGCCGGGTCACCGCGTTTGGCCGGGTCGGCGAGCACGGCGAAGGCCTCCTGGAGGGGCGACGCCGCGGCTGGCGGAGGGGGCGGGGGCTCGGTCCCGGGATTCACCCTTCCGCCGCCCGCCGCGGGGCGGGCGATCTCGGAGCTCACGCGCTCCCTGAGGAGCCGCATGAGCATCATGACCTGGACGAGCTTCTGGTCGAGGGAGGCGTGCTTGTCCTCCGGGAAGAGGTCGCGCGTGTTGGCGTAGGCCTCTCGAACCTTGGAAAGCTTCCCGATCGCCTCCTTGAGCACCGGGTTCTGCTCGGCGAGCGAGGCGAGGCCCAGGGCTTTCTGGAAGTCCTGCTTGGCCTGGTCGAAGAGCTGGTCGGCGTCCCCCAGGAATTCCTTGGGGTCGGCGATGACCCGCTCGACCTCCTCCTTGAGGAACGTCCGGAGCCCCTGGTCGGTCGTGACCTCGTAGTGCGACTCCTTGGCCACGACCCGGCCCACGACCTTCTCGCCGCCGTCCTTGAGGACCACGACGTCCGCGACGACCAGGGGCGCGAGAAGGAAAAGGAATGCGGCCGTGCGCATGGAATCTCTCCTTGGCCTTGGACCCGCTCCGGGGGGTTAGATGCTTCCGGAGGGCCGATAGTTCGTCTTTTCCGGCGGCCCGCCGGACAGGATAATTATGGCCGATGGAATGCGGATTTCACAAAAAATCAGCGGGCGCCGCCGGACTTCCGCGTGACCCGCCCCACCGCCAGCTGGGGGCGGAGGTGCTCGAAGACCAGGCGGAAGGGGATGACGGCGGTGACCTCTCCGGTGCGGTCGATGATCGAGCTCCCGCCCCCGTGATAGCAGGCCGTGGCGGCGTCCCACCCCATCTGGTTGCAGGCGACCTGCGCGAGGTCCAGGCGGATCGCCTGCTCGATGGCGTCTTTGGAAAGGCACTTTTCCGTCTCCGCCGCGCAGCGGGCGCGGACGTCGGGCCGGGCCAGGTCGGCCTGGCGGAGGCCCTTCGAGGCGTCCCCGCCCCCCGCCGTGATGAGGACCGCGAAGCCGCAGTCCATCCGGGCGATCTCCTCGAAGATGCCGGGGATGCCGGCGTCGGAGCAGATGAGGATCGCGGCGCGGAGGCCGTCGATCTCGAAGACGGCCCGCTCGCGCGGCGCGGGGACGATCGGGGCGGCCTTCTTCTCGGGGTCCAGCACGAGGTGCTTGCGCTGGACGACCCGGCGCCCGCCGGGGAGGAACGCCACGGCGGTGTTGTGGAGCTTCCCCTCCCGCTTCTCGTGGAAACCGGCGATGATCGCGGCGCCGTAGGCGGACGCCATCCCGTCGATCCTCCGGAGCGCCGGGTGGTCGAGGCCCATCGCCGCGGCCGCTCCCGCCCCCTTGAGGTCGTAGCCCGTGATCCCGCACTCCGAGAAGACGACGAGGCGCGCCCCGCGCCGGGCGGCCTCCGCCACGAGCGGCTCCATGCGGTCGATGTTCCCGGAGACGTCCCCGGGGACCGCGAGCGGCTGGGCCACGGCGACGAGCAGTGCGTCCGCGTCGGGACCCGGCGGGGCCGCGGCGCACGCGGCGAGCAGGGCGGGGATCGCCGCGAGGATCGCGCGAAGGGAGGTGTTCATGGCGTTCACCGGCGGGGCGAAACCTGGAGGAACGTGACCGCTTCCGAGACGTGGAGGCTGACGGAGTCGGGGGCGGTCCCGGACTCCTGGACCGGTTCCTTGTGGAGGTTCCGGTGGATCGACGCGGGACTGACGGGGGTCTTGAACGTGACGGTGACGAAGCTGTCCGGCGGATCCTCTTCCTTCTTCTGCCCGTAGGGACGGGAGTGGTCCCAGAGGGAGGAGGGCAGCCAGAGGGCCACGAAGAAATCGCCGTTCCGTTTCTGGAAGAGCATCGTCTGGACCTTGGGGTCGGAGACCGTGAAGGCGAGCGCCCCGGGGACGAAGGGCGGGCCGGGGTCCTTGAGGAGTTCGATCAGGCGCTTCATCGCGCGGCCGGCGGGCTTGAGGGTGGTCCCGTCGTTCCGGTAGAGGCCGAAGTTGCACTCGGCGTCCTTGGGATCGTTCCTCAGGTCGAAGAGTTCGTACCAGTAGGTGCGGGCGATCCCGCTGCGGGCGTTGTTGAGGAAGATCCTCGGCAGGTAGATCCCCGCGGCGTTCGGGCTGACCGCGATGTGGCCCCCCGCGCTCGTGTGGTTCGTGTATCCCGTCTCCGTCACGAAGATCGTCTTGGGGCCGCTCACGAGCCGTGCGCCCGCGATCCCGGAGGGGAGGTCGGCCTTCATCCAGGTGTTCGCGTTCTCCGGCTCCCACCCGCCGGGGTAGGGGTGGATGTTGCCGAAGTCCGCGAAGGCCGAGAGGTCTCCGAGCTTCTTCGCGTACTCGTAGTCGGTGTAGCTCAGGAGGACCACGGGGCGGTCCTTGAAGTCCGTACTCCCTTTGATCGTTTCCCAGAGCTTCTTCTGGTAGTCCCGGGCCGCCTCCGGGGTCCACTTGTTGAGGTTCACCTCGTTGGGGCCCTCGAAGGCCTCGATGGCGTCCTTCACCTTCAGGGCCGCGGCGAGGACGCGGTCGGGCGGGGCGCTCGCGATGAAGAGCCCTTTGAGCCCGGCGCGGCCGAGTTCGTTGCACCGGTCGTAGTAGGGGGACCACGTCGAGTCCACGAGCCCGTCGCGGAAGCGGCGGATGCCCAGGTCCTGGAGCGCCGCCTTGAGCTTCGCGAAGTCGCCGTAGACCGTGTCGTTGTAGTGGACGTGGATGTTGACGCCGATGGCGTCCACGAAGGCGTCCGCGGGGCGCGCCTGGACGGGGGCAGGGGCCTGCCCCTGGGCGGCCAGCAAAACCGCCGCGAGCACCGCGCTTGCCGCGTGCGTCGTCATCGAGCCCTTTCCGCTTTAATCCCATAGTATTTACGCTATAGTGTCCGCCGAATCGTGAAGCGGAAGGACATGGAATCGCCGGAGAAGCCCGGGATCGCGCTCGACTACGACGGCGTGATCGCCGACACCAACTCCGTCAAGAGCCGGTGGATCCGCCGGCACCTCCGCTGGGACGTCCCTCCCTGGGAGACCGACCGCACGAACTGCGTGCGCCACATCGGGATCGGGACGTACCTGAGGATGGCCCCGGAGGCCTACGGATGGCGGGCGTCGCTGGCGGCGCGGGCCGTGCCGGGGGCCCGGCGGGCACTCCGGGCGCTGGCCGCCCGGTGCCGCGTCTACCTGCTCACAGCGCGATGGGGTCCAATGCTCCGCGGGTGCCGCGCGTGGATGAGGAGGAACGGGCTCGACCGGCATATCGAGGGGTACCTCACGGGGGGACATGCGGGCGGCGAAGGGGAGGGCAAGACGGCGCTCTGCGCCCGGCACGGCATCCGGGCGCTCGTGGACGACGACGAGCGGCACTTCATCGGCGTGGACGACCCCGGCGTCCTCCGCATCCTCTTCAAGAACGGCGCCCGCGGGCGGGTGAAGGTCCCCCGCGGCGCGCGGCTCTTCACGCGGTGGGCCGACCTGCTCCCGTGGCTGATCGGGCGCCTGGGCGGGAAGCTCATGGCCGGGGACCCTTTCCCCTGAGGTGGGGGGCGAAGGGATCGCCGATCGTCCGCGCTGTTCATTCCCTGAGGTGACTCCAGGCCGCTTGCCCCGTCGAAGGAAGTCGGCTTAGCAATGCGGCTCAGAGACCTGTCGGACGAGGCCCTGGCGTTCCACGCCCGCGCGGAACCCCGCGCGGCATTCGAGGTCCTCTTCGAGAGGTATCGAGGGCCTCTCTGGAACTTCATCCTTCGCCAGGGGGTTCCCGGCGGGCGGGCCGAAGACCTCTTCCAGAACACCTTCCTCAAGGCCTTCCGCGCCATCCGTGGATTCCGCGAGGAGGGGAGCTTCAAGACGTGGCTCTACGCGATCGCGGTCAACATCCTCAGGGACGAACATCGCGGGCCCCGCGGGGCGGCGCGTTTCACGGAAATACGCGAGGAGACCGTGGCGGTGGGATCCAAAGCCCACGACGACGCCGAGCGGTCGGAAGCCCTTGAACGGATCAAGGAAGCCCTCTCCGAAGTCGAGCCCCAGCAGAGGCAACTCTTCACCCTCGTGCGTTACCAGGGTCTCTCGATCGCCGCGGCCGCGGACGCCGTAGGGCTCGGCCTTTCGGCCGCGAAGATGACCCTGTGCCGCATGCGGAAGAGAATCTGCGAGTCCCTGGAGTCCATGAAGGAGAGCCGATAGATGAAGTGCGAACGGGCGGAGCTCCTGATCGACGAGATGCTGACCGGCGAGATCGGGACAGGGGACCGCGCGGGCCTGGAGGAACACCTCCTCGAATGCGGCGCCTGCCGCGTCGAGTTCGAGAAGGCCCGCGCCGCCTGGGAGGTGGAGTGGCCGGAGGTCCCCGTGCCGGCCCGGCTGGCAGGGTCCCTGCCGGCGCTCATGGAGGCCCCATCCTGGATGCTGTGGATTCCGAAGGCGGCGACCGCAGCCGCCGCCCTCCTTTGCGCGATCCTCCTGGTGATGAATTGGGGCCGGCGGCCGGCGGTCGCCGGGAAGCCCGCGACCTGCTCGCCCCAGCCCCATCGCGTTGCCGCCATGATGCAGACCACGGGGCTGGGATCGCTGGTGGCGAAGGACGAAGAGGGGCGGCCGGTGGGCGAACTGGGACTGCGGTCCCATGTCGTCGAGGTCGAGATCCTGGACGGGATCGCCAAGACCACCGTGGAGGAGAACTTCGAGAACCACACCGACCGGCGCCTCGAAGGGACGTTCCACTTTCCTCTGCCGGCGGACGCGTCGATCTCCAGGCTGGCGCTGGAGGTGAACGGGAAGATGGAGGAGGGGACGTGCCTGGAGCGGGAGCGGGCGCGGGAGGTGTTCGAGACGATCGTGAGGCGGATGCAGGACCCGGCGCTCCTGGAGTGGATGCCGGGGGGGATCTTCAAGTGCCGGGTGTTCCCGATCGAGCCGAGGTCCACGAAGCGGGTGATCGTGGCGTACACGCAGGCACTGCCATTTTTCAGGGGGCGCCTCTCCTATGTCTATCCGCTGGCGAGCGAGAAGACGAGGGAGCACCCTCCCGGCGAGGTCCGGATCGAGGTCCGCGCGCGATTTTCGGGGAGGCTTAAGAGGATCGAGTCCCCCTCGCACCCGATGGACATCCAGCGTCGGGACGGGCACGAGGCGCGGATGGTTTTTTCATCGCGGAATTACCGGCCGGTGGAGGACTTCGTCCTGAGGATGGAAACGGAGGATGAGGAGGTGCGGCTCATCCCGCACAAGATGGACGGAGAGGACGGGTATTTCGCGCTGTTCCTGACGCCGCGAGGGGAGCCGCAAAGGCAGGCGCGGAAGTACGTGTTCGTGATGGACATCTCGGCGTCGGTGAGCGGGCCCGAGCTCGACGTCGCGAAGCGGCTGGTACAGGCGATGATGGGGCGGGCGATTGCGGGGGACCGGTTCGAGATCCTGGCGCACAACATTGAAATCGAGCGGAGCGGGGAGGTGGATTCGCGCGCCGCGGGGGACTTCCTCGACAGGTTGAAGCCCGTCGGCGGCTCGGATGTCCTGAAAGCCCTGCTGGAGGCGCCGGAGGGGGAGATCGTCTACATCGGGGAGGGGACGCCCACCATGGGCGAGACGGACCCGGCGAAGATCCTGGAGGGGGTAAAGGGGCGGCGGATCAGGACGATCGGGATTGGGAGCGACGCGAACGTTCAACTGCTCGAACGCCTGGGGGCCCATTTCCGGGTGAATCCGAACGACCACGTGGCGGGACGGGTGGAGGAGATCGCGTCCACGATGGGGTGCGAGGCGCTCCGGGACGTGCGGATCGGAGGGGGCGAGGCGGTCTACGACGTGGCGGGCCTGCGGGATGTCTTCTACGGGGAGCGGCTGGCGGTGGCGGGGCGATACAGGGGATCGATGGCGAAGCTGGTGGTCAAGGCGGGCGATTACCGCCGCGAGGTGGCGGTGACTCTGCCGCCGAAGGAGTCGGGGAACAGCTACGTGAGGCGGTTGTGGGCGCAGATGAAGGCGGCGGAACTGCTGGCGCGGGGCGGGTCCAAGGATGAGGTGACGGCGCTGGGGGTGAAGTACCAGATCATGACGCCTTACACGTCGTTCCTCGTCCTCGAGAGCGAGGAGATGTGGAAGGAGTACAAACTCAAACGCCAGGTGCCGCGGCGGGACGAGGTGGGCAAGCCGGAGACCGGCGTCGATCCGTCCCGGGAGAAGCACCGGCTGGCGGTCGCCTATTACAACAAGGGCGACTTCGAGAGGGCCAGGATCGAGTGCCAGAAGGCGGTCCAGGAGTGGCCTGAGAACCTGGAGGCCCGCAAGCTCCTCGCCGAGATCAACATGCTCGTCGTGGTCGGCCGGGCCGGGTCCGGGGCCCGCTCGATCGGCGAGGACGAGGTGAACAAGTGGAGGACCCGGATCGAGCAGGCCCAAAAGCGCATCCCCGAGAGCGTCCTCAAGGGCGGTGGGGGTGCCGAAGCGGCGGACGAGCATTACCGTCAGGCCGAGCGCTACCTCCAGGCCGGCGATTTCGAGAAGGCGGAGCACGCGAGCGGGGAGGCTCTCCGGTTGGATCCCGGGCACGCCGGCGCCAACGCCCTCTTCCTGGAGAACCAGTTCATCCTGGGTCGCGGCAAGGCCACGCCCCCGAGCGAGGATATGGCCCTGTACCGGCAGCATGCGCTGGTGCGCCACCAGCAGGTGCTTCTTGAGGTCGACCAGGCCCAGGCCCGCGGGATGCGCGCCTATGAGCGGGGGGACCTTGCCGGAGCCGACCGTGAGTTCCGCACGATCCTCGAGTACGCCAAGTGGATGCCCGCCGGCGCGGAGCTGGAGACCCGCCGGAAGGACGCACTCGACATGCTGAATCGGGGGGATCGCCGAGGCACCCTGGAGGAGTGGAAGCGGGCCTTCGAGAGGGAGGCCGATCTGGAGACGATCGGCCGGCGCAACGACTTGAGCGTGAATCTCCGGGAGGAGATCGCGCGACGCAAGCCTAAGGGCATCGCCGAGCTGGAAGAAGACGGCACGACGTCCAGTCTCCAGTACGAGCGGCAGCGGGCGGATCGGCTGCAGCAGGACCTGGCGGAGCTGGAGAACAAGCACGTGGAGATCGCCCGGGAGAAGAAGCTCCTGGAGGAGCGGATCAACCACCTCAACCAGATGGGCGTCAAGACCGAGGCGGCGCCGAAGCGCGCGCTGGAGGGCAAGGTGACGGCGGTGGCCCCCGAGATCGGGCTGGTGGTGATCTCGGTCGGGCGGGACGCCGGCGTGGGCGAGGGCGACGAGTTCACGATCTGCCGGGGCGGCGATTTCGTGGTCAAGGTCGCGATCGATCGGGTGGACCGGAAGTGGGCGGCCGGCAAGATCGTCCTGAAGAAGGTCGATCCGCGGATCGGCGACGACGTTTCGAATCAGATCGTCGTCCGGGCCTTTCCCCAGGCGGATCGTGAGATTGAAGTCAAATCTGCCGGCGAGGGGACGGAAGAAGTCGTGCTCGGCGCGGGAGCAGAAGCGGGCATAGCCCGCGGCCAGCTCTTCGCTGTCGCGCGAGGCGGGAAGTTCGTGGCGCTCGTCCAGGTCACGGAGACATCCGGGAAGCAGGCCAGGATCGGCGTCTGGCAGGGGCTGGCCGTGGACCGGGTGATGGCGGGCGACCGGGCCCGGCGCGTGGCGGACGCGGGAAGCTGCCTGGCGGTGCTCCCGCAGGAGGTTCGGCTCGACCTCGAGTCGCGCGCGAACCTCCAGGGCATCCGTGCCAAGATGGGATGGAAGGAATGAGGTCCCGGATCGTCGTCTGGTGGGCGGTCTTCCTGGCCATGATGGCTCTCGCAACGGTCCTCTGCGTCATGGCCCCGAGGGGACTGAACCTCGCCCCGGCCCACCCGGTCGCCCGGCGCGACCTGAGCCAGATGAGCGCCGTCGAAATGGATCTCATCCTCACCAAGATACGTGAGGGCGACCTGCGCGCGATCGGCGGGGAGATGGACGCGGCCCGCGCCGCCTGGATAGAGGCCCGGCGGAGGGGCGAGGGGCTCTGGCCCATCCACGAAGGACTGGGCGACAGCTTTGCCCGGGCGAAGCTCTACGACGAGGCAATTCGCGAGTACATCGTGGCGGAGCCCCTGGTTCCCGATCGGCTCCTTCCGGTGCGGGCGGCGATCGTCTCCAAGCGGGCGGGGATCCTGGGCGAGGCTGGGCGTCCCCTGGAGGCGATCCAGGTCTACATGGAGCTCGATGATCCCGCCAGGACATCGGGCCGCATCCTGGAGCAGGTCCTCAAGGCGGACCGGGAAGAGGCGCTCAAGCTCGTCCGTCGGCGCGCGGAGACCCACGAGCCGCGGCACTACGGACTCCTGGCGGCGCTGTGCCGGAAGCTGGAACGGCCGGGAGAGGCGGCGGAGGCGGCCGCGCGGTACGGCATGGCCGTGGTGCCGTGGGACGAGAGCCACAACAGGCAGTCGATCGAGGGGCTGAGGTTGGAGAAGAAGTACGACCTTGCCGTCGAAGTCTGCCGGGCGTGGGCGCGGTCGACGCCGCAGGCTCTCGAATCCTATCGTCTGATGGGAGACCTCCTCCTGGAGGCGGGGCGGCCCAAGGAGGCGGTCATCGCCTACACGTCGATCGTGGACGTGAGGCCCGGGGACGCGGGGGCGCACCGGATGCTGGGGGACATCTTCCGGAAGCTCAGCCGTCTCGATGACGCGATCGGGCAGTATGAGGCGGCGAGGAAGGCGAGGCCGGAGGACCAGGCCACGCACGCGACGCTCGTTGCGCTCTACGAGTCGAAGGGGGATCAAGGCAAGGTCGATGAGACGGTCCTCGAGACCGTGAAGCGGTTCGGTGTCATCAGTGAATTGCGCCCCCGGCTGATGGCCTCTCTCCAGGGGCAGATCGCGCGGCTGAAGGCGGCAGGGAGGCTGGAGGAGGTTCGGGCGCTGAGGCGGAAGATGGCGGACCTGAACGTGGCGGAGGCGGGATTGTTTGACATCAAGGTCATCATCACGTGGGACACGGAATCGGACGTGGACCTGGACGTGATCCAGCCGGACGGGGAGCATGTGAAGGACGGGCACGCGGACTCGAAGGCGGGGGGCCATTATTACGAGGACAATACGAAGGGGTACGGGCCGGAGACGTACACGCTGAAGACGGCGTTGCCGGGGACGTACAAGGTGGGGGCGCATCTCCATGGGACGGACCGGCGGTCGGTGGTGAAGTTCGTGGTGGTCCTGTGGGAGGACACGCCGCGGGAGGAGCATCGAGAGGCGACGCTCGTCCTGGATAAGGCGCAGGAGACCCGATTCATCCAGGACGTTCTCATCTCCAGGTAGTCCGGGCAGAACGGGCACCGCAAAGGCCTGTCTTCCGATCAATACCGTCAGGAGGATCCCGGCCTCCGGGGACTCCCCTACAAGGCCTCGGGGGTGTATAGCGTTCCCCGACCCATGAGACGGCAACGCGACGGATCGCCGGACAGGCCCGGGATCGCGCTCGACTACGACGGCGTGATCGCCGACACCAATGCCGTCAAGAGCCGGTGGATCCGCCGGCACCTACGCCGGGACGTCCCTCCCTGGGAGACCGACCGCACGTACTGCGCGCGCCACATCGGGATCGGGACGTACCTGAGGATGGCCCCGGAGGCCTACGGATGGCGGGCGTCGCTGGCGGCGCGGGCCGTGCCGGGGGCCCGGCGGGCCCTCCGGGCGCTCGTGGACGACGACGAGCGGCACTTCATCGGCGTGGACGACCCCGGCGTCCTCCGCATCCTCTTCAAGAACGGCGCCCGCGGGCGGGTGAAGGTCCCCCGCGGCGCGCGGCTCTTCACGCGGTGGGCCGACCTGCTCCCGTGGCTGATCGGGCGCCTCACTCGAAGATGAAGTCCCCCCACGCCGCGGGCTGGAGCCACGCCTCGGCGGGGAGGTCGCTCGTGAGGTTCGTCGCGGGATTCGACCAGTAGGTGCGCGCGACGTTGGCCGTCCCCCCCTCGTCCGAGGAGATGAACCCGGCGTCGCCCCGCAGGCGGAGCCCCGGACGGGGCGCGAGCCCCAGCGCGTCGAGCGGCACCGAGGCCTCCACGCGCACCCGGCGGCCTTCCGTCTTCGCGGCCACCCGCGCCCCCTCGACCTTCTCCACGCGGTCGAACTTCCGCGTCCAGACGGGCGATCGGTAGGTGTACGCCTTCTCCCCCGGGGCCCCCTTCTCGACGGGGCGCATCAGGACGCAGGCGGGGCCGGCCTCCATCGGCGCGAAGACGAGACGGACGTGGGACGGCCCCACCTCCTTCTCCTCCGCCGCCCCCAGCTGGAGGTCCACGGCGTCGCCCGTCTTGAAAAGCCGCGCGAAGTCCCTCCCCTCGTTGCGCCACGGCGAGGCGTCCTCGACCTCGAAGAAGACGTAGAGGTTCCGCTCGTCGTAGGCGAGGCGGAAGTGGCCGCGCTCCGGCGAGCCGCGCCGCTCGATCGCCTGGGCGGGGATGTCCTTCCAGTCCTTCGCGTCCCCGTCCACCTGCGGCGCCGCCGCCATCGGCCGCACCCGGGCCGCCTTCCGCGCGCCGCGCTCCGCCGCGCGCCGCGCGTTGTCCTGATCGGCCTGGACGAGTTGCGCGGTAGAGACCTCCACGCGCGGCCCGTCGAACCGGCGGAGGGTCTCGAGCCCCCGGACCTCGGCCGCCAGCGCCGCCTGGCCGGGGATGCCCGTGCAAATTCTGACCTTGCCGTCGGACTGCCGGCCGAACCAGCCGTTGAAGGGCTCGCTGCCCTCCGACTGGTTCATGATGGACTTCCCCGCCAGGTCCTCCTCCCGGGGCGGCAGGGAAGGGCCCGGCAGGCGCGAGTCGCGGAAGAGCGCGCCGGCGTAGAATCCGTCCGTGGTCACCAGGAAATCCTCGCCGAGGTTCCCGCGGATGCAGAAGACCGTGCCCGCCGGCTCGCCGAGCTGGGCGACGCCGCAGATCTTGAGCGCCCCGATGATGCGCCCGGGCGCGGGCATCGAGACCTTGTGCGAACCGTGGACCCCGTGGCCGTACGAGGGATAGCGCCACAGCTCCCGCCACGTCTCCATCTCCAGCGCGCGCAGGTAGCTGTCCTCGCCGTAGCCCGTGGCGCTGAGGACGAGGAGGACGCGGTCGCCTTCCACGGGCACGAGGTCGCCGTGGTCCTTGACCCCGAGGTCCGTGAATCCTTCCGGCCCGTAGCAGGGGGCGCCGTCGTCGGTGAAGGAGACGGGCTTGAACCGGACGATGCCGTCCGCGTAGATCGTCAGGTCCCGCCCGATCTTCCCGCCCCAGCCGTTGGTCGTGGGGAGCGGGGAGCGGCCGTCCTTCGCGGGCACGATGGACAGCTCGCCGCGCTGGACCCGGCCGTCGCGGTTGGCGTCGTTCCAGTAGAAGCCGTCGCGGGGATCGAGCCCCTCGAACTCGCCGTCCGGCTTGCGCGCCACCTTGCCGCCCTCGACGCGGCCGGAGAGGTGGTGGACGGATCCGATGGCGGCCGCCGGCTGCCAGCCGCCGCCCCGCGGCATGAAGACCACGAACGGGTGCTCCCCGTGCCAGCTGTGGATGAAGAGGTATTCGCGGGCCGCGCCCGAGGCGGAGCTGGTGAGCCTCTGGGGCGTGGGGAGGCTGGACGGCACGTCGAAGCGCTCGCCCTTCTCCCGGTCGGGGACCCAGAGGATCTGCGACACGCGGTGGGTCCGGGCGGCCCGGTCGAGGACGAACTCCACCGGCCCCGCGTAGGCCAGCGTCGGATCCTGGTCGTGCAGGTACGTCCCGCACGCCGCGTAGGCGGTGTTCCCGACGTAGTCGCGGACGAGCTTCCCGTCGGGCCCCCAGACCGAGACGCGCCGCGGATACTCCCAGCTCTCGACCGCCCAGACGCGGCCTTCGGCGTCCAGCGCCACCGAGCGGACGTTCGCCATCGCCTCCGGATCGAACGTGCCGCGGATCGGCCGGCCCCCCTTTCGGCCCGCCGCGAAGAGGAACGCGCCGTCGGGAGCGAAGACCTTCACCTGACGGTCCGTGGCGTCGAAGACGGCGAGCCGGCCGTCCTTCCCGGCGGCGAGGGCCTGTCCCCGCCCGAGGCCCGGCGCGGGGAAGGGCTCGGGGCGCTCCTTCTCGAGGTCGAACCGGTGGAGGGTCCCGTCCAGGACCGCGAAGAGCCGGCCGTCCGGCGCGAAGGCGAGGCCCGAGGGATTCGGAGCCTTGAACCGCTTCACGAGGCGGGCGTCCTCCGCGTCGACCACGGCCATCTCGCCCCCGGAGAAGGCCATCACGAGGCGGCGGCCGTGCACGGCCATGGCGGTGACGGCGCCGGGCGGCGGCCCGCCGAGGATCTTTTCCACGGGGACGGGGAGCTCCGGGCGGCCTTCGATCAGGAAGGGACGGTAGGCGCCCTCCTTGCGGCTCAGCCGGGCGAGCCCGCGCTTCCCGGCCCAGTCGTCGTTGAGCAGGAACCAGACGAAGCGGTCGTCGGCCGTCATCGCCAGGGCGCCCTGGTGCTCGCCCCACTTCTTGCGGCCATCCGGCCCCACGCCGATGATGCCGTTGCCGCCCTCGGCCCCCGCCCAGCCGATGACCACGTCCTCGCCCGCGGCGGCGATGCAGGTGGGCGGCGAGTGGTCCGCCCCCCAGCCGCCGCGGCCGTCGGCCGTGCCCCACGGGGGCGTGCCCGGGTTGTAGAAGCACAGGTCGTAGACCACGTCCAGCTCGCCGCGCGAGAGCCCGCGGACCTGGTACGTCCCCGGCGCCACGAGGCGCCCGTGGTCGTCGAGGCCGTCCCACAGGACTTCCACGTCCCCGCCGGCCGCGAGGTAGTCCTTGACGCGACAGTCGCCCGGGAGGGTGCGGACGCGGCGGCCCGCGGCGTCGTGGATCGCGAGCGAGAAGCGCGTCCCGTCCGGACGCTTGAGGCGGAGGGGAATGGTGCCGGGGATCTTCGCCGCCGCGGGGGCGGCCCCCACGGGGGAAGGAACGGGATCGAGCTTCCCCTTGGGGGAGAGCACGACTTTCCCGTAGATCTCCTGGACCTCCCAAAACCAGCCCGTGTGGACCGCGCCCGGTTTCACGAGGTCCATCATGTGGTTGACCGGCCACCCCTTGCCGGCGTCGGGGCCCCACACGAGGTCCAGCATGCAGTCGAAGCTCTCGTTGGCCTGATAGGCCTTCCCGCTCTTGACGATGGCCGTCCACGGGATGCGCAGTTCCTGGGTGTAGCCGGCGCCGTCGGCCTTCGGCTGGAAGCCCTGGGTGATCCCAAGCTCGCGGAGGCCGTCGATATACTTGATGGGATTGTCGTGCCAGGGGAACCAGCCGTCGAGCGAGATCGCCGCGGGGCGGGCGCCCTTGGCGAACCACCAGCCGATCACCTTGCGGGCGCGGTCGGTGCGGAAGTGGAGCTGGAGGGAGTCCGAGTGGAAGCACTTCCGGCGGTCGATGTCGAGGTCGGGGTCGTAGTGGTTGACCATGGGGGTGGGGTCGCACCAGTCCACGCCGACGTAGAGGGCCTCGGCGTCCCACATCATGGCCACCCACGCGCTGAACCGCCCCCACAGCTTCCCGGCGTCCGAGCAGACCGGGATGCGCCCCGATGCGTCCCAGTCGTCGAGCTTCCCGTCGACCTTGACGGGGCCGGGGACGGGGACCGCCTGGATCACGTGGTTGTCCGTGCCCTGGGCGAGGGCCTCCCGGGAGAGGACCAGCAGGCCGATCAGGACGAGCCGCGTCATTTTTATCATTCGCCGAACACCAGGACGCCCCAGTTCTTCGCCGTCATCTGCAGTTCGAAGACCTCGTCGCTGACGAGACCCGTCTCCTGGTTGCTCCAGTAGGTCCGCAGCGCCGTGTCGTTGCCCGCCTTGTTGCCGTGGGTGGCGCCGAAGTCGCCGCGGATCTTGAGCCCGGCCGAGGGCGAGAGCCCCAGCGCCGCGAGCGGGATCGCGGCCTCCACGGTGTACTGGCGCCGCACGGGATCCACCTTGATTTCGATCTTCGCGTCTTTGAGATCCACCACGCTCTCCATCACGTAGCCCTTCACGACGCCCGAGTTGAAGGTCTTCGGGTTCTTCTCCTGGGCCGCCTTGCGGTAGAGCACGGCCGCGGGCTTCCCCTGGAAGGGCCCGATGGAGAGGCGCAGGTCGCCCAGCACCGCCTCCTTGCGGTCGGCCTCGGCCCGGGGGTTGGCGGCGAGCTGGAGGTCCACCGTGTCGCCGCGCGCGTAGAGGAACTCGGGGGCGTCCGCCCCGTTGACCCACGGCGTGTCGTCCTTCACCTCCCAGGCCGCGTAGAGGTTCCCGGCGTCCCACGCGAGCGCGGTGCGGATCCGGGCCGCGTCCATCCTCTGGTAGGACGCCACGTCCAGGCCCTTGAAGTCCTTCTCGAAGTCCCCGGTGAACGCGGGCGTGGCCTTGCGGACGGCCACCTGTTTGAGGCCCGACGCTTCCTGCATCTGCCTCTCGCGCCAGCCCTGGGCCGTCTTCGCGTCCTCCTCGGTCAGGGTGATCTTCCCGCCGGGGATGGCGCGGACGGTCTCGAGCCCCACCACCTCCAGGTTCCAGAAGCTGATGTGGCCGGCCTGGACGGTGAGCTTGCCGTCGGGGTGCTGGGTGATGGAGCCGCCGAAGGCCTCCTCGCCCGCCCCCGGCGGGCAGGTGTCCATGATCGCGCCCGGCACGGGCTTCTCCGGCCAGCCCGTCCTCATGGGATCGCCCTCGAAGAGGCGCGTCAGGTAGTAGCCTTTTCCCGTCAGGAGGTGCCACTCGCCCTTGTTCGTGGGGATCACCCAGACGTTCCCCACCGGGGCGGGGAAGAGCGCCGCGCCGGTGATGTCGTAGGCCCCCCGCATCATGCCGACCTCCGGCCCGCAGGCGCGGTGCGACCCGTGGACGCCCGTGAAGTTGCTCGGGTAGGTCCACAGGCATCGGCCCGTGGCGATCTCGGTGCAGTCCACGGTGCCGTGGTCCACGCCGTAGGGCGCGTTCCACAGCATGTACTTCCCGTCCACGGAGCCGTGGCCGCGCTGGGCGCCCATCCCGCCGCGCCCCTTGACGTCCGCCGGGCCCGCGATGCGCTTCGCCTGATCGAGGTCGTACTGGGGCGCGCCGCAGGCGGTCCATCCCGTGACCTTCGCCTGGCAGAGGGACCCGTAGAAGGTCAGGTCCGGGGTCATGGACATGTACCAGCCCTGGAACCACCCGCCGAGGTCGGTCGCGTAGACCTTCACCTCCTCGGCCTGCTCCTTCGCGTCGTCGTTGGCGTCCGACCAGACCTCCGTGAGGTGCTTCTTGTCCTTCTCGATGCGGCGCAGTATCGCGCGGAGGACGTACTGCGCGTCGCCCTTCCGCTCGAAGATCCGGATCGGGCTGGCGTCATGGAGGAACCCGGGCGTCACCGCCAGGTAGAGCTTCCCGCCCGGGCCGAAGCCGAAGCGCGAGGCGCCCATGCCGTCGCGCGTGATGACTCCGACGCAGGTCGAGCGGGCCGTCTTGGGGTCGATCCTCCACTCGCAGCCCTGGCCCACCATGAGATGGGGATCGTTCGGATTGACCGCCGCGCCGATCGCGCCGTAGGAGGAGGAGCCGAAGTACTCGGCCTTGAACGCCCCGGTCTCGGCGTCCCACACGCTCACCCGCCGGGGGGAGCCGTCGTCCTCCGCGACCCAGAGCTGGCCCTTGCCGTCCACGGCGAGGCCGTTCACGTTCAGCATCCCGTCCGGCGTCCACGGGCCGAGGAGGGCTCGTCCCCCCTTTCGGCCGATGTCGCGGACCGGGGCGCCGTCCGGGCCGAAGACCTGGACGTGGTGGTTCCCGCCCCGGATGCCGACGTAGAGGCGGCCCGCCTTGTCCAGCGCGAGGGCGGAGGCCCAGTCCTTGTCCTCGATCCGCGCCTTCGCGACCTCCTTGACTTCGCCGGTTTCCACGTCGACCGACACCACCGCCTTGCCCTCGGAGATGGCGAAGATCTTACCGGGGCCGGCCGCCTCGAGGTCCCCCGGCTTGGGGACCGCGAGCTTCTTCTGGACCTGCCCCGTCTTCGCATCCACGACGACGACGGTGTTGTGGGACCCGAAGCTGATGAAGACGCGGCCGCCCTTCGCCGCGAGGGCGCCGGGCTGTTTCGGCGCGTCCTTGTCGTCGCCCCAGATGTCCTTCATGGTGAGGTCGGTGCTCTTGAGCGAGGACCATTCGGTGTAGCGCCCGGTCCTCGCGTCCAGCCGGTAGATCCCGCGGGTGACGTACTGGCCCACGTCGTTCCAGGCGTAGACCGTCGCGCCGTCGGAGGCGATGGGCCCCGCCGAGGCGATGCCGCCGCGGATGTTTTTCCACTGGACGTTGCCCTGCGGGTCGCAGGCGAGCAGAGGCTTGTCGCCCTCGCCGCCGCTCCAGCCGGCGTAGACCCGGTCGTTGTCCGCCGCGCAGGCGACGGGGTTGCCGTGGTCGGCCCCCCACGTCGTCCCGCCCCACGGGGAGCCGCCGCTGTTGGCCGCCCAGCCGCGGAGGCGGAGCCCGATGCCCGTGTGGTAGATCCCTTCCCAGGCGTAGTCGCCCGCCGGGAGGACCTCGCCCGGCCGGCGGACCGACATTGTCGAGAGGCCGTCCCACTTCACCTCCTGCTCGCCCTTCGTCAGGAAGGAACAGGAGAGGAGCTGGCGGGCCACCGTGCCGTCCGGGCGGAAGAGGTTGAGCGAGACGTATCCGTCCTCCGGGAGCGTGAACTTCAGGGGCTTGAATCCCTGGGGGACGCGGCTGCGGATCACGCCCGTCCAGTCCACGACGGGGAGGCCGTTCTCCAGGCGGACGGGGAACTCGCGGCCGTCCGAGAGCCGCACCGGCCGCGGCGCCGCTTGACCCTTGGTTTCCAGGGTCGCGAATCCCCAGCAACCGTTGCCCTGGAACGTGAAGACGCGGTCGATCGCCACGCCGGGCTTGAAGAGGTCCTTGATCGTGAGCCGCCCGCCGGTGCCCACGGTGAAGTTGGGCTCGAACGTCATCATCACCCGGTCTCCGGGCTTGACCTTGTGGTCGGGCTTGGTCAGGAGGGCCCAGGGGATGGAGATCTCCTGCGTGTAGCCCTTGCCGTCCGGGTGCTTGAGGAAGGCCTGCGCGGCGCCCTTGGCCTTGGCGTCCTTGAGGCCGCCCTCGTTGAAGCGGCGGCCGTAGGCGACGTCGATCACGTCGAGCCCGTCGCGGTCGCGCCAGCAGGTGAGGTGCGAGGTGCGGGCGAGCGGGGCGTCGTCGGCGTTCCGGTCGGGGTGGGTGACCTCCTTCGCGGAGGCGTCCGGCGCGGTGACCACGCGGACCTGGAGGCAGTCGCCGTTGAAGCCGTAGTCGCCCTTGCTGCTGCCGGGGCTGTTCATCGGCGTGGGGTCCACCCAGCGCGCCAGGAGGCGGAGGTTCTGCGCGTCGTGCATGGCGTGGAGCCAGACGGCGAACTTGTCGCGGGCGTTCTCCACGTCGCCGCAGGCGAAGATCCCGGCCGAGAGGTCCCAGTCCCCGGACTGGCCGTCCACAACCACCGCCCCGGGGGCCGGGAGGACCTGGAAGTTGATGTGCTCCGTCTCGACGGCCCCGAGCGAGAGGGCGGCGGCCAGGAGGACGAGCGCCGGGAGGGCGGGATTCCGTTTCATGGATTCTCCTTGGGGATTCAGTTCACGTTGGTGGCGCTGACGCAGAAGGGCGAGCCGGGATGTTCCAGGACGCCCCCGCATTCGAACTCCGCCTTCCCGTCCGGCCCCATGCCGAAGCGGGCGCCGCCCTGCGTCGCGAAGACCAGCTGGCTATAGCGGTAGTTGATGACCTTGCGGCCCTTGAAGTCGGCCACCGTGATCAGGGACGTCTCGACGCCGTGCGTGTCGGCCATTTCGGCGAAGACGGGATCGGTCATCCGGGCGTCGCGCAGGCGCCGGATGACCTGCGCCTCGTTCCCGGCGCACTTGAACCAGGCGACCTCGCGGTCGCCGCGCGAGACCGCGATGAAGGTGTCCCATGAATGCTTCTGGTAGGCCAGGCACGTCGGATTGCGGCCCACCTGGACCTCGCCCACCCGGGTGATCTCGTCGGGCGTGGCGGGGGCCTTCGTGGCCAGGCCGCCGACGGCATAGATGCCCACCTTCCCGTCCTCCGAGGCGATGAGGGCCCGGGCCTTGGCCCCGCCGGCCAGGCTGGCGATGACCGCGGCGGGCCTCGGCACGTCCACGACTTTCACCACGGTCGGCCTCCACGAGGGATCGGTCTCGAAGGAGAAGGGCCACTGCTTGGGATCGGGCCCGGAGTCCCGGGTCTTCTGGTAGTTCTCCTCGGTGGTGAAGTACATCTCGCGCGCCTTCTCGAAGAGCGGCTGGAGATCGAGGAAGGCGGCCTTGTTCTCGTGCTTCCCGATCACCACGGCGAACCCGAGGGAACTGCCGTAGCCGGAGTTGGAGCCCTTGAGGAACACGTCGCGGTCGGCCTGCTTGGCCAGGTTGTACTCCCGCAGAAGGCCGGCGTTGCCGTCCCGGCCGTTCATCCGGTTGTTCGTGTCGCTCCCCACGGCGCAGACGCCCGTGGGGAACTCGATGTCGGGGAGGTCGACGGTCCCCAGCAGCTTGATCTCGGTGAAGACCCCGACGTTGGGGAGCGACCAGGCGTGCGCGTCGTGCCACTCGTGGACGAACCCGGTCTGTTTCCCGTTCACCCGCATGGAGATCACGGCCACCTGGCCCGTGCGCTTCTCGGTGTCGTGCAGGGTCACCAGGGCGAACTCGCTCTTGTTGGTGATCGAGATGGATGTGGGGATCTTGTGGGGCGGGAAGAGGAGCGTGGGCTCCAGGCCCCGGGCCGTGACGGTACCGCCCGAGGCCACCAGCCCGCTGGAAAAGATGGCCAGGCCGTTGTTGGCCCAGTTCGTCATGCCGCGGGCCATGGCGAGGGGCATGCCCACGTCGCCGTTGGGGGCGGCCTTCTTCCACTTCTCCGAGGCCGGCTCGGGCCGGAATCCGCCGTGCCAGGGGGGCAGGGGGGCCTCGGCGAAACAGCCGTGGGCCCACTCGATGATCGTCACGCGGTCCACGGGGAAGGCCCCGGGGTCGGGCACGAAGAGGACTTGGCCCTGCGTACTGCTGTAGTCCCCGGCGTTCTTGGTCCAGGGTCCCCCGACCTGCCAGACGCGCCCGCCGGGCCCCTGCTTGGCCGGCACCATCCAGACCTCCGGGAACTTCTCCGACGACTTGTTGTAGTGGGCATAGTCGGGGCCGAGGCGCCGGCTCATCCCCGCCGGGCTGAAGTCGCGGAGTTCGCGGAGGACGGCGGCGCGGTCGATCTTGCCGTTGGCGGCCTGCCCGTGCGCGGAGGGCAGGAGGGAGAGGCCGGCGAGGACGCCGATCCAGCAGACGTGCGGAAGGTTCATGGTCGTTCCTCCTAGTCCACGCTCTCGACGGCGGCGGTTGCCCCCGCCACGCAGAGGCTTTCGATCCGCAGTTCCTGCGGCTTGTCCCCGGAGAAGACCGGCTCGATTTCGACAAGGTGCGGGGCGTTCGGATCGAGGCCGCGGGCGATCTCGCAATACAGGAAGCCGTTGCCCGTCTGCCAGCGGTTCCCCTCGAAAAGGTCCGTCCCCTTCACCTGCGAGGACTTCCCCGAGACGGCCTGGCCGTCGATCCACACGCGGAAGCGGCCCGACTCGGGGGTGCATTCCCCGAAGAGGAAAAGGGCGGTCCCGCGGACCTTGAGCTTGAGCCGCGGGACGGCCCCCGTGCCGGAGGCGATCGCGAGGTCGTCGAGCCAGCGGGACATCAGCCAGTCGTGGTTGCAGGCGGTGAGCTTGGGCTTGCCCCGGGTCCAGCGGGCCGGCAGGTTCGGCAGGGAGGCCGGCCGGAAGCGGCGCGCCGTCAGGTAGGTGTCCGCGTGGACCGGCTTGGGCGGCGCCTGGCAGGTCCGGCCGTCCGACACGGCCTCGAGATAGCCGTTCCAGGCCGCTTCGGCGAAGAGGCGATAGCCGAGGTCGCCGGGGTGGACGCCGTCGGTGTCCCAGATCTCGTTCACGGCCGCCTTCTTCTCGTCGACGCGGTCGATGATGAGTTTGACGGCGTCCCCGAGGCCGGTCCGGTAGGCCTGGCCGAGGGCGATGTGGGCGTCGCGCCGCTTCATCTTGGGGAGGGCGCCGCGGTTGATGTTCCACTTGAAGGGGAAGAGGACTTGGACGACGGGGACCTTCGCGCCGTCCACGAGCTTCCTGAGGATGGCCTCGTAGGAGGCCAGCGTCTCGGGATCGGAGGAGTTGATGTCGTCGTTGGCCGTGAAGTCGAGGAAGACGAGGTCGGGCCGGCGCTCAAGGACGTCGCGTTCCAGGCGGAAGACGCCGAGCTGGGAGTTCGTGCCGCCGATGGCGGCGTCGTGGAAGCGGAAATGGGCCCCGGGGTACCGCGTCTCGAAGAGGTCGGCCATCACCGCGCGGTAGGAGGTCCGCGCGGGCTCGGTGGCGTTGGCGCCCCAGGTGAGCGACGCGCCGAAGAAGACGACGGTCAGCCTCGCGCCCTCGCGGGCCCGCCGGTCGAAGTCGGCGAAGCTCGCCGACGCTTTCCCCGGCGCCGCCTCGCGGGAGGCGCAGGCGGCCAGGGCCAGGCACGCCACCGTCTTGAGCATTCGTGCGTTCATGGGATTCAGCGCTCCAGGATCCGGATGGCCTCGATGTCCAGGGGGGTGAACGTGGCGCCCACCGTGAGGGCGACGCCCTGCGGGTCGGGCGGGAGGGGGGCGGCGTCCTTTTCGATCCGCTCCTCCCCGTCCACCCATGCCCGGTACGTCCCCCCGTCCTTTTCCACGACGATGAGGTGCGATCTCCCGACGTCCGCGATGTCGCGGCTGTCCCTCTGGATGAGGGCGTGGCGGCCGACCTCGAGCCGGTCCATGTGGAAGCCCCTCCAGTACTGGTCCCCCGGCTGGAAGTTGAACCGGTATCCCGTGAAGGCGGTGCCGTCCAGGGTGACCGTGAGCTGTCGGCCGGGCTGGTGGGGGAGGGTGACTTCCACGCGGACGCGGTCGGGCGGGGGCTTCTTCCACTGGAGCGCGGCGAGGCCCATGGATTCGGGGCGTGCGCGGGACTCCGACAGCCGCAGGAGGCCGTCCTTGATCCTGGCGATTCCGGGGTCGGGCGCGAAGGCGCGGTCGGGGCGGTCGATCCGGCCGCTCGGGCAGAACGCGGGCTCCAGGCCGGCGGGCAGGGGGTCGCCGCGCCGGAAGTCGGCCGCGAGGATTTCCTTCCAGGGGCCTTCGTCCGCGGGGAGTGCGCCTTTCATGCCGGCGGCGGCGGCTTGGCGGGCCGCGACGAGGAGGGGCTCCCGGCCGCCGCTCCGCGAGGCGAACCGCACCTGCCCTTCGCCGACCTTGAGCCGGGTCTGTCCCCCGGAGACGCTGAGGGAGAACGTCGTGCCCAGGACGGTGGCTTCGGCGTGGGGGGTGCGGACGGTGAAGGGTTTGTCCGCGGGCTGGGGGGCCACGGAACAGCGGAGCCGCCCGGCCTCGACGGCGATCCGCTTGCCCCGGCCCTGGTCGGGATCCAGCTCCACGCGCGAGTCGGCCGGCACGTCGAGGGTGGTGGCCTCTCCATTGAAGCGGATCGAGACGCGGCCGTCGGCGCCCGTGCGGATCCGGTCGCCGGGGAGGAGGGGCTGGCTCTCCCGGACCGGCAGGGTCTTTCCGTCCCGCACCAGGGCGACGTCTCCGGAGGGATCGGCGATCGAGGCGGGGGCGCCGGGCCGGAGGAGGAGGAGGGCCAGGCCGGCCGTGGCCAGGACGGCGGCCGCGACGGCGGGCCATGTCCATCTGGCCCTGCGCGGGGAGGCCTCGGCCTGTCCGCGGCATTTCTGGCGGAGCAGGGCGTGGAGGAGCGACTGCTCCGCGAAGACGCGCGCCGCGTCGCGGTCGGTCTCGAGGAGGCGGTTGAGGGTTTCCGTCTCCCGGGGCGTCAGGGTCCCGTCGGCGTAGCGGTGGACGAGGGCCTCGAGTTCCTCGCGGGGGAGGGTCATGACGCGGCCTCCCCGGTCAGCCGGGACCGGACGCACTCGGCGAGGCGGGAGCGGATGCGGCTGAGCGCGACCTGGACGGTCCCGGGCTTGCGGTCCGTCTCCCGGCCCAGTTCCTCCAGCGAGAGGCCCCGCCCGTACCGCATCTCGACGAGCTGGCGCGAGGACCCTTCGAGCTTGTCCATGCAGTGGTTGAGGGCCTGCTTGCGGGCCATGACCGAGTCGTCGATTTCGCCGCAGGCGGAGGCCACGGCCTCGATGGCCTTGTCGGTCAGGAGGAGGCGGGCGCGGGAGCGGCGGGTCTCCATGAGGGTGCGCCGCGCGAACTCGCGGGCCCAGGCGCCGAAGTTCGACCCGGGCTGGAAGTCGCCGGCGCGTTCGAGGATGCGGAGGGAGATCTCCTGGAACAGTTCCTCCGCCTCGTCGAGATCGCGGACGAGGGTGAGGATGAAGGCGAAGAGGCCTTCGCGGGCGCGCAGGAGCTCGCGGGCCACGGCGGGATCGGCCATCAGTCGGTTCTCCGGCGCAACGGCGCAACCCGGCGGCATGGCCTTCTCCTAATCGCCATACCTGGATGACCGGGAGGAGAAAATCATACATCTTTTCCGGCAATTCGGGGACAGCTCCCGGGGTGGGGGGGGCTTACGGCTGGGCCAGCTTCTTGTACTTGATCCGCCGGGGCTGGTCGGCGGCGTGGCCCAGCTCCTGGCGGCGCTTCTCCGCGTAGGCCTGGTAGTTCCCCTCGAACCAGCGCACGCGGCCCTCGCCCTCGAAGGCCAGGATGTGGGTGGCGATCCGGTCGAGGAACCAGCGGTCGTGGCTCACCACGACGGCGCAGCCGTTGAACGCCAGGAGCGCCTCCTCGAGGACGCGGAGGGTGTCCACGTCGAGGTCGTTCGTGGGCTCGTCCAGGAGGAGCAGGTTGCCGCCGCGCCGGAGGACCTTGGCCAGGAGGACGCGGTTCCGTTCGCCGCCGGAGAGGATGCCCACCTTCTTCTGCTGGTCGGTCTTGCGGAAGTTGAAGCGGCTCACGTAGGCGCGCCCGTTGATCTTCCGGCGGCCGAAGGGGATCTCCTCCTCGCCTCCCGTGATCTCCTCGAAGACGCTGTGCTCCGGATCGAGGGTCTCGCGGTTCTGGTCCACGTAGGCGAGCGCCACGGAGGGGCCGAGCTCGATGGTCCCCGCGTCGGGGGCCTCCTGGCCCGTGATGAGCCGGAAGAGGGTGGTCTTGCCGGCGCCGTTGGGGCCGATGACGCCGACGATGCCGCCGGGCGGGAGGAAGAGGTCCAGGCCGTCGATCAGGATGTTCTCGCCGTAGGCCTTGCGGAGGCCGCGGATCTCCAGGACCTTCGAGCCGAGCTTGGGGCCGGGCGGGATCTGGAGCTCGATCTGCTCCTCGCGGAGCTCCAGGGCCTCCGCGGCCAGCCGCTCGTACGCCTCGATGCGCGCCCGGGGCTTGGCCACGCGGGCGCGGGGGGACATCCGGATCCACTCGATCTCGCGGCTGAGCGTCTTCTCCCGCGCCTCGCGGCTTTTCCCCTCCAGCTCGATCCGTTTCTGTTTCTGCTCCAGCCACGAGGAGTAGTTCCCCTGCCACGGGATGCCCCGGCCGCGGTCGAGTTCCAGGATCCAGCCCGCCACGTTGTCCAGGAAGTAGCGGTCGTGGGTGACGGCGATGACGGTGCCTTTGTAGTCGCGGAGGGTCCGTTCCAGCCACGCCACGGAGGTCGCGTCCAGGTGGTTGGTGGGCTCGTCGAGGAGGAGGAGGTCGGGGTTGGACAGGAGCGTCCGGCAGAGGGCCGCGCGGCGCCGCTCGCCGCCGGAGAGGCGCTCGACCTTCGCGTCCCAGGGGGGGAGCTCGAGGGCGTCGGCGGCGATCTCGAGATGGCGGTCCAGCTCCCACGCGCCGGCGGCCTCGATCTTTTCCTGGAGGGCGGACATCCGGTCGAGGGCGGACTGCATGGCGTCGCCGTCGAGCCCCGTCTCGAGGGAGGCGGCGACGGCCTCGTAGTCCCGCACCAGGGCGGCCGTCTCGGCCACGCCCTGTTCGACGACCTGGCGGACGGTGAGGTCCGGATCGAGGAGGGGCTCCTGGGGCACGAAGCCGATCTTCGCGCCGGGGTGGTGGTAGAGCGTGCCGTCGAAGTCCTTGTCCACGCCGGCCATGATCCGGAGGAGGGTGGACTTGCCGGCGCCGTTGCCGCCGAGGACGCCGATCTTGGCGCCGTAGTAGTACGAGAGGGTGATGTCGTCGAGGGCGACCTTCTGGCCGTAGACCTTCCGCAGGTCCTGCATCTGCATGATGAAGTGGGCCATGGAGGCTCCTTGCGGGATCCTTACCCCGATTTAACGCCCGTCCGGCCGTTCCGGTGTCGCCTAACGGAACGAACGCCTCCACGGCCGGTTTCTTCCGGGGCCGCTCCCCCAGGGGCTTCCGTGCGGGTTCCTCGGGGGGAAGGGGGTTCGCGCCCAGGGAGGCCGGGGTCCGGGGCTTGCCGGGGCGGGGGCGCGGCCGAGGCCGTCCGGGAGGGGCCGCAGGGGGATCCTCTTCCGGATCAGCTTCTCGACGGCGGCGAGCTCTTCCCGCTCGTCGGACGCGCAGAAGGTGAGGGCCGCGCCGTCGGCGCCGGCGCGCGCCGTGCGGCCGATGCGATGGACGTAGTGTTCCGCGACGTCGGGCAGGTCGTAGTTCACCACGTGGGTGATGCCGTCGACGTCGATGCCGCGGGCGGCGATGTCGGTGGCCACGAGCACGCGGGAGACCCCCCGCCTGAAATTCTCGAGCGCGCGCTCCCGGGCCCCCTGGGCCTTGTTGCCGTGGATCGCGTCGGCGGTGATGCCGCAGGCGTTGAGCGACTCGGCGAGCCGGTTGGCCCCGCGCTTGGTGCGGGAGAAGACGAGGGTGCGCCGGAACGCCGGCTCCTTGAGGAGACGGGCCAGGAGCGGGAACTTGTCGTGCTTCTCCACGCGGTAGAGCGACTGGGAGACCGTGTCGACGGTGGTCGCCGCCGGGGCCACCTCCACGCGGACGGGGTCGGTCAGGATGTCCCGGGCGAGCGACTGGATGTCGCGCGGGAGGGTCGCGGAGAAGAAGAGGGTCTGGCGCTTCCGGGGCAGGGCGGAGATGACGCGGCGCACGTCGTGGATGAATCCCATGTCGAGCATGCGGTCCGCCTCGTCGAGGACGAGGGTCTCCACGCGGTCGAGCCGCGCGATCCCCTGGTCCATGAGGTCGAGGAGGCGGCCCGGGGTGGCCACGAGGACGTCGACGCCGCTCCGGAGGGCGCGGGCCTGGGGTCCCTGGCCCACGCCGCCGTAGACCGTCGCGTGGCGGACGCGGGCGTGGCGGCCGTACCGC
>CAYNDR010000046.1:0-2509 GCA_964395295.1 uncultured Planctomycetales bacterium
CACCTCATGGTGCCCCGGCGGCCCCGTCGCCGCCCCTTTACTGTCTACCAAGGTGAATGGCTCAATCCCTCCCTTGCCTGCCTGCGGCACCCCTGATAGGATAGGGAACCTTTCAGGCCCCGGCGTCGTGTCATCGATGGAACCGAAAGACGAGCTGGCCGCGTTGCCCGACCACGAGCTGATGGCGCGGCTCAAGGCGGCCCCCTCCGGGGACCTCATGGGGGGGTTCGAGGTCCTCGTGGGCCGCTACAAGAACTCGATCGTCTCGTTCCTGTTCCGGTTCACGGGGGATTTCAGGACCGCGGAGGACCTGGCCCAGGAGACGTTCCTGCGGGTCTTCCGGAAGATCCATGACTACAACAGCACCGCGAAATTCTCCACCTGGATCTACACCATCGCCTCGAACCTCGCCAAGGACGAGTTCAAGCGCCGCGCCCGCCACCCGGCAAAGTCCCTCGACTGGCGGGGCGGCGGGGACACCACCCGCGACATGCCCCAGGCCAAGGCGGACACCACCGGCTCGGTGCCCGACGTCCGCCTGGAGCACGACGAGGCCCGCCAGAACGTGAACAAGGCCCTGAACCTCCTCGACGAGCACGACCGCGAGGTCCTGCTCCTCAAGGACGTCCAGGGGCTCTCCTACGAGGAGATCGCCGAGGTCCTGGACCTCCCCATGGGCACGGTCAAGTCCCGCATCTCGCGGGCGAGGCTCGCCTTCAAGGACGTGTGGAAGAAGATGGGAGCGTAGACATGAGGAATGCCGCCGGCTGGTTCTGTTTCGTGCTGCTGCTGGGGGTCGTGGCGGGATTCGCCGCGGGCAAATGGGACGCGGCGGCCCAGACGATCGACAACAAGTCCACGCGGTTCCTGGCCGGGACCCTCGCCTACGGGCAGGCGACCGAGGCGTTCCTCCTTTTCGACACCCAGACCCACCGCCTCGTGGCCTACACGATCGGCGGGAACCGGCGCCTCGAGGTCCTGGCCGTGCGCGAGGTGAGCTGGGACCTCAAGCCGATCGAGTTCGGCAAGCAGGAGCCCACGGTCAAGGAGATGCGGGACATCTTCGAGAAGTTCGAGAAGGAGCGCCTGGAAAAGGAGAAGAAGGCCGAGACCGAGAAGAAATGAGCGTCTGCCAGACCACCACCGGGCTCTTCAGCGACTACTACGACGGCGGGCTCTCCGCCGTCGAGCGGCAGTCCCTCGAGGAGCACCTCCACGCCTGCGAGCCGTGCCGCACGGAGTACGAGCGGTACACCCGCTCGCTCCAGGCGCTCCACGACACGGCGCCGCTGGAGACCACCCAGATCTTCCTGACCAACGTCCGCGCGGCCGCCCAGCACGAGCTGGAACGGAGGGAGCTGTACGGGCGGACCGGGGAGCCCCCGGCCCGTCCCTCGACGCCGGGCTGGGTGCCCTGGGTCCTGGTGGCCGTGACGGCCCTGGCCTTCGGCGCGGGCTATCTGGGCTCCCTCCGGCCCCCGGACCGCTCCCACGAGGCGGAGCTGGCCCGGCTCCGCCGGCAGGTGGAGGAGTTCATCGCCCGGGCCCCGGCGCCCGAGAAGATTCCGCCGGCACCGGTCGACGAATCCGCCATCCTGAGGAAGCACGGGATGGTCCTGGAGAAGGGAGAGTGGGTCCCCGAGAAGATGCTCCGGGACTTCGAGGCGGGCAAGGTCTACCTGGGGCCCGGGAAGGCCGCGACGCGGGAGGAGGCGGCGAAGGCGCTGGCCGGGCCCGTCCCGGTTCCCGTGCCGGTCCCGCCGGCGCCCGCCCCGGGCCTCACGGAGGAGCAGGTCCTCAAGGACCTCGGCCTGGTGAAGGTCGAGGGGATCCCGGTGCCCCGGGCCTGGCTGGCGCGGTGGGCCCAGGGGGAGGTCCTCACGGGCGTGGACACGTGGCGCAAGCCCTCCGAGTTCAAGGAGGCGCTGATCAAGGAGCATGACCTCGTGGAAAAGGGCGGGAGGCTCATGTCGCGGCGCGAGGCCGAGGAGATCGCCGCCCGCCAGCTCGTCCGGCGGCCGGAGGCGGCCACCGCCGAAAATGCGGTGACGGCCGCGCTCGACGGGCTCCGGATCGGGGCGCACGTGACGAGCGGCGGGGTGACGCTCTATCCCCTCGTCGCCCCGAAGCCCGGGCCCGAGGCCTCCTTCACGACCCTGCACGCGGCGCTCGGGGGGGGGAAGCTGGCGATCGCGGAACGGGACAGCCTCTTCTCCGTCCAGGTCCGCAACGACCATGATGCCGACGTCTTCTTCATCGCCGGCGAGATCCTCGCCGGCGGCCGGTGCGGCCGGGTCGTGGCCGCGGACACCCTGGTGCCCCGGGGCAAGGCGGGCCCGGTGCCGGTCCTCTGCGTCGAGCCCGGCGTCTGGAAGGGGGCCGACGCGAAGTTCGTGCGGGAGTCGGGCCATTACGTGGCGCCGCCGGCGATCCGGCGCGCGCTCGCCGGGTGGCAGGGGCAGGGCGCGGTCTGGGCCCTGCTGGCGAAGGGCCTGGACAAGGGGAAGGC
>CAYNDR010000046.1:2519-12167 GCA_964395295.1 uncultured Planctomycetales bacterium
CGTGGCGGTGGGCGACTCGGTGGAGATGGCGGAGCTCTTCCAGGGCCAGGGCCTCTTCCGGGCCTATGCGGACCGCCTGGCGAGGGGCGCGGCGCTCGAGGCCCTGGAGCGGGCCCCGGCGGCGGCGTGGCGGCCGGCGCCGGCGTTCCCCAACTCGGTCCGCGGCGTCAAGCAGTTCCTCGAGGGCGCCTTCTCCTGCGCGTTCGAGGCGCGGGAAGGCGGCCTGGACCTCCGGCGGGAGGACGCCTGCGTGGGCCGCGCGACCGTCACGGCCGCGGGGCTCCAGCACGCGGTCTTCTTCTCCTCCGGCGCCGTGGAGTGGGAGCGGCGGGCCGCCTACACGGTGCCCCGGGAGAAGCTCCAGAAGGCGCTGAACGAGTACGAGGGGCGGCTGAAGGACAAGGCCGCCGGGCCGCTCCTCAAGTCGGCGGTCCTCCGGGAGATGGCCTCGATCAACGCCCCGGAGGTCGTCGCGGCGCTCCTGCTGCACCTCCGGGAGCCGGACCTCGCGGTCCGGCGCGCGGTGGTCCGGGAGCTGGGGGCCTGCGGGGACCCGGCGGCCGTGAAGGAACTCCTGGACCTCCTGAACGGGAGCGTGAAGGAGCCCACGGTCTTCGCGGAGACCGCCCGCTCGCTGGCGCGGATCGGGGACGAGCGCGCGGTCGACGCGTTCCTCAAGCAGGCGGACCGCGGGAACGCCGAGGCCGCGCGCCTCGTGGTCCAGGCGATGCCGGAGCTCCTCCTGCAGTTGAGGAACCGGGACCTGCTCGAACGGGCGGGGGGACGGCTCATCGACATCTACACTTCGGCGGAGGCGATCGCGCGGGGGGAGAACCTGGGCGACCCGATGACCCGGGGATTCGGGAAGGCCGAGGCCCAGGCGCTCGCCGAGGCGGCCCAGGCGGCCCTCCGCCAGGTGACGGGCCTCGACCACGACACGCCGGCCTACTACCAGAAGTGGTGGAACGAGCGCGCCAACCGGGACCGGTTCCTCCGCGACCGCACGGGCCGCTAACCCAGGCGGTCCTCCAGGACCTGACCGGGATCGAATCCCGCCAGCTTGAGCACCCGTTCGGCGTCCGCCGGGAGCGCCGCCCGCGGGAGCAGGCCCACGACCTCGCTGGACCGGACGCGCGTCCCCAGGCGCGCGGCCTCCTCCTCCACGGCCCGGAACGCCTCCAGGAGGCCGGCGCGGGCGAAGTCGCACACGTTGATCGAGACCTGGGCGCACCTTCTCGCGGCCATGGCGAGGCCCAGCGCCTTGACGCCGGGGAGCCCGCCGTCCCGCTCGCGGATCTTCCGGGCGATCGCCCGGGCGATGGAGACGTCCTCCGTCTCGAGGTCCACGTTGAAGGCGATGAGGGGCGGCCGCGCGCCCACGGCCACGGCGCCGGCCGTGGGGTGGATGCGGTTCGGGCCGAAGTCGGGGACGCGGTCCGGGTCCCTGCCGATGAGGTCCCGCAGGCGCTCGAACTGCGGGCGGCGGATGCCGGCGAGGTCCCTCCGGTCGGGGCGCGCGGCCGCCGCCTCGTAGAGGAAGACGGGCAGTCCCAGCTCCTCCCCGATCCGGCGGCCCGCCCGGCGGGCCAGGTCCACGGCGTCCTCCATGCGGGCCCCCTGGAGGGGGACGAAGGGGAGGACGTCGATCGCCCCCATGCGCGGGTGGCGGCCCTGGTGCCGGTTGAGGTCGATGATCTCGACCGCCTTGCGCGCGACGGCGAAGGCGGCCTCGGCGACCGCCTCGGGGGCGCCCGCGAAGGCGAGCACGGACCGGTGGTGGTCCGCGTCCAGCTGGAGGTCGAGGACGCGGACGGCCCGGGCGCGCGCCTCGGCGGCGATCGCCTCGCACGCCTCGCGGCGGCGGCCCTCGCTGAAGTTGGGGACGGCCTCGATGATCATGTGCCAGAGGAAACGGAGGAGACAGAGGACTCACCACAGAGAGCGCAGAGGACGCAGAGAGGAGAAGACACGGAGAAGAGCCTTGGCGTTCGGGGTTTTCCCGGCGGCTTCCCTCCGTGCATTCCGTGCCCTCCGCGGTTGATTTCTCCGTGATCTCCCTGCCGGCAATATTCTCCCCGGACGGGGTATAATTTACACGGAAAGAGTGACGCCATGGACGCGCGGATCCTCCTGGCGGCGGCGGGGCTGGCTCTCCTGCCGCAGAAGGACGAGCTGGAGCTGAGGGGCGCGGGCGTCCCGGACGGGGGACGGGCGGAGCTCCGCCTGGAGGGCCGGGCCGCGGGCCTTCCCGAGGGCGCGCGGCTCAACCTGGCGCTGCTGATGAGGATCGAGGCGCGGGTCCCCGACGGGAGGCTGGAGGCCCGGTCGATCGACTGCGACTCCAGGATCCTGGAAGTGGGCCGCCACCGGAAGGTCGCCTACGCCAATCCCGCGTGCAGGCCCGGACCCTATCGCGCGGTCGTCCGTATGCTGGAGGAGAACCAGAAGCCGCGGACGGCCCAGGTCCTCAAGCAGGCCGGGACCGCCATGCCCCGGGAGTGGACGTTCGAATTCGCCGCATGGGGGGACGGCCTGGCCGGGCGGCTGGGTCCGGGCCTCCAGGAGATCGACGACCTGGCGGGCGAGGCGAGGAGCCTGGTCGAGGAGTTCAAGAAGGCCTCCGCCCACCGGGACCGCTGGGGCCAGAGGTACAGGGACCTGGACAGGGAGGCCGGCAAGCTGCTGGAGAAGGTTCCGAAGTCGGAGGCGGTCATACTCTACACCGCCGCGGCCGGGGAGATCGTCACCGCCCTGGACGCGGTGCGGAGCAATGCCCGCGACATCAAGTTCAAGGACGACGGGACGTTCGACGGATTCGGCGGCTATCACCTCCGCCCGGGGGAGTCGCCCAAGTTCCAGGGAAAGGACTACGGGTGGGACCTCGTGCTGGAGCATCTGGGGAAGATCCCGGGGCTGGCCGGGAGGGAGTTCGCGCTCTGGGCCGTCAAGGACATCCGCCGCGCCGGCCGGGTGGGCGACGCCCTGGCCAAGGCCGTCCAGGAACGGGCCGGCCATCCGGGGGCGGCTCCCTTCGCCGATCCCCTCCTGAAGGGGGAAGGGCTGGACGAACTGGAGAAGGCGATCCGGGGGGAGCCCCGGTAGGTCGGTCCCGCAATTCTCATTGGCAGGCGCGGTTAGTATAATCTCGGCCTATGCGCAAGGCGGTGGCCTACGGGGCGATGGCCGGGTTCGTCCTGATCCTGGCCGGGGCGGACACCCTTCTGCTCACCTCGAGCGCGGCCCTCTCGCGCCTGACGGCCCGGGAGCTGACCCGCATCTCGGACGGCCTGCTCACGTGGGGCGAGGTGCGCGCGTCGCTCGACGGGCGGGTGACCCTCGAGCACGTGGCGCTCCGGACGAAGGGCGCCAAGGCCTCGTGGTTCCAGGCGGCGCGGGTGGAGCTCCGCCTGAGGGGCGGCCTGGGCGGGACCCTGAGGCGGGTGGCCCTGGAGAACGTCCGGATCGTCCTCACGGAACCGCTGATCGAGGAGTTCACCCGGAAGGAGAAGGAGCCGAAGCGGTCGATCCGCGAGATCTTCCCCAACGCGGAGGACCTGCCGCGGATCGTCTGCCGCGGGGGGATCGTCGAGACGCGCTTCCCGGACTACCTGGCGGGCGAGCGGCCGCAGGTCTCGTCCCTCCGGGATCTCACCCTCACGCCCCTCGCGGGCTACCGCCTGCACGTGGGGGGGAGGTTCGCGAATCCCGTCCTGGGGGACTGGCGGGCGGAGGGCGAGGTGGACCTCGACGGGGGCGCGTGGAGGGGCACGCTCCGGACGGCGGGGTGGGTGGTCCGGCCGGAGGTGCGCGAGGCGCTGGCGCAGGAGGAGCACCGGGGCATCTTCGACCGGTTCCGGCCCTCGGGGCTGTGCGACCTGACCGTCTCGATGGGGCAGGTCCCGGGCGAAGCGCTCGATTTCCGCGCCACGCTCGCGGCCCGCGACATGGGGCTCGTCTACGTGAACTTCCCCTACCCGGTCGAGCGGATCAAGGGGGAGATCGACTTCCTTGCCAGGGGATTCCGGATCAAGCACGCGGAGGGCCGCCACAAGGGCGGGGCGGTGGTCCGGATCGACGGGGCGTCCGACGGCTATCCCCGGGAATCCGAGCTCTGGCTCCGGATCGAGATCGACGACGTCCCGCTCGACGCCGAACTGCGCGCCGCGCTCCAGCCGGACGCGCGGCGCGTGTGGGACCTGCTGGAGCCGAAGGGCGTGGCGCGGGTGCGCGGCCGCGCCCTGCACGAGGCGGGGCCCGGGCCCGAGCGCATCCCCCTGGACATCACCCTCCGGGACGCCTCCTTCCGCTACAAGGACTTCCCCTACGAGATCCGGAACCTCTCGGGGGAGCTGTCGATCGAGGACCAGGACGTGACGATCCGCCGGCTGGCCGCCCGCGAAGGCGGGGCCTCCGTCGATCTGGCCGGCTCGATCCGGGACATCACCGGCGCGTCCGACATCGACCTCACCATCGACGCTCGGGGGCTCCCGCTCGACGACCGCCTGAAGCGGGCCCTGCCGGAGGACGCGCGGAAGGTCTGGGACACCTTCTCCCCCTCGGGGCCGATCGACGTGCGCTGGAACGTCCGCCAGGAGAAGGGGAAGGAGGCCGTCCACCGCGCGCGGGCCTGGGCGCGGGGCAACGCGGTCCTCTACCGCGAGGTGCCGCTCCCGATCTCCGAGGTCGAGGGGGAGATCGAGCTGGAGCCCGGGCGCACCCGCCTCCACCACGTCAAGGGGAAGGTGGAGGGGGCCGCGGTCGAGGTCCACGGCGCGGTGACGGACGAGGGGATGTCGCTGCGCCTCGACGCGGTGGGCCTGCCGCTGAGCGACGCGGTGAAGGAGGCCCTGCCCAAGGACGTGGGCGGCCTCCTCAAGCAGATGCGCCTGGGGGGGACGGCCCACTTCAAGTCCGACCTCAAGCTCCGCAAGGGCGGCGAGAAGAGGGTGAAGCTGGACCTCAGGCGCGCCAAGGGGACGATCGACACGGAGCCCAGGTTCGAGGACCTCCACGGCGTCGTGACCCTGATCGGCTTCTTCGAGGCGGAGCCGACCTTCATGGGCTCGCTCAACTTCTCCCAGGCCACGGTGGCCGGCAAGCGGCTGACGGACCTCTCCTCGAGCTTCAACGGGAAGGGCTCGCGGATCAACTTCTCCTTCCTGAAGGCCACGGCCTACGGGGGCCTGGTCTCGTGCCCCGGCTTCTCGATCGACACGAAGACGGGGGACTTCTCGGGCTCGTTCAACGTGGACCGGCTGGACATCCGGGAGTACGCCCTCGACACGAGCGGCTTCGCGGAGAAGACGCTGGCGGGCAAGGCGTCGCTGGAGCTGACGGGCCTGGCGGGCCGCACGGGGGACGCCGGCACGATCAAGGGGCAGGGGAGGCTCAAGGTCCGGGAAGGGCTGCTCTGGGACATCCCGCTCTTCGTGAGCCTCTTCACGTTCAACCCGCAGGACCTCTTCAAGGCCCGCAACCAGTTCGACGCCGGGAACGTGGACTTCGAGATCGCCGAGCGCAAGTTCCTGGTCTCCAGCCTCGCCTTCACGAGCAGTACGGTCAGCCTGGCGGGGAGCGGGCGGATCAACTTCGACGGGGACATGCACCTCAGGCTCAAGGTGAAGTCGGGGCCCCTCTTCGGGATCGACTTCATCATCACCGAATGGGCGGGCAAGATCCTCGACTTCATCACGGGCGCGCTGGTGAGCCTGGACGTGAAGGGGCCCTTCGAGAAGCCGGCGGTCTCGGCGACGCCGCTCCCCGGATTCAAGTAGTCCCCCGCGCCCGTTCCCCGCCGGAGGCCCGCTTTCGGGTGAAGTTCCCGCCGCTCCCGGCCGATATAAGGAGAAGAACAGGAGAGGAGGGAGGAACTCACGATGGGGGAAACGCACCACGTCTGCCGCCACTGCGGGGGCAACGGCTTCTGGCGCTCGTTCCTGGACGGGATCCGGCGGGTCTTCACGTTCCGCAGGAAGGAAGACCGGCTGATGTACATCCCGGTCGAGAAGATCGACGACAACCCCTTCCAGCCGCGCGAGTATTTTCTCGAGGAGCCGCACGAGAACCTCAAGAAGTCGATCGAGGTGTACGGGGTGATCGTGCCGATCATCGTGAACCGCAAGAGCCGGCGCTACACGCTTGTGGCGGGCCAGCGGCGGCTCCAGGCGGCGCGCGAGGTGGGCTACAAGTACATCCCCGCCATCGTCCGCACGCTCAACACCCAGCAGATGATGGAAGTGAGCTATCTCGAGAACCTGCACCGGGAGGACCTCTCCACGATCGACGTCGTGAAGGTGTTCGACCGGATCCGGCGCAAGTACCCGGGAATCCACGAGGCCGACATGGCCGAGGCGATGGGGCTCGAGGTGGACAAGCTGCGCCACGCGCGGAGCCTGCTGGACCTGCCCATCCCGGCGCTGGAGGCGCTGAGGGCGGGGATGATCAGCGAGGGCCACGCGCGGCTGGTGAGCGAGATCTCCGACCCGGACGCCCAGCTCGAGGTGATCGAGCTCGTCTACAACGAGAAGCTCGGGATCGAGGAGACGCAGGAGATCGTCAACCGCGTCACGAACAAGGAGCCCTCGTACGTCACGGCCGACCAGGCCGCGCACTTCCACTCCCCCTCCTGCCCCTTCGCCCAGCTCATCCCGGAGGACCGGAAGCTCAAGTTCTACTCGAAGCGCGAGGCGGCCCGGGGCGGGAAGATCCCCTGCATGCAGTGCCTGTAGGGGAAGCCGGAAGCTTGAAGGGACAGGGGCCTCCCGGCGTATAATCCGGGGATGCAGGCCCTGAGCGACCTCGCCCTCCAGGAGTTCGAGGAGGCGCTCGCGGCGCGGGGCGTGGAGAAGTGGCGCGCGCGGCCCATCCTCCTCTGGCTCCACCGCCGCGGGGCCGTCTCCTTCGACGCGATGACCGACCAGTCCCTGGAGCTCCGCGCGGCGCTCTCGAAGGAGTTCTCCCTCTTCCGCACGGAGGTCCGGGAGCGCCGCACCGCGGCGGACGGGACGACGAAGCTCCTCGTGGGGCTCGAGGACGGCGACGCCGTCGAGACGGTGCTCATCCCCGAGGACGACCGCCGGACGGTGTGCGTCTCGACGCAGGTGGGATGTCCGGTCGGGTGCGTCTTCTGCGCCAGCGGGATCGGGGGCCTCAAGCGCGGCCTGGCGCCGGGGGAGATCGTGGAGCAGGTCCTGCACGCCCGGCGCGAGCTGGGGCCGGAGGGGCGGATCACGAGCGTCGTGGTCATGGGGATCGGGGAGCCCCTGCTCAACTTCGAGAACGTCGTCAAGGCGCTCAAGATCATGAAGGCCTCCTGGGGGATGGGGATCGGGTACAACCGGATCACCCTGTCGACCGTGGGGATCCTCGGGCCGCTGGCGGCGCTGGTGGAGCGGCGGGTCACGCCCAACCTGGCGATCTCGCTCCACGCCCCGGACGATTCGATCCGCGGGGAGGTCGTGCCGTCCCTGAAGGGCGTGCGGGTGGCGGATCTCGTCAAGGCGGGCCTCGGATACAAGCGGGCCACGGGGAAGAACGTGACGTTCGAGTACGTCCTGCTGGAGGGCGTCAACGACGACCGGAAGCACGCCCTGGAGCTGGGGAAGAAGCTCCGCGGCGCCAAGGTGAAGGTGAACGTGATCCCTTATAATCCCGTCGAGGGGCTCCCCTGCCGGACGCCCTCGCCCCAGCGCGTGGACCGCTTCGTGGAGGCGCTGGGGAGGTGCGGCGTCCCCGTGATGGTGCGGAGGCGCAAGGGGGACGAGGTCTCCGCGGCGTGCGGACAGCTCCGGGCGCGGCGGGGGGAAGGGGAGGCCGGATGCCCCACGAGCTGACCTATGCCGCGGCGGGCATCCTGTCGTACCTCGCGGGGGCGGTCCCCTTCGGCTACCTGGCCGTGCGGCTGAGGACCGGGAAGGACGTCCGGACGATGGGGTCCGGCAACATCGGGGCGACGAACGCGGCGCGGGTTCTCGGGACCGGCTGGTTCGTCCCGGTCTTCGCGCTGGACTTCCTGAAGGGCTTCGCGCCGGTCTTCTGGATGGCCCCGTGGATCGCCGCGAAGTGGCCCTGTCCCACCTGACCCCACCTCAAGGTGACGCTCGCGGTCTTCTGCGGGCTATGCGCGGCGGTGGGCCACATGTGGCCCGTCTTCCTGGACTTCAAGGGGGGGAAGGGCGTGGCCACCCTGGCGGGCATCCTTTTCGCGCTGAACTGGATGGCGGCCCTGATCGGGCTGGGGGTGTGGGTCCTGGTTTTCGCGCCGTTCCGGTACGTCTCCCTGGCGTCGATCGTCGCGGCCGCGGCGATGCCCGTGGCGCACCACTTCACGGAGGTCCGCTTCCGGGGGCGGTGGGGGGCCACGTGGGTCATCACGGTCTTCCTCGCCGCGTCGGCCCTGCTGGTGGTCTGGCGCCACCGGGAGAACCTCCGGAGGCTGATGAGGGGGGCCGAGGCGAGATTCGGGCGGAAGGAGCCATGAAGCGGATCGTCATCCTCGGGGACGGGGCGTGGGGGACGGCGCTGGCGCTGGTCCTCCACCGGTCCGGCCGCCCGGCCGCCCTCTGGAGCAAGTTCCCGGAATACGCGAGGGAGATGGGCGCCCGCCGGGAGAACTTCAAGTTCCTTCCGGGGGTCCCGATCCCGGAAGGGGTGGAGATCGTCTCGGGGCCGCCGCCGGGGGCGGACCTTTACGTGGCGGCGGTGCCCGCGCAGTTCCTCCGCGCGACGTTCACGGAGATCAAGCCGCACCTCTCCCGGAAGGCGCTCACGGTCTGCGTGGCCAAGGGGCTGGAGGAGTCCACCGGCCGGCGGCCCACGGAGGTCCTCCGGGAGGTGCTGGGGCGCGTGCGGCTCGTGGTCCTTTCGGGGCCCAGCCACGCGCCGGAGCTGGCGCGGGGCCTGCCCGCCTCGGTCGTGGCCGCGGGGAGCCCGGCGGCGACGAAGGAGGTCCAGCGCCTCTTCAGCGGGGACACGCTGAGGGTCTACACGGGCCGGGACGCCCTCGGGCTGGAGCTGGGGGGGGCGCGCAAGAACGTGATCGCGCTGGCGGGCGGCCTCTGCGACGGCCTGGGGCTCGGGCACAACGCGAAGGCGGCGCTCCTGTCGCGGGGGATCGTGGAGATGGCGCGCCTGGGGGTCCGGATGGGGGCGCGGCGGCAGACCTTCTTCGGACTCTCCGGGATCGGCGACCTCATCACCACGGCCACCTTCCCCGCGGGCCGGAACCTCTCGGTGGGGCGCGCGGTGGGGCAGGGGAAGAAGCTCGAGGAGATCCTCGGCTCGATGGACTCGGTGGCGGAGGGAGTGTGGACCGTCCGGGCGGTGGTGGGGCTGGCGAGGAGGCACGGGGTGGACATGCCGATCACCCGGGAGGTGCACGCCATCCTGCACGAGGGGAAGCCGCCGAGGGACGCGCTGAGGGACCTCATGCGGCGGGGCCCGAGGGCGGAAGAAGATTGAGTCATTGAGCGATTGAGGGGCCCCCCCAAGCCCCCCCGGGGGGGAGTCGCCGCAGATCCTTCGGAGGCCTTGGGTATCTCCCCCGGGGTCTGGGGGATCCTCTGAAATGGCTCAATGACCCGATCGCTTAATGACTCAATCCTTCCTCGGGGGGCTTGGGGAGGGCGCGGGCGAGTTCCTCCGGCAAGG
>CAYNDR010000046.1:12177-15100 GCA_964395295.1 uncultured Planctomycetales bacterium
CGGGGGCTGGGGGGGAACGGGAGGGCGGGGGGGGTGGGGGGGGGGGTGGGGGGGGGGGGGGGCGGGGGGGGGGGGAGGGGGGCGCGGGGGAGACCTTCTGGTGGTCGGGGTGGATCACGCCCGCCGAGATGATGATCCGCATGGCCTCCTCGATCGTGATCGGCAGGGGGATCACCTGCTCGCGGGGCACGTAGACCACGTAGCCCGTGAAGGGCGTGGGGGACGTGGGCACGAACACGCACACCATGTGCTTCCGGGTCGCCTCGTCGAGCGCCTTCATCCCCTCGCCGGTCACCAGGCCGATCGAGTAGAGGCCCTCGGTGGGGAAGGGGACGGCGACCGCGTGCTTGAAGTCGAGGGTCCTCTTCTCGTCGGCCGAGAAGAAGAAGTCCGTGAACTGGCGCGCGTAGGGGTAGATGATGCGGACGACGGGCATCCTCGACAGGATCGACTCGAAGAACTTGTAGAGCTTGTTCCCCAGGAAGGTCGCCACGAGGAAGCCCACCACGAGCGTCAGGAGGATCGCCAGGGCGAATCCCAGGAAGGGCGCCCCCCAGGTGAAGAACCAGGTCCACTCGTCCACGTGCCCGGCCGTCCCGTCCGGAAGGATTTTCGGGGGGACGAGCCCGAACCAGTTCTCGGCGGCCCACTTGAGGCCCTCCCCGATCGGGACGCCGACGTTGTTGTAGAGGAATCCCACGACGAGGTAGAGGGCGACCGCGGTGAGGACCAGCGGAAGGAGGGCCATGAGGCCCTTGGCGAAGAACTTCTTCATGGGCGCCGGGGATTATCCCACACGCCGCGGCCGGGCGGCAACCTAAAACGGCGGCCGATCCCTTGCCGCGGGGGACCCCCCACAGGCGCCCGCCGGCGCGCGGCCCGTCATCACGCGGCGAGCTTGGATCTTCGGGAGCCGCCGTCTATTTCAGCTTGATGCGGATGTCCTTGAAGCGGATCTCGAAGGCCCCCGGCGCGTGATACTGCAGGGCGATGATGCCCTCCTTGGCGCCCTTCTTCTCGTCCTTCTCCTCGTAGTCGAACGTCGTCGCGCCGTTCAGATCCATCTTGATTTTCGGCCCCTGGGCCGTGATGACGATCTGGTTCCAGTCGTCGCCCTTCACGGTCTGGCCGACTTCCTTCGGGGCCTTGACCAGAACCCCGCGGCCGCGCTCCTCGTACAAACTGCCGAACCAGCCCTCGCCGATGTCCGGCTGGTAGCCGCCGACGATCCACTTGGCCGGATCGTGGACCTTCGAGCGGATCTGGATGCCGCTGTTGCCCTTCTTGGCCACGAGGATGAACTTGGCCTCGAGGACGAAGTCCGAGAACGGGTGGTTGAAGATCAGGAACGTGTTGTAGCCCTGCTTCTCGGCCATGCCCGAGATGTATCCTTCCTTGATCCGCCACACCTTCGGGTCTCCGTACCAGCCCGCGAAGTCCTTCCCGTTGAACAGGTCGATCCACCCGCCGGCGTCGGCCTTGGGCAGGACGGCCTTCTCCTTGTCCGGGGCCCCCGGCGGGACGACATCCTGGGCCGTTCCCCGCATGCCCGACGCCAGCGCCAGCGCCAGCGCGCACCCCATGAGCTTCATCATCATCGTTCCTCCGTGTGTATTCCGTCGTTGGATCGGGCCGCAGACATCGGGCAAAAGCCGGAAACGCGGCGCCCTCCGGCCAATGCCCATTATATCTTTTGCCCCGCGCCTGAACACTCCCGTGAACGCATGCCGTTTCTCCCTGTCCGCCGCCCTTATCCCTTGACGCAGCCGATCGGCCGGAGGCGCGCGACCTTGGCGGAGACGCCGGCCCGCTCCATGACGTCCACGACGAGCGAGGCGTCCTTGTAGGCCTCGGGCATCTCCTCGGCCACCGAGTCGCGGCCGTGGGCCATGACGATGACGCCGCGCCGCTCCTCCATCTCGCGGAAGAGGTCGCGCCCCTGGGTCATCTTCTTCATGGCGGTCCGGGAGTGGGCCCGGCCGGCCCCGTGGCAGGTGGAGCCGAAGGTCTCGCGCATCGACCCCTCCCGGCCCACGAGGAGGAAGCTCGGGCGGCCCATGTCGCCGGGGATGAACGTGGGCTGTCCGAGCGCGCGGTAGGCCTCCGGCAGGAGCGGGTGGCCGGGGGGGAAGGCGCGGGTGGCGCCCTTCCGGTGGACGCAGACCTTGCGGCCCCCGTGCTCCTCGAACTTGGCGATGTTGTGGCAGACGTCGTAGATGAGCCGCGCCTGGAGCGATTCCTCGGAGACGCCGAGGGTCCTGGCGAGGACGCGGCGCACGATCGCGGTCATGACCTGGCGGTTGACCCACGCGAAGTTGGCCGCGCAGGCCATGGCGGCGAGGTACCGCCGGGCCTCGGGGGACCCCAGGGGGGCGCAGCAGAGCTGGCGGTCGGGCAGGGCGATCCCGTGGCGCCGGCTGGCCTCCACCATCGTCTTGAGGAAGTCGTCGCAGATCTGGTAGCCGAAGCCGCGGGACCCGGAGTGGATCGAGAAGCAGGCGGTCCCCTCCTTGAGCCCGAAGAAGTCGGCGGCGTCCTTGCGGTAAATCTCGTCGACGACCTGGATCTCGAGGAAGTGGTTGCCGCTGCCGAGCGTCCCGACCTGCGGCATGCCGCGCGCGTAGGCCCGGTCGCTGGGGGCCTTGGGATCGGCCCCGGGGTAGAGCCCGCCGTCCTCGATGCGATCGAGGTCCTCCGGGACCCCGTAGCCGCGCTCCACGGCCCAGCGGGCGCCCTGCGTCACGAGCGCGCGGGCGTCGTCGCCCCTGGGGGCGGGGATCGCGCCCTCGCTCCCCACGCCGGCGGGGACGGCCCGGAAGATGTTCTTCACGAGGTCGCGGAGCCTCGGCCGGACGTCCGCCTCGGAGAGAGAGGTCCGCACGAGCCGGACGCCGCAGTTGATGTCGTACCCCACCCCGCCGGG
>CAYNDR010000046.1:15110-25548 GCA_964395295.1 uncultured Planctomycetales bacterium
GGCGAGATCACGCCCGCCTCCGCGTCGAACGCGGCCACGCCGCCGATGGGGAAGCCGTAGCCCCAGTGGAAGTCGGGCATGGCCAGCGAGTAGCCCGCGATGCCGGGGAGGTGGGCCACGTTGCGGACCTGCTGGACGGACTCGTCCGACTTCTGCGACTCCATGAGCTCGGGCGTGGCGTAGACGCGGCCGGGGACGCGCATCCCTCCCGTCCGCGGGATTTCGTAGAGATACGGCCGGATCTGGACGAGGTCGCTCATCGCGGCTGGAGGAGCGGCTCCTTCTGGGACCGCGGGATCCAGATCCGCTTGAGCTCCCGGCCGGCGGGGATGTCGTCCCCGGCGATGTCGAGGAAGGCCCACGAGTCGCTGAACTTGAAGAGGCCCAGGATCCAGTCCGCGGGCTCCCCGAGGGAGAATCCCGCTTCGAGGCCCCAGAAGAGGGCCAGGAATCCCGCCTCGACGTCGAAGGCGTGGAGGTCCGACTTGACGAACGTGCCGCCGCCGGTCGCCACGGGGAAGAGGATGTAGCAGCGGTGCTCGCCCCGTTGCTTCCCCTCCTCGCCCACGGGGAGGCGGTGGAGGGCCTCCTGGGTGGAGTCGAAGACCGTCCAGACGAAGGAGAGGGGGAAGTGGTCCTCGACGGAGGGGTTCGACTCGGCGCGGCCGTAGACGACGCCCGTGCCCCAGGTCTTGCTGCTCCCCACGCCGGCATGCAGGAGTTCGCCCGCGCCGACCTGGGCCCGCAGGCCGTAGCCCACGCGGCCCTCCAGCCGGAACATGTCCGCGAAGTCCAGGGCGCGCTGTTCCGCCCAGGAGCATCCCGCCGCGGGGAGCGCCGCCAGGAGGACCGCCGCGAGCCGGATCGCCCGGGCGGCCGCCCTCTCCCGATCGTCCGTCATCGCGCCGCCTCCTACACGTCGAAGATGACCCGGGCCGTCCACCCGTCCGCCTCCCGCGTCACCCGGAGCCCGTGCCAGGTGACGGCCTTGACCTCCGTCCGGAGGGCATGGCGGGCGGGGTCGAAGGGGACGCGTCCGGCCGTGACCTTCCCGTTCCCCGCCGCGAAGGACACGTAAATGGTACGCTCGGCGGAGAAGCGATAGAGGAGTTCCGCCAGGAACTCCCGGAGCCCCTCCTCGGGGGAGTCCGGAGGGACGGGGAAGTCCTCGGGCTCCGCGGGGCCCGGCGCTCCGGCGTCCACGAGGATATCGAAGAGGGCGCGGGCGGCCTCGGCGTAGATTCCCTCGAGGGCGGGGGCGCGGACGGCGACGCCCATGTCCCCCGTGTGGTCGATCAGCTCGTAGCTCATCCCGTCGCGCCGCCGCGGGGTTCATCCGATTTCAGACTTTTCCCTTGAAGGCGGCCCGTGTCTTCCAGTATATATAGCCCGCCATTGAAGGGGAACGGCTATGGATGTCAATGCGATCGGCGAGGCGGCGGGGAAGCTCTGGATGGTCCTCGGCGCGCAGAAGCGCGTCGCGGTCGGGGGCCTGGCCAAGACCGTGGGCGGGGACGCCGTCCTGGCCCAGCAGGCGGTGGGGTGGCTGGCCCGCGAGAGCAAGGTCGAGTTCGAGACCCAGGGCCGCCAGGTCTTCGTCAAGCTGACCGCCTCCGAGGCGGACGAGTTCCGCAAGAGTTCCGGCCTGTAGCGGCCCCCCGGGAGCCCGCCGGTGCGCACGATCCTCCTGGACGGGGAGAGCCTGGATTTCAAGGACCTCTGCGCGCTGGCGGACGACCCGGAAGCGCAGCGGATCCGCCTGAAGGCCGCCCCGCGCGCGCTCCGGCGCGTCGAGCGCACCCGCGGGATCGTGGAGCGGGCGCTCCGCGAGGGGCGGACGATCTACGGCGTCAACACGGGCTTCGGGAAGATGGCGGAGACCCGCATCGACCCGGGGCACATCGAGGATTTACAGAAGAACCTCCTGCTCTCCCACAGCGTCGCGGTCGGCCTTCATCCCATTATAAACGAGACCGGTCCCCTCATCGCGCTCCGGGCCAATACGCTCCTGCGGGGCCACTCGGGGGTCACGCCGGGCCTCATCCGGTACCTGGTCCGGATGTTCAACCGCGCCGTCCGCCCCTTCATCCTGGAACAGGGTTCGGTGGGCGCGAGCGGCGACCTGGCGCCGCTGGCCCAGCTCGGGGCGGCGATGTGCGGCTTCGGCTGGATCCTGGTGAGGGGTCGGTTCTTGCCCGCGGCGCGGGCGTTGAAGGCCGCGGGCCTCAAGCCCTACCGGTTCAAGGCCAAGGAGGCGCTCTCCCTCATCAACGGGACCCAGTTCACGGCGGCGCTCCTGGCGCGGGTGCTGGCGAACGCGGAGCGGCTGCTCAAGCTCGCGGACGTCGCGGCGGCGATGAGCCTGGAGGCGCTCTGGGGGAGCCTGCGGCCGTTCGACGCGCGGTTCCACACGCTCCGCCCCCATCCGGGGCCCTCGGCGGTGGCCCGCAACTTCCGGAGGCTCCTCGCGCGGAGCGAGGTGCTCGAATCCCACCGGCACTGCCGCAAGGTGCAGGACGCCTATTCGCTCCGCTGCGTCCCGCAGGTCCACGGCGCGGCGCGCGAGGCGTTCACGTTCGCCCGCGACGTGCTGGTCTGCGAGGCGAACTCGGTCACGGACAACCCGTTGGTGTTCGAGAACGGGGACATCCTTCCGGGAGGGAACTTCCACGGCCAGCCGCTGGCGCAGGCGGCGGACTTCCTGGGGGCGTCGCTCGTGTCCCTGGCGAACATCTCCGAGCGGCGGATCGACCGGATGACCAATCCCGACATGAGCGATCTGCCGGCGTTCCTGGTCCGCGAGAGCGGGCTCAACTCCGGCTACATGATGGTCCAGGTGGCCGCGGCGTCGATCGCCGCGGAGTGCCGGGCGGACGCCGGCCCCGCGGGCATCCACTCCATCCCCACGGGGGCCTCCAAGGAGGACCACGTCCCGATGGCGCCGCTGGCGGTCCGCCGCTGCCGGCGGATCCTCGACAACGTCCGGAAGGTGATCGGGATGGAGATGCTCTGCGCGGCCCAGGGGCTGGACTTCCTCAGGCCGTTGCGGCCCGGCCGGGGCGTGCTCGCGGCCCACCGGCGCCTGCGGAAGGAGATCCCGCACCTCGACCGCGACCGTTACCTCCAGCCGGAGCTCGAAAAAGTCACCGACATCTGGCTGCCGAGGGAGGTCCTCTCGGCGGTCGAGCGGGAGATCGGCCCGATGGACTGATCGACAATGCGCGACATCCCTCTCAGGCCCGTCCGGGCGCCGCGCGGGAGGAAGCTCCACTGCCGGAGCTGGCAGACGGAGGCGCCCTTCCGGATGATCCAGAACAACCTGGACCCCGAGGTGGCGGAGGACTGGAAGAACCTGGTCGTCTACGGCGGCTCCTGGAAGGCGGCGCGCGACTGGGAGAGCTTCCGGAGGATCCTCCGGGCGCTCCGGACGCTCCGGGATGACGAGACGCTCCTCGTGCAGTCCGGGAAGCCGGCAGGGGTCTTCCGCACCCACGCGATGGCGCCGCGGGTCCTCATCGCCAACGCGCTCCTGGTGCCGGCCTGGGCCACGTGGGACCACTTCCGGCGGCTCGAGGCGCAGGGCCTCACCATGTTCGGCCAGATGACGGCGGGGTCGTGGATCTACATCGGGACCCAGGGGATCCTCCAGGGGACCTACGAGACCTTCATGGCGGCGGCCCGGAGGCACTGGGGGGCGGCGGACCTTTCGGGGAGGCTCGTCGTCTCCGGCGGCCTCGGCGGGATGGGCGGGGCCCAGCCGCTGGCGGCGACCTTGGGCGGCGGCGCCTTCCTCGGCGTCGAGGTCGACGAGCGGCGGATCGACCGGCGGATCGCGCAGGGCTATTGCGACCGCAAGGCCCGCTCGCTCGACGAGGCGCTCGATCTCGTCCTCGGCGCGAAGGACCGGCGGGAGGCCCTGAGCGTGGGGCTCGTGGGGAACTGCGCGGAGGTCCTGCCGGCGCTCGCGGAGCGGGGCGTGGTGCCGGACCTCCTCACCGACCAGACGAGCGCGCACGACGCGCTGAACGGCTACGTCCCGGCGGGGATGCCGTTCGAGAAGGCGCTGGAACTGCGGGCCTCGAACCCGGAGGAGTACATCCGCCGCTCGATGGAGTCGATGGCGGGGCACTGCAGAGCGATGCTGAGGCTGGGGGGGATGGGGGCGGTGGTCTTCGACTACGGGAACAACCTGCGGGGGCAGGCGAGGCTCGCGGGGGTCGGGAACGCCTTCGACTACCCGGGCTTCGTCCCGGCGTACATCCGGCCGATGTTCTGCGAGGGGCGCGGCCCCTTCCGCTGGGCGGCGCTCTCGGGGGACCCGGCGGACATCTACGCGACGGACGACGCGGTCCTCAAGCTATTCCCCCGCGATCCGGTGCTCGGGCGGTGGATCCCGCTCGCCCGGCGGCGCGTGAAGTTCCAGGGCCTTCCGGCGCGGATCTGCTGGCTGGGCTACGGGGAGCGCGCGGAGTTCGGCGAGGTCCTCAACCGCATGGTGCGGCGCGGGAGGCTCAAGGCGCCGGTGGTGATCGGCCGCGACCACCTGGACGGCGGGAGCGTGGCGTCGCCGAACCGGGAGACCGAGGGGATGAAGGACGGCTCGGACGCGGTGGCGGACTGGCCGGTCCTGAACGGCCTCTTGAACGCCTCGAGCGGGGCCACCTGGGTGAGCGTGCACCACGGGGGCGGCGTGGGGATCGGCCAGTCGATCCACGCGGGGATGGTGGTGTGCGCGGACGGGACGCGGCGGGCGTCGGAGCGCCTGCGGCTCGTCCTCACGAACGACCCGGGCCTGGGGGTGGTCCGGCACGCGGACGCGGGCTACCCGGAGGCGGCGGCGTTCGCGAAGGAGAGGGGGATCAGGATCCCGCGATAGGTCCGGGCCCGTCCGGGGCGGCCGTCCCTCCGGCCTCCCCCTCGGTCAGCTCCACGAGGATGTCCTCGGCGTCGCTGTCCTGGTCCACGCGGACGCGCTGTTCCTTGGCCATCTGGAGGATCGCCAGGAACGTGCCGATCACCTCGGTGCGGTCGGTCCGGTCGGCGATGAGCCGGGAGAACGGCGCGCGGCGCGTCCCGGCGAGTTCCCGGAGGACCTTCTCGATGAAGACCTCCAGGGGGATGTCGCGGTAGAGGATGGAGATCGCCACGTCGAGGCGCGTGGACTTCACCACGCGGGAGTAGAGCAGGACGAGGTCCCAGAGCTCCAGGTTCCGGAGCGGCTCCTGCTCGGTCTCCCCTTCGAGCTTCAGGTGGGGGCGCCCGTGGCGGCAGGCGCGCTCGTCGGACATGGCGCCGAGGGCGCGGGCCCGGTCCTTGAAGCGCTTGTACTCGAGGAGCTTGCGGATGAGGTCGAGGGAGGCGTCCTCTTCCTCCTCCTCCCCGGGCTGGCCCTCCTCGCCGGGGGCGGCCTCGGGGGGCGCCAGGGTCCGGGACTTGATCAAGAGGAGCTGGGAGGCCAGCGCCAGGAAGTCCCCGGAGAGGTTGATGTCGAGGCGCTCCATGGCGGAGAGGAACGCGATGTACTGCTGGCAGGCGCGCGCCAGGGCGATCCCGGTGATGTCGACCTCGTCCTCCTTGACGAGGTGGAGGAGGAGGTCGAGAGGCCCGTAGTAGTTCTCGATGTTGACCTTGTACTCGGCGATCTCGGGCATGCTTCCCCTCTCTGGCTTCCAGCCAATATTATCGGCTTCCGAAGACCGCTTCCCGCACTTCTTTCATGGTCTCGGAGGCCGCCTTCCGGGCGCTTTCGTTGCCGCGGGCGAGGATCTCGTCGATCCGGCGGGGGTCGGCCAGGAGCTCCCGGCGGCGCTCCTGGAGGGGGCGGAGCCACTCGATCAAACGGCCGGCGAGCTCCGCCTTGCACTCCACGCAGCCGATCGCGGCGGCGCGGCAGTCCTTCTCGATCGCGGCGCGGCGCTCGGGGGCGGAGAGGAATCCGTGGAAGGCGAAGACGTTGCAGATGCCGGGGTCGCCCGGGTCGCTCCGCCGCTTGCGGTTGGGATCGGTGAACATCCCCTTGACCTTCTTCTCGACGGAGGCGAGGTCCTCGCCGAGGTCGATGGTGTTGCCGTAGCTCTTGGACATGCGCCGGTTGTCCAGGCCCATGAGGCGCGGGGTGGGGGTGAGGCGGGCCTGGGGTTCGGGGAAGACCTCCCGGCCGAAGACCGAGTGGAAGCGGCGGACGATCTCGCGGGTGAGTTCGAGATGGGGGATCTGGTCCTCCCCCACGGGGACGACGTGGGCCTTGTAGAGGAGGATGTCCGCGGCCTGGAGGACGGGGTAGCCGAGGAAGGCGTAGTTGTCCACGCCTTTCGACGCGAGCTCCTGCTGGGCCTCCTTGTAGGTGGGGACGCGCTCCAGCCACCCCAGGGGCGTGATGCACGAGAGGATCAGGTGGAGCTCGGCGTGCTCGGGGACGGCGGACTGGACGAAGACGACGGAGCGCCCGGGGTCCACGCCCGCGGCGATCCAGTCGGCCACGTTGTCGCGGATATTCGGGGCGATGGCGCGGGAGTTCTTCCACTCGCTGGTGAGGGCGTGCCAGTCGGCGACCATGAAGTGGGCGTCGAACTCGTCCTGGAGGGCGACCCAGTTGAGGAGCACGCCCCAGTAGTGGCCGAGGTGGAGGCGCCCGGTGGGGCGCATGCCGGAGAGGATGCGTTTCTTCATAAGCTCCTGTAGGCGTTCACAAGGGCCACAGCATATTCGGATCCGAAGATCCGGGCAAGAACGAAGAGCAGACCGATCACGAAGGGGGCCGCGGCGTGGGAACCAAGGAGAAAGAACGCGAGAAAGACGGGGATGAATCCCAGGCGTTCGATCCGGCCCATCAGGGCGTCGCTGCCTGGCCCCAGGAGGTACTGGAGGAACCGTGAGCCGTCGAGCGGGGGCACGGGGATGAGGTTGATCGCGGCGAGCTGGAGGTTGACGAGCATGACGACGAAGAAGAGGAACGCATTGAAGGAGACATTATCCTTCTCGGCCTTTACGAAGTCCGGTGCCACGGAGTGGAGGACCCACAGGAGGCCGAATGCGGCGCCCGCGATGAGGAGGTTCATGGCCGGGCCGGCGAGGGCCGTCCACATGGATCCTTCGCGCGGGTTCCGGAAGTTGAGGGGATTGACCGGCGCGGGCTTGGGGCCGGCGATGGGAAAATGGAACATGATGAGCGTCAGGGCCGGCAGAATGAGGGTTGCGAAAGGATCGATGTGGGGGAGCGGGTTGAGGGTGAGGCGGCCCTGGGCCTTCCCGGTGGGGTCCCCCAGCTTCCACGCGACCCACACGTGGGCGCACTCGTGGGGGATGCAGGAGTAGGCGACGATGACGAGCTTGACCGCGAACCACACGACCTCGTCCATCGTGGACGCGAGTGTAGCGGGGGGGTATCCTCGGGACAAGTTAAACCGCGGATCCTGGACCTCCTGTACCCGCGCGAGTGCGCGGCGTGCGCCGCGCGGATCGACGAGCCGGGGCGCCTGGCGTTCTGCGCGGGGTGCGACGCGGCGCTCGAGTGGGTCCGTCCGCCCTCGTGCCCGCGCTGCGGGGCGGAGCGGCGGGGGCCGGAGTGCTCCGAGTGCCGGGGGCGGGAGTTCGCCTTCGCCGGCGCCGTGGCGCTGGGGCGCTACGAGGGGCGCCTGAGGGAGGCGGTGCTCCGGCTCAAGTTCCGCGGGGCGCGGCACCTGGCCGAGGAGTTCGGGCGGCGCCTGGCCGGGCTCCTTTCCCGGCGGTTCGACCTCGTGGCGTGCGTGCCCATGTCCCGCTGGAAGCGGCTGGCGCGGGGCTACAACGCGGCGGAGCTGGTGGCGGGGCGGCTGGCGCGGCACGCGGGACTGCCGTTCCGTCCGGGGGCGCTCCGCAAGGCGCGGCGGACGCGGCCCCAGGCGGAACTGCCGCTGGAGGAGCGCCTGCGGAACCCGGCGGGGGCCTACCGGGCCCGCGCGGTCCGGGGCGTGGTGCTCCTGGTGGACGACGTCCTCACGACCGGCGCCACGGCGAACGCCTGCACGGAGGCGCTCCGCGCGGCGGGGGCGGCGGAGGTGTGGCTGGCGGTCGTGGCCCGTTGAGGGCACGGAGGGGACGGAGGCCGCAGAGGATCAACCGCAGAGCGCGCAGAGACCACAGCGCGGCCGAGCCGCAACCAAAAGGATTGTTGCGGCAGTTGCCGCGCATTGAGTGATTGTAGATTTTGCCATTGAGCGATTGCCCCCCCCGCGCACGGAAGGGGGACGCGAATCCACGCAAGTCATTGGAATCACCGGAGATGGGCCGCCTTGCGGGAAATCTTCTCGCGAAGACAAGAAGTCTATCGTTAGTAGTACAGAGAAGAATCTGTCGGGGGCGCCGAGGGGAGGGAGGGCGCGGAGGGAAGGGGCTCCGGCCGGGCGCCGATCCGGCCGATAGATCTCATCGGAGGGGTGCGCGATGAGATTATTCCCGCTCGTGGCCGTTCTGTCCCTGCCCGCCGCGGCGGATCCCCCCGCCGGGATTCCCGCGAACGGCGTCCGGGCGGTCTGGGTCACGCGGTACGACTACCGGAGCGAAGGGGACGTGCGGACGGTGCTGGCCAACTGCGCCTCGCTCGGGTTCAACACGGTCCTCTTCCAGGTCCGCGGCCAGGCGGACGCCTACTACCGTTCGAGGCTGGAGCCCTGGGCGGAGCGGCTGGGCGGGGCGGACCCGGGGTTCGATCCCCTGGAGGCCGCCTGCCGGGAGGCGGGGCGCCTGGGGCTGGGACTGCATGCCTGGATGAACGTCATGCCGGCGTGGAAGGGGCAGGCGCCCCCCGAGGACCGGAGCCACGTCTACTGGCGCCACCCGGAATGGGTCGTCGTGGGGCGGGACGGGAAACGCCAGCGCCTGAACGACCACTACCTCTGCCTGAATCCCTGCCTGCCCCGGGTGCGGGAGCACTTGGCGGCGGTGGCGCGCGACATCGCGGCGCGGTATCCGGTGGACGGCCTCCACCTCGACTACGTGCGTTTCATCGAGGGGGACTGGGGCTACGACCGGGAGACGCTGGGGCTGTTCGGGGGTTCGCCGTCGCGCCGGCCGGAGGCGTGGGACGGATTCCGGCGGGAGGCGGTGACGGAGGCCGTCCGGGCGATCCGCCGGGCGGTGCGGGAGGCGCGGCCGGGGGCGGTCGTGTCGGCGGCGGTCTTCCCGGCGGCGAAGTCGCGGCGGGAGCGCTTCCAGGACGCGGAGAAGTGGGCGGCCGAGGGGCTGGTGGACTGGATCTTCCCGATGACGTACGAGGACGGGTCGTCGGAGTTCGGGGTGCTGGTCGACGGGGCCTGCCGGGCGTTCCGGGGGGCGGCGTGCCTCCCGGGGGTGGGGGCCTACCGGCACGAGACGGCGGAGGAGACGGCGCGGCAGGTGAGGATGTGCCGGGGGGGCTTCGCGGTCTTCGCCTACTCGAGCTTTTTCGCCTCGGCGGACGGCTCCCGGAAGGACGCGGAGCGCCTGCGCCGCGCGAGGCGGGAGGCGTTGAGGAGGGAGCTGGGGGGGCGGGAGAAATGAAAAGCCCCGCCGGCGCGGGCCGGCGGGGCTGGGGATTCTAGTACCGGTCGGGGTCCCGCTCGTCGAGGTTGAAGATGTAGCGGTCCACGTCCTTGTGCAGGTTCACCAGGTCCTTGTAGGCGCCGAGGATGTGCCACTCGAAGTGCTTCCAGCCGCGGTAGAAGAAGTCGCCGCCGCCGCGGGCGCAACCGGAGAAGGCGAAGGCGACCACGACGATAAGGACGACGAGCGCGACCTTCTTGGCCATGGAGGGTCTCCTCTGTTCCTTCGTAGTCTCTAGACGGTGTATCCTAGTCGAACCCTGCGTCGGGTCAAGAAAAAAAAGGATTGCGCGGCGGGGGGGCACCGGTATAATTTCAGGTGAGACCTCTGCCGTGTCCGTGCAGGATTCCGACGGAACTTACAATCGTTGAGAGGGTGCCGGATTCCGCGGGGAGGGCCGGCCCGCGCCGCCACGGCGATTGCCGGGAGGCGCGGCGGGCTCCGAACCGGGGAGAGGCGCCCCTAGTGGAAGAGGTAAGTTCGAAAGGTTCAGTCCTCACGGCTCGGGTGGAGGTCTTTTTTCTTCGCCACGGAGGCGGCGGGGCGCGGGATGGCGAGGGAAGTGGCGATCGTCGGGGCCGGGAGGACCGGGAGGGCGCTGGGGAGGCTGGCGCGGGAGGCGGGGTACGCGATCGGTCCGGTGGTCTGCCGGACGCGCGCGCGGGCGGAGGAGGCGGCGGCGTTCATCGGGGCGGGACGGGCGGGGACGGAGGTCGCGGGGTCGGCGGGGCTGACGCTCCTGTCCGTGCCGGACGGGGCGATCGGGGAGGTGGCGCGGGCCCTGCGCGTGCCGGCCGGGGGGGCGGTGGCGCCCCCGGGCGCGAGCCTGGGGGCGGAGGCGCACCCTCCGCACCGGCCGGCGGGGACGGAGACACCGGTG
>CAYNDR010000047.1:0-12435 GCA_964395295.1 uncultured Planctomycetales bacterium
CTCTTCGACTGCTCCTTCTCGGGCGGGCCGCCGGGCCAGGCGCCGGTGCGGGCGGGCCGCGGGCGGCGGCTCATCGTCTCCGAGAACGCCGCCCCCGGCGCCCCCGGACTGCTCCCGCCGGGGACCGACGCCCGCGTCGTCACCGTCCCGCCCGGCAAGCTCAAGGGCTCCGTCTCCTCCCCCAACGCCCGCTTCCTGAAGGATAAGGAGCGCGTCCCCTCCCGCGTCTTCGACGCGAAGCGCGACTTCGGCGCCAAGGGGGACGGCAACGCCGACGACACCGAGGCCGTCCAGAAGGCGATCGAGGCCGCGCGGGCCCACGGCCGCGGGGCGATCGCCTACCTCCCCGCCGGGAGCTACGCCGTCCGCGAGACGCTCCGCGTCACGGGCCGCGACTACCGGGTGGGCGGCGCGGGGTGGTGCTCCCGCCTCGTCTGGAGGGGCCCCGCGGGAGGGACGATCGTCGCCGTTCACGACCCCGAGGACGTGGTCCTGGAGGACCTGGCCATCGGGAACCACGACTCGGGGAAGATGGACAACGCGATCGACGTCCTCCAGACCGGGACCGACCGGCCCTCGCGGATGACCTACGACGGCGTCTTCGTCTTCGGCATGTACCAGAAGAACCCGTTCAAGAAGGGGCTCCACCTCACGGGGCTCGGGGAGAAGGCGGTCGTGACGATGCCGCACGTGCAGGGGAACCTGCGGCTCATCGACAGCGCGCGGGCCACGGTCGTCGTGGGCTGTTCGTACGAGGGGACGGCGGTCGTGGAGGGGAAGGACAAGCGGCGCGGCGGGCTGGCGGGATTCCTCACGCGCCTCAGCACGGTCTGCACCCACGGCCTCATCGTGAAGGACAGCCAGAGCGCCGTCCTGAGCGACTTCTACATCGAGCAGGCCGACAACGGGTACCTCTTCGAGGGGTCGCCCGGCGATCCGCCCGGCCGGGTGACGGTCCAGGGGGCAAAGGTGGACTTCTTCGACGGCCAGAAGGGGGAGGCCCGGCAGGGGACGGCGCTCGACCTCCGCGGCTACGCCGGCCAGATTTTCTTCGGCCACAACCAGTTCTACTGCAACCCGCCGCGCATGAAGGTCCGCCAGCATGGGGAGACGCCGGTCGACCTTTTCCTGCTGGCCTGCTGCTTCTACCAGACGCGGCTCGACGTGGAGAAGGGGCCCGGGCTCCGCCTCTTCCTCGCGGGCAACGAGCCGGTCGCGGTCGGCGGCGAGGGGATCGAGGACGCGATGCCGCCGGAGGCGCTCGCGCAGGTGAGCCGGGCGCTCGACGACCTCCGCCGCCTGGGCGAGGCGGACCTGCGCCTGAACCACGGGTTCGAAGCGAAGAAGTGATGCCTCGCGGGTTTCGTCGTGAAACCCTATAATGCCGTCGGATAAAAGGGAGGGTCATCCATGTTCCGGATCGCCTTGCTCCTCGGTTCCCTGGCCGCCGTCCTCGCCCCGGCGCCCCAGGCCGTCAAGCCGATCAAAGTGGGCTACTACACCGGCGGCGGGTACCACGACTACAAGAAGCAGGCCGACGTCATCCCGGCCGGCATCGAGAAGCTGATCAACGCCAAGTTCGAGGTGAAGTGGGAGCGCGAGGCGCTCCGCGATCCCAAGTTCGGCCAGGGCTATGACGCCATCGTCTACAACATCTGCTGGGCGGACGAGAAGGACAAGGACGCGGACCTGCTGGAGATCCTCCCCAAGGTCACCCAGGCGGGAAAGCCCACGGTCGTGATCCACGGGACCATGCACTCCTTCCGCTGGATCGACTCCGCCTGGACCGAGTGCATGGGCATGAAGACGCGCCACCACGACCCCTTCGGCAGTTTCGCCGCGGAGAAGGCCGACAAGGCCCACCCGATCCTGAAGTCCTGGCCGGACGAGTGGAAGACGCCGGGCGACGAGCTCTACGTGACGCTCAAGCTGTACCCGAGCGCCAAGGCGCTCCTCAACGTCAAGAGCCCCCACGACGGGAAGGTGAGCACGGTGGCGTGGACGAACACCTACGGCAAGGGGAAGGTCTTCGGGACCACGCTCGGGCACGACATGAAGACGATCAGCCTGCCGGAGTACCCCCAGCTCCTGGCCAACGGCCTCCTCTGGGTCTGCGACAAGCTGGGCGAGGACGGGAAGCCGAAGAAGGGGTACGGGAGGTAGCCCCCGGGCCCGATCCGCAGTGATCGATGGCTTAGCCGGCTCTCGGCTCCCTTGAAGCGCGACGCCCAAGAATCGCACAGGATGGATTTCGTGAAGATTGAGGCGAAAGAGGGACGGCGGCGTGACATCGGCGGGCGCGACTGAACGGTACAGGCTCTATATCGACGAGTCCGGTGATCACGTGTTCCACGACGACGACACCCTTCAACAACCGGCCCATCGATACTTGGCGCTGGCCGGATGCTGGTTCAAGGACGCCGACTACGTTCCCTTTCACGCCGCCCTGGAGCGCCTGAAACAGACGCACTTCCCGCACAATCCCGATGATCCCGTGATCCTTCATCGTGAGGACCTGATTAATCGCCGCGGACCCTTCTGGCGCCTGCGCGACTCTTCCATTAGAGCTGCGTTCGACCAGGATCTATTGGACCTCATGGCATCGACGACCTTCACATTCGCCATTGTCGTCATCGATAAGCTTAAATTGAAACAGGATTACCCGCAGACCTTTCATCCCTACAACATGGCCCTGGACTTCCTGCTCCAAAGGTATTGCTTTGTCTTGAACCACGGCAGTCGAAGGGGCGACGTGATGGCCGAAAGCCGCGGGAAGAGAGAAGACCTTTGCCTGAAAAACGCCTACGACCACATCTATACCCACGGCGACATGCACCACAAGTCGCACTTCTACCAGCAGGCGCTGACGTCCTGCGAGTTGAAGCTCAAGCCCAAGTCGGCGAACATCGCCGGCCTTCAGCTGGCCGACATCCTCGCGTATCCCGCCAAGCAGAGAGCCTTGATGGATTATGGATCGATACCGGTTCCTTCGACATGGGTGGGATCGTTTGGAGAGAAGATAACCGCCGCTTTGGCCTCGAAGTACAACAGAGAGCTATGGAAAGGAGATCTGGAAGGCTACGGAAGGATTCTCTTCCCCAAATGAAAAGGGCCTCCGAAGAGGCCCCTTTCACGCTAGCCCTGCACGGGCTATCCACCTCCAGTTGCCTGGATTGACTGTTTAATACCCCACCGGAGACACGAAGTCAAGGAACTAGGGGATCATTTGGGCGCCAGCTCGAAGCGGTCCGTCCAGATCGCCTTCACGGCCGCCTCGTTGTTGTCCGGCGCCACGTAGGCGTAGCGGCCGGGCTTGAGCTCCAGCTCGCAGACGTCGTACCAGCGGTACTCCCCGTCCGGCGCGTCCTTGGCCTGGACGCGGACCTCGCCGAGGCCCTTCTTCGCCTCCTTGTCGTAGACCCCCACGTGGAAGGCCGGCCCCGCGTCGCCCGCCCGGTCGATCCGGATCCGCGCCCTCAGCTTGTAGAGGCCGGGCTTCGCATCCTTCGGCACCGGGATCGTCCACGACACGCTCCACTCCGTCGTCCGGCCGGGTTGCCGCGCGGCCACGCCGTCCTCCGCCTTCTCGTCCGCCACCAGGGCCGAAAGCTCCCCCTCCTTGAAGAGGCCGAACGCCGAGTCCTCCCCCTCGATCGCCCCTGGCGCCGGCGTCCGCGGCCTCCGCGCCGCCGCGAGCTCCAGCCGCTTGAGGTCCCTCTCCAGCCCGCCCGACTCGCGGAAGTTCGTGATCTTCTGCGCCTTGGCCGCCTCCAGGAGCCGCGCCGCCGCGGGCTTGATCACCTCCACCGGCTCCCGCCCCTGCCAGATCCGCGCGTACCAGACCGGGACGCGGTACCTCTGGACGCGCGCCAGGAGCGCCGCGTCGTTCGCCCCCGCCGCGAGCTTCTCCGCCACCTCGAGGAGCGCGTCGGCCTTCCTGAGCGTCTCCACGTCCAGGTATCCCCGCGTCACGTTGTCGAAGATGCGCACGTGCTCCCCGCTCCGGCGGATCGCCTCGCGCTGGAGGTCCAGGAACGCCTGGACCTTCGCGGCCGCCGGGCCGCAGGTCCCCTCGACGAACTCCTTGATGAGGGCATTCCCGTCGCGCGACGGGTCCCAGAGGAGCTTCGCCAGCACCCACGCGCGGAGCTCGCCCAGCTCGCCGCGGCCGCCGCCCGAGTAGTTGCCCTGCTCGAAGATCCCCACGACGCCGTTGTCGGCGAACGTCCGGACGTTCTTGTCCAGCACGTCCAGGTTCGGGAACGGCAGGAGGTAGTGGCTGAAGTTGGTCGTGTAGTCCCAGACGTAGAGGCGCTTCGTCAGCTTGTTCCAGCCGCGGATGTCCTCCATGAACGAAGTGTTCGACTTCTCGGGGCAGCCGTCCAGGGGATGCGAGAAACAGCATTCGATCGAACATAGCCTCACGATGACGTTCGGGCGCGGCTTGATCGACTTCGGCGGCTTCCGTGTGTACTGGTAGGCCAGCGTGTCGATCGCCACGTTCGGGTGGTCCTTCTCGATCGCCTCCCCGATCCTGTTGACGAACGTGAGGATCGTCCCGGCGTGGCTCCCCTCGGCGTTGTCGATCGCCTTGCAGGGCGGGCATTCGCAGGGGTTGTACCAGTCGTTCTGCGAAACGGAGAAGATCACGGCCTTGGGATTCTTCTGGATCCACTCCCGGACGGTCTTGATGGCGGCATCGAGGACCTCCGGATGGGTGAGGCAGAGCTGGGTGTGCTGGGCGATGCGCTTGCCCTTCACCAGGGAGAAGTACTCGGGATGCGCGGCGAAGTGCTTCGCGGAGCTGAGGATCGACTCGAAGGTGTGGACGAAGGTGCCGTAGATGATCTTCCCGCCGTGCTCGTCCCCGAGCCGGGCGTTCGCGGAGTTCATCCGGTTGCGGGCGGCCCACGGCCCGTCGAATCCCTCGGTCCAGAACGGCTCGCGGTACTCGAGGCGCGGCTTCACGCGGACGTCGAGCGCGGCCGGCACGGCCAGGGCCTCGCGGCGGGGGACCCGCTCCGCGTCGCGCGTGTACCACCGGCACCCGAGGTGGTCCTCGAGGAGCGCGTAGACGCCGTAGAGGACGCCGCGGGGACGGCCGCCCGAGATGACGAGCGCTTTCGCGGCGGCGTCGCCCTTGAGCCGGCACTCCTCGCCCGCGAGAGCGGGATCGTGCTGGAGCCGCACGGCCGCCCGCGCGCCGCCGGCGGCCTCCACGGCGAACTCGGCGCCGGTGATCTTCTTGAGGTAATCCGCGAGTTCCCGCGCGGCGTACTTCTCGGCGGGCGTCGGATTCTCCGGGAGGACGATCGCCCCCTCCGCCTTCCCGCCCCGGGCGAGGACGACCTCCTGAGACGGGTCATCCGGGGCCAGCGCCGTCACGCCAAGAACCAGGAAGATGCACTTGACCATATCGCTCCCTCTCGATCCGCCCTACCGGCCGACGACGAGGTCGTCCTCCGTCCCGTACTTGCCGTCCTCCCCAACACTCAGGATCTGGAACGACGTGGGCCCATAGAAGGCGCCCGTCGCGGGATTCACCTTGGGCCGGACCTCCACGGGCTCGGCGTCCTTCGACAGTTTGTACTTCACGATCCTCGGATTGGCCGCGGCGTAGTCCTTGCTGTGGAAATAGACGAGGGGCCGCCCCCAGGCATCCACGTACTCCCGGAGCTGATTGTCGCCGAAGTACCAGCCCGTGAGGTTCGAGGCCGCCGAGTCGCCGTCGATATTCGCCAGGTTCTCCTCTTCCGTGTGCTTGACCCCTCCCCCTCGCGTCGACGAGAGGCACGCCACCAGCGTCTCGATCCCCGTGTTCAAGCCGTTGTGCCCCGTGCCCCCGATCGCCTGGAGGTCCGTGGGCGGGTAGTCGCCCCACGCGATCTGGTACCTCACACAGGCCGTGCTGAGAGTCATCATGAACGCCTGGGTTGCCTTCATCCGGGCCGGTTTCCACACCTTGGTCACGACCGAGACCACCAGGGCGATCAGGATCGAGAGGATGACGATGACCGCGAGCAGTTCGACGAGGGTGAATCCGGCTCGACGCCTCATGGCGCGACCCCCAGGAGAACTATACCACCTCAGCGCTTGGGCCAGAGCGCGATCCGCTCCGTCCCCGCCGGCAGCCGGAGGAACGGCCCCGGCACGGCGTCCGCGCCCTCCCGCGCCCGCTCGAAGAAGTCGTGCGTGACGACCTCGGGCCGCTTCCCCGCCGCGGCCGGCCCGGCGACCGACCATGAAAGCTCCGCCTTCTCGCCGTCGATCGCGGCGGTCACCCCCTCCGTGAGGTTGCCCTCGATCGCGCTCGCGGGCCCGCGCGTCTCGACCGGGCGGCCGTTCTCGACGAGGATGTTGTTCACGATCCGGTGGTCGCCGCCCACGATCGGCTCGCCGTGGACCCGGCGGTTCGTCACCTTCCCCTTGCTCACGATCCCCGCCTTCGTGCTCTTCCCGATCAGGTTGTGGGCGAAGGCCTGCCCGCGGCCGTCGTGCTCGTAGATCCCGTTCCCCTTCGTGTCCCAGATCACGTTCTGGTCCACGAGGTTCAGCCGCGACGAGGCCTCGACGAAGATCCCCCCGTGGATCGTCGAGGTGCGCAGGATGACGTTGCGCGTGCACCGCGAGTTGACGTTCGCGAAGTCCATCCAGATCCCCGGGCCGTGGAGCGTGTCGGCGATGAAGTTCCGGCGGATCAGGGTGTGCTCGTTCAGGTGGGTCTTGATCGCGGCCGTCTCGTAGTAGCGCTCCGCGTCGTGCCAGGCGTTCCGGAGGAGGACGTTGTCCTCGATCAGGCACTCGATCGCGTGGAGGCCGGCGATGCCGCAGACGCCGCAGTCCGTCACCGTGTTGCGCCGCACGACGTGGCGGCCGATCAGGGGCGGCTGGGGCAGGACCCAGAGCTGGTTGCCGCAGTCGATGCCCGCGCCGTTGGCCCAGCGGACGGCGTTGTCCTCGATGATCCAGTGGTGGCCGCGCCACGTGGAGATCGCCCCCTCCTGCGGCATCGGGAACGGGGCCGCGGCGTGTTCGACCGTGAATCCCTTCACCCGGATGTAGCCGAGGCCCATCTCCTCGGGGGCGAAGACACAGCGCCGGGTGGCGACTTCGAAGGCCGCGGCGGCGGGATCGGCGCCGCCGAAGGGGCGGACGTGGATCGCCGTGCCGCCCTCCGCCACGAGGAACCTCCCGTCCCGCGCATCGAGTTCTTCGGGCTTTGCGGCCTGGTCGAGCCGCCGGCCGTCCTGGAAGACGAGCGCGGGCGACAGGATGTACGGGACCTTGCCCCGCTGGGGCCGCGCCCAGTCCATCCACACGAACTGCTGGGCGCTGATGTTGACCTCCTTGAACGGGTTGTAGCCCTCGAAGAGCGCCTCCGGGAGCGCGGCCTTCCAGACCTTGGGCGACACGGGCTCCCACTTCGCCTTGAGGACGCGGCTCCCCTTGATGACGACTTCCGCTCCGGGCGCGGCCTCGTAGGAGATCATCTTGTCCGGCCCCGTCCCGCCGCGACGGGGACGCACCCATTCGCGGTAGACGCCCGCGGCCACCACGACGCGCTCTCCGGGCTGGAGGGCCTGGGCGGCGCGGTCGATCGTCTTGAAAGGTTCCTCCGCCGTCCCGGGGCCGTCGTCGCGGGCCCGCGCGTGCGAGCCGTCCACGACGTACGTCTTCGTGAACGTCAGCGGCCGCTCCCACGTCTTGAACTCCCGGCCGTCGGGTAGGAGGACGGGCGGCGAGAGGCTCGTCCCCTCGTCCCCGTTCCCCTCCGGCCCCTCGAATTCGACCGTCGCCTTCGCCTCCGCTCCCGTGTCCTTGCGGCGGACGGTCGCGGTCGCCGCGTGCCGCCCCGGCTTGAGGTCGGGGATCTCCGCGATCTCGTGCACGTCCTCGATCCGCCCCTTCTCCCCCTTGCGCTCGGCGCGCCGCGTGGGGACCGGCGCGCCGTCCACGGCGAGCCCGACGAGATCCGCGAGCGGCTTCACGGCGGCGCCCTGCGGATTGTTGGCCCACGCCGTGCGGACCCGGACCGCCACGCCCTTCTCCGGTCGGCCGGCCTCGAACTTGTCGCCCGGCGTCACGACGACGATCGAGACGAGGGGGCGGAGGATGTCCTCGGGCCGCTCGCCCCACCAGCGCCAGTCGGCCTCGTGGCGGCGGACGGCGTCCTGCACGCCGGGCGCGCCGCCCAGCATCCGGGTGCGGAAGCGCGTGACCTCGTCGTGGCGGACGGCCACGACCCAGTTCTCGTCGAGCGCCTTGAGCCACGCCTCCCACGCGGGCTCCTTCGCCAGGAAGATCGTGCGGTGGCCCGCGAGGTCGTCCGTCCACCACCACGGCTCGATCCCGTGCGCGTCCTGGAGGGTCACGAAGGGGAGGACGCGGCGGTAGCGGTAGAGCCAGGGCAGGAACTCGGCGAAGTTCTGGCGCATGTGGAAGGTGCTGAGCGCGGCGTAGCCCCCGCGTTCCAGGGAGTCGTCGAGGTGGAGGCGCGAGAACTCCTCGTTGTCGCAGATCTGCCACACCATGCGGCCGCCGGCGCGGCGGAGCGGGCCGAGGCGCTTTTCGCGGAACTCCTCCCACGAGGGGTCCTTCCCCGCCATCGAGGGGCCGAGGTCCGCGCCCGCGGGGGCGATCGGGTCGCTCAGGTGGCTGTAGGTCCCCTGCCCCGGGAGCGACACGTAGGTCCCGTACTCCTCGTTCGCGACGAAGAAGGTGACGGGGACCTTCCGGCGGCGGGCGATGGACTGCGCCCGCTCGATCCAGCCGGGGGCCGCGTTCTTGGCGCCCCAGAGATGGATGCGCAGGTCGCGGGCCAGCCTCACCGCTTCTTCCGGGCTCCCCTGCCCCGGCGCCTGGATCTGGATCGTGAAGGGCTTGAGGCCCTCGGGGAGCGGCTTCGCCTCGGAGGCGCGCCGGGGGGACTTCGCCAGCTCCCCCAGCGCGTCGAGCGCCGCGAGCGCCTCCAGGGCCTGGAGCGTGCAGACCGGGTCGGAGGGCCACCCCGGCCGGTGGCCGAACCCGCCGTCGGCGTTCCAGAGCGACAGGAGCCAGCGGGCGGCGCCCGCCCGGTCCGCGGGCTCCGCGCGCAGGGCCTTGAGGGCAAGGACCGCGGCCCACGCGTAGTCGACGCCCTCGACCGCGCCCACCGTCGGGGCGGGCGCGTGGGTGAAGCCGCCGGAGGGGCGCTGGCAGGAGCGGAGCCACGCAGTGGTCTCGTTCCTCTTCTCCTCGAGCCGGCCCAGGGCGCGGAGGGCCTGGAGCCCCCACCACGTGTTGAGCACGTTCCCGCCGCTCCCGTCGGAGGCGGGGGTGTTGTTGAAGCTGCCGTCTGGGCGGCGGCGCGAGTCGAGGTACTCGACGAGCTCCCGCAAGACCTCCTTGAGCGGCAGGCCCAGGAGCTCGCGGGCGATGAAGGCCATCGCCTCCTGCTGGAAGATCGGATAGCCCTTCCGCTCATACGCGGCCAGGTAGGCGGAAGGCTTCGTCCACCGGCTCACGATGGCCGCGAAGGGCGAGCCGTCCTCGCCCAGCCCCTTCAAAGCCTGGATCTGCTGGACTGCGAGCGACCTCAGCTCGGCGGCGTGGGGTTTCGTCTCCGAGTTCGGCCCGGTGACGGGGTGTCCCGCGCGGATGAACTTCGCGAGGGCCTCGCGGCGGGGCGGCTCCTTCCCGAGGAGGCGGAGGGCGCCGACCGCGGCCCAGGTGGGCGCGAGGTGGGAGGTGGGCTCGTCCTCCCAGCCATATCCGCCGTCCGGCCGCGCGAGCCGCTCGAAGTACTCGAGGACGGGGGCGCCCCCTTCCCCAGGATTTCCCTGGGCCAGCAGAATCAGCAGCGTGGCGGCGGTCATCCTGTTCCTCCCACAATAAGTACGCCCCGCCCCGCCGGGGGAGGGTTCCCGCAACCGGAGTCGACGGCTCGGGCAACGGCGGGAGACGCGGCCCCCTCCGCCCGGACGGAAAGACCGTCGCCTATGCGGCCATGAAGGGCAAGAAGATGTTCCTCGTCGTCGGAGATAAAAGAGGGGAGGAAGCCGACTCCGTCCTTTCTCCGACTTTCAGCCCCGACGGGAAGCGTATCGCCTACGAGGCATGCCAAGGCGGCAAACGGCACGTGGTGATCGACGGGATCAAGGGGCCGGGGTATGACTGGATCGACCGGCCCCGGTTCAGCCCCGATGGCCGCAAGGTGGCCTTCGGGGCGCTCCTCGACCTGGAGTTCTGGTGGAAGGTGGTCAACGACAGCTTCTAGCGCCTGTTCCCAACAGGTGAGTGTTCCCCCGGGAGCACGCCGCAATTGCTCCCTCCCCCGCCCATTCCCGCCCCGAAGGCCACGGACGGGCCCCCTGCCCCTCCGATGGCCCCCATCGAGGCTGTAATTGCCGCCGGGAGGGTTGTTGGGATTTCCGACTCTTAGGGCAGTTGGGAGAGGAAGGTCCGTGCGGGGACTACAAGGGGACCCCTTCCTCTGAAGCAGTCCGCGGCGACGTAAGGCAGATCGAGCACTACCTGGAAATTGTGCGCCGTCTCCACCTGGCCCTGGAAGCGGGACAACGTGGAGTCCAGGCGCCCCTCGCTCTTCTTCACCTCGGCCAGGAACCATGGCTTGCGGTCGCGAACGACCAGAAAATCCACTTCCCGCTTTTCCTTGTCGCGAACGTAGTAGAGCCCGAACTCCCCGAGTCCCAGGTCCGTCCAGGTCTCGACCGCCTTGAGAAGGTGACAGGCGACGAAGGTTTCGGCCCGCGCGCCCGGATCAGACACGCCCGACCAGTCTCGAGGATACCACTTCGGCTCCTTCCGCAAGGAACGGACGACGTGCCTCGACCAGGGACGCACCAGGAAACCGTGGTGGAGCGCCACCAGAATCTCCATCCAGCGGCGGACGGTGTCCACCGACACCGACAGGTCGCTGGCCAGGTTGGACAGGACCACCCGTCCGCTCGCCCGATCCTCCAGAAGTTCGGCGAGCATCTCGATGTGGGCCAACTCCTGGATCCGGGTAAGGTCTCGAAGGTCCTCCCTCAGGATCTGCTGGCGGCGGAGACTTCGCCAGCGAGCGCTGAAGGGCCTGTCGCGCTTCAGAAACGGCTCCGGGAAGCCGCCATGATCCCATAGGGCGTCGAAGTCGGACGCCGGGCACGGGCCGGGCGGGCGGATCAGATCGCCGGGGGAATCCGGATGGAGCAGTTCGCCCACGCTGAAGGGGTGCATCCGATAAAGGAAATAGCGCCCCATCAGGCTGTCTCCTCCTCGCCGATAGACATCGAGGCGGGAACTTCCGGTGACCAGGATGCGGACCCGATCCCCATACGTGTCGAAGAAGCCTTTCAGGAACGTCCTCCAGCGGCTGTACTTGTGGATTTCGTCAAAGACAACCACGGGGGCCTGTTCGGCCAGGTGGTCCAAGCCCAACTGCCCCGCCACCTTGCCGGGGCCGGCCAGGATGATGCGGCGATCGTCCGTATTGTCCCAATTGACATATGAATTCCCTCTCCCACGGCACGTCGTGGTCTTTCCCACCTGCCGGGGTCCTGTAACCAGGGCCATCTGCCGATGTCGGGCCAGATGCCGCGCCAGGACGTCGTCATAAAGCCGAGGGCGCGTTTTCATGGCACGACTATTTTCTATACCTTCGTATAATAGTCAAGACTATTTTACGATCTTACGTAGGATAGTCGTAGGCCCTTCCGGCCGGGAGCGCGGCCGGGAACGATCGGGCCCTAGGTCGAGGGGGGCATGATGCTTGCCGACTCCCCCGGAAGGCCCCGCTGGCCCCAGGGCATGATTTCCATCGGGAACTGCGCTTGGAATCCTCATGCCTCACCGATGCCGGAACGCCCCTGAACGCCCGCCAGTTCCCTATTGATCTGGCCTCGGCCCAAAGTGTAGAAGTGTAGTCCATGACCGAAGGCGGCGCGCCCAAGCCGGGGCCCCGGTTCACCAGCGGGCTCCCCGAGATCGACCGGCTGATGGGGGGCGTCGTCACCGGCGACAACATCATCTGGGAGGCCGACTCCGGCGCCCCCGTGGACCTCTTCGTCTCCTCCTTCCTCTCCGCCTGCGCGGCCGGAGGGACGCCGCTCATCTACGTGAGCTTCAACTCCTCCCCCCAGACGATCTCGAAGCGGTACGTCCGCCCCTCCTTCGGGGACCGCTTCACCCTCGTGGACTGCTTCTCCTCGGGCAAGGGGAACAACGACGCGCTCTTCCTGGACTTCTTCCAGCAGGGGACCGACGCCGGGAAGCCCTGCCAGGGCGTCCACGTCAAGAATCCCGCCGATCCCCTGGTGCTCCTGGAGATCCTGGCCCGGTTCGGGAAGACCACCCCCAACGCCGGGTACGTCTTCGACAGCCTCACGGGGATGCTGGGGCTCTGGGGGAACGAGGACACCGTCCTGCGGTTCTTCAGCCACGTCTGCCCGCGGCTCT
>CAYNDR010000047.1:12482-25462 GCA_964395295.1 uncultured Planctomycetales bacterium
ACCTCGACACGGTGGCGTACTGGCTCCTCGAACGGGAGGCCCACACCGAGGCGTTCCTGGCGAAGGTGCGCCACGTCACCCAGGTGGTCCTGGACCTCGACGTGGCCCAGGGCCAGACCTCCATCACGGTGCGCAAGGCGGCCAGCCGCCGCTGCGAGGACATCGGCATCCCCCGCCAGCTCACGATCGACGGGGACCGGATCCTCATGGCCGAGCCGTCCCGCGAGGGCCGCGACCTGGCGCTCCTGGGGCGCCCGGGGGAGGCCCTGGAGAGCGCCCTGGAGCCCGAGTCCTACTTCGAGCGGGCCCTCGCGATCCTCGACGAGGAGCTGGGCATGCAGCGCGGGACCCTCTCGCTCCTCGACCGCTCCGTCAACCGCCTCCGGATCGCCGCCGCGCACGGCCTCTCCCCCGCCCAGCGGGCCAAGGGCGACTACGCCGTGGGCGAGGGGGTCACCGGCCACGTGGTCGAGACCGGCCGCCCCGAGGTGATCCCCGACACCCGCAAGGACCCCCGCTTCCTCGACCGCACGACCGCCCGGCGGCGCGACGCGGACCGCCCCCTGGCCTTCATCTGCGTCCCGGTGAAGCTGGACGACGAGGTGATCGGCGCCCTCAGCGCGGACCGCCCCTACGCCGAGGCCGCCACGCTGGAGAAGGACCTGCGGCTCCTGGCCATCGTCGCCTCGATGGTCTCCCAGGTGCTCAAGATCAACCGCCTGGTCAACGTCGAGAAGGAGAAGATCCTCGCGCGCGACGAGCGCCTCCTCGATGAACTGCGGGGCCGGTACAAGCTCGGGAACGTGGTGGGGCGGAGCGAGGCGGTCCAGCGGGTCCTCATGGCCGCGGCCGCCGCGGCGGAGTCCCGCGCCACGATCCTCCTCACCGGCGAGACGGGCACCGGCAAGGAGCTCGTGGCCCACGTGATCCACTACAACAGCCGGCGCGCCTCCGGCCCCTTCGTCAAGGTCAACTGCGGCGCGCTCCAGGAGACCCTCCTGGAAAGCGAACTCTTCGGGCACGTCAAGGGGGCCTTCACCGGCGCCCACCGGGACAGGAAGGGCCGGTTCGAGCTGGCCCACGGGGGCACCCTCTTCCTCGACGAGGTCTCGGAGATGACCCGGCGCCTGCAGGTGAAGCTCCTGCGGGTCCTCCAGGAGATGGAGTACGAGCCCGTGGGGTCCGAGGAGACCCGCCGCGTGGACGTCCGCATCGTGGCCGCCACCAACAAGGACCTGCACCGGGAGATCGAGGCGGGCCGGTTCCGCGATGACCTCTTCTATCGCCTCAACGTCGTGGCGATCCAACTGCCCCCCCTGCGGGAGCGGAAGGCGGACATCCCCTCCCTCGTGGACTACTTCCTGGACCACTTCAACCGGGAGTACGAGAAGAGCGTCTCGAAGCTCTCGCAGGGCATCCTGGACCTCCTGCTGGCCTACCCCTGGCCGGGCAACGTGCGGGAGCTCGAGAACTGCATCGAGCGGGCGGTGGTCCTCAGCCACGGCGACGCCCTCTCCCCCGACCACCTGCCCCCCGAGATCCTCCACGCCAGGCGGGGGGCCTCGTCCCGCAAGGATTCCCCCTCCGCAGGGGAAAACGAGGTCCGCCGCGCCGCCGGGGCCTTCTGCGAGTCGGTGGAAGACCTGGCCGAGGCGCGGGAGCGCCTGCTCGGCGCGGTGGAAGAGACCCTGATCCGCAAGGCCCTCCGCGAGAATCTCCCCCAGCGCGAGCTCGCCGCGCGGCTCGGCCTGAGCCGCATGACCCTGCGCAAGAAGATGCGCCAGTACGGCATCTCCTAGCCAGCCGGTCTAATACTTGGACAGTTTGGCCACCCTTTAGCCCGCGCACCCCCAGCTGTTAACTCTGTCGCGACTCGACGGGGTTAACAGCTGGATGGCATGCGGATTGCGTTCCCTGCCAGAAGCCTATTTAGGTGGGGGGTGCGATCCATGAGACGGCGGAGGTTGTTCACTGCCACGATTGGTCTATTAATTAGTCCCTTCCTCCCTCTGAGGGCCTGGCCCCAGGAGGACAAGAAGCCGCCCGTCGAGGTCTCGTTCTCGGGCTTCCTGGACACGAGCGCCCACCTCAACTTCAACCACCCCGAGAGCCAGGCCAGCGCACTGCGCTCGTACGACGCGAAGGCCGACTCGTTCTACCTCAACGCCCTCCATGCCGCGGCCTCCTTCGACTTCGGGAGAGGCCTGGCCGCCGTGGTCGAGGCCGACGCGGGTTCCGACGCGTCCGTCAACAAGCTCGATCCCGACGGCGTCGAGGAGATCAACTTCGACATCCAGGAGGCCTTTGTCACCTATGCCATCCCGGACACCCCCTTCGGCTTCAAGGCGGGCAAGATGGCCACCTTCATGGGGATCGAGGTCATCGAGTCCCCGGACAATCCCACCATCACGCGCGGGCTCCTTTTCGGCCTGGCGGAGTGCTTCACGCACACGGGATTCTTCGCCACCTGGCGCCTGGAACCCTTCGACGCCGCCCTCGGGGTGGTCAACGGATGGGACCGGGTGACGGACAACAACTCCGGCAAGACGGCCGCGGGTAAGCTGACCTTCGCCTCCGGGGACGGCTACGGCCTCACGACGTCTTTCATGATCGGCCCGGAGCAGGACGACACGAACAAATTCCTCCGGCGCTCCGTGGACGCGACGGGCTTCTTGGCCGTGGGGGAATTCGTCCGGCTGAACCTCCAGGGCCTCTGGGGGGATGACGAGGACCCGGCCGTCTCCGGCCGCCGGGTGCGCTGGTTCGGGTTCGGGGTCCAGCCGGTCGTGACGCTGGCGGACGCCTTCTCCATCGGGCTCCGGGCAGAATGGTTCCGCGACGCGGACGGCGCGCGCACCGCGACCGCCGGAGGGACGGAGGCGTGGAACCTCACCCTGGCGCCGGCCCTGCGCCTGACGGAGAACCTGACGGTCCGGGCCGAGGGGCGGTTCGACCGCGCCACGGAAGACGTCTTCGAGGATGACGAAGGCGGCCTCAAGGACCGCCAGGCCACGCTGAGCCTGGAAGTGATCGTCAGATATTGAACGGGAGGCCGAGATGGCAATCGACAAGGGTGACACGGCCTGGGTGCTCATGAGCGCGGCGCTCGTGATGCTGATGACGCCCGGCCTGGCCTTCTTCTACGGGGGCCTGGTCCGCAAGAAGAACGTCCTCTCCATCCTCATGCAGTGCTTCATCATACTCTGTCTCGTCTCGATCCAGTGGGTCGTGTTCGGCTACAGCCTGGCCTTCGGGCCGGACAAGGACGGCCTCGTCGGCGGCCTGGACTGGGCGTTCCTCCGCGGCGTGGGCCAGGCCCCGAACGCGGACTACGCCCCCGGCGTGCCGCACCAGGCGTTCATGATCTACCAGGCGATGTTCGCCGTGATCACCCCGGCGCTCATCCTGGGGGCCCTGGCCGAGCGGATGAAGTTCAGCGCCTTCTGCGTCTTCTCGCTCCTCTGGGCCACGTTCGTCTACGACCCCGTGGCGCACTGGGTGTGGGGCGTGGGGGGTTTCCTGCGGGGCTGGGGGGCGCTCGACTTCGCGGGCGGCACGGTGGTGCACGTGAACGCCGGCATGGCGGCGCTGGCGGTGGCGCTGGCGCTGGGGCCCCGGCTCGGGTACCCGCACCGGATGTCCCCGCCGCACAACCTGCCGTTCGCCGTCCTGGGGGCGGGGCTCCTCTGGTTCGGCTGGTTCGGCTTCAACGCCGGCAGTGCCCTCGGCGCGGGCGGCCTGGCCGCCAACGCCTTCGTGGTGACGCACGTGGCGGCCGCCGCCGCGGGGATGACCTGGGCGGCCCTCGACGCGCGCTTCAACAAGGCCCCCACCGCCCTGGGGATGATCACGGGCGTGGTGGCGGGGCTCGTGGCGATCACCCCCGCCTCGGGCTTCGTGGGGCTGGGGGGCGCCCTCGCCATCGGCTTCGGCGCCGCGGTCCTCCCCTACTTCGCGGTGGCCTATCTCAAGAACCGGCTGGGGTACGACGACACCCTGGACGCCTTCGGCGTGCACGGCGTGGGCGGAATCTGGGGCTCCCTGGCCACGGGTCTCTTCGCCTCGAAGGACGTCAATCCCGCCGGGGCCGACGGGCTTTTCCTCGGGGGCGGCTTCAAGCTCCTGGGCATCCAGGCCGCCACCACGGGGATCGTGATCCTCTTCGCGTTCGCGGCCTCCTGGGTCCTGCTCAAGCTGGTGAAGTTCATCGTCGGCCTGCGCGTGTCCGAGCACGAGGAGCGCGTGGGGCTGGACCTGACCCAGCACCGGGAGGCGGGCTACACCCTCGTGGACTAAGGAGAAGCCATGAAGCTCGTCGTCGCCGTCATCCAGCCCGACCGGCTCACCGAGGTCCTGGAGAAGCTGGAGAAGAACGAGATCCACCTCGTCACGGTCAGCCACGTGCTCGGGCGCGGGCGCCAGCGGGGCGTGGCGGCGGTCTACCGCGGCCACCAGGAGGCCGGGAGCCTCCTGAAGAAGATCCGCCTGGAGATCGCCGTGAACGAGGCCTACGTCAAGCCCACCGTCGAGGCGATCACGGCGGGCGCCCGCACCGGCGAGATCGGCGACGGGAAGATCTTCATCCTCGACCTCGTGGAATGCATCCGGATCCGGACCGGAGAGACGGGGGGCGTGGCGATCGGCTGACGGCCGCGCGGACGGCGCGGCTCCAGGTCCCGAAGAACCGGCGCCCGACGTTGAAGAGGGACGGATCCGCCGCCCGGACGGCGCGTTGCCGGACGGAACCGGGGAGCGCGCGGATCGCATCGAGGATGCGGTCGCGGGTCCAGCGGCGGTACTTGCGTATGCCGGACGGATCCAATCCGGCCGCGCGGAGCGCCCCGTCCCAGGACCCGAAACGGGAGATCGCCGCGTCGTGGAGGCCCGGATCGCGCCGCCGCGAGGCGCCGTCCGAAAGATCCTCGCCGCGGCGCCGCGCCTCGTCGATGGCGGCGAGCACCGCGGGGGCCGTCCACGGGCGCCGGCGGACGACCTTCCCCCAATCAAGCCCGCACTCCTCGAGGAGACCCCTCCAGCTCCCGAAGAACCGGACGGCCTCGAGGGGGGCGCTGGGGCAGTCCCGGGCGGCCGCCTCGTAGTTCACGGGGAGGCGGCGACGGAGGCGCGAGCGGACGAGGGCGCGGAGGCGCCCGGGGGTCCAGAGCTTCCCCTGACGGGCCAGGGCGGCGGCGGAGTTCCGCTCGCGCTTGTCCCAGGTCAGGAAGCAATCCATCCTCCGGACGCGAAAGCGCCTCTTGTAGGCCTCCTGCGGGTGGGGCGTGGTCCAGCCGTGGGCGTGGATGAGATGCGACGGGCTGATCCACAGGAGAGACCGCCCGCACAGGCGGCAAGTGACGTACTCGACGCCTTCTCCCCTCTTGCGGCGGAGGACGCGGGGCATGGAGAATGATGAAAACGCAAGGCCTGTGCCAGCAGGCGATCCCGGAAGATTCATGGGACGGGGGACGACGATCCGGTGGAACATCCCTTTGGATTCCAGCATGTTGCGGCCACGCCGCGTCCCGGGGATTAATCCGCCCCCCCCGGCACCGGCCGGCGATCCGGGCCATACATTGTTCACGGACCACCATTTAGCCCACCATTGCAACCCGCCACTCGGACGCCGCCACCACATCTGCTTGGCAGTCAATGCGTTGTGGAGTCGGCCATGAATTAGCCATCTGGCACCGGAATTGCGCTTAACCGTCCACCATGAAGACTGCATCCTCTGGCCGGCGAGGGGCCAAGGCCCCCGCCCAACCGAGAAAGGACGGCTCCATGGGACCGAAGGAATTTTTTGAATTCTGCAGGCAGAAGTCCGCCGGGATGGTGGACCTGAAGTTCGTGGACCTCCTGGGCACGTGGCAGCACTGCACGTTCCCCACGGACTTCCTGGACGAGGACGCCCTCAAGGAGGGCCTGGGCTTCGACGGCTCCTCCATCCGCGGCTGGAGGATGATCCACCAGTCCGACATGATGGCGATCCCCGACCTGGCGACCGCGGTCCTGGATCCGTTCTTCGCCAAGCCCACCATGAGCGTGATCGCGGACGTCGTGGACCCCATCTCGCGCGAGGAGTACTCGCGGGACCCGCGCCACATCGCCAAGAAGGCCCAGGAGCACATGAAGAAGGTCGGCATCGCCGACACCGCCTACTACGGCCCCGAGCCCGAGTTCTTCATCTTCGACGAGGTGCGCTACGAGCAGAACCAGCACACCGGGATGTACTCCATCGACTCCGTGGAGGGGGCCTGGAACACCGCGCGCTTCGAGGAGCCGAACCTGGGCTACAAGCCCTCCTTCAAGGGCGGCTACTTCCCCGTGAGCCCCACCGACACCCAGCAGGACATCCGCACGGAGATGGTCGAGGAGATGCGCAAGGTCGGCATCGTGGTCGAGAAGCACCACCACGAGGTGGCCACCGGCGGGCAGGCCGAGATCGACATGCTGTACTCGCCGCTGCTGAAGATGGCCGACCAGCTCATGTGGTACAAGTACATCGTCAAGAACGTGGCCAAGCGCCACGGCAAGACCGCCACGTTCATGCCGAAGCCCCTCTTCCAGGACAACGGCTCCGGCATGCACACCCACTTCTCCCTCTGGAAGGGCGGCAAGAACCTCTTCGCCGGCAGGGGCTACGCGGGCCTCTCCGACATGGCCCTGCACGCGATCGCGGGCCTCATCCACCACTCCTCCTCCCTCCTGGCCTTCGCGGCCCCGACCACGAACTCCTACCGGCGCCTCGTCCCCGGCTTCGAGGCCCCCGTGAACCTCTGCATGTCCGCCCGCAACCGCTCGGCGGCCTGCCGGATCCCCATGTACTCCCCCAGCCCCAAGTCCAAGCGCGTGGAGTTCCGCTGTCCCGACCCGAGCTGCAACGGCTACCTCACCTTCGCCGCGATGCTCATGGCGGCCCTCGACGGCATCGACCGGAAGCTCGATCCCGGCCCGCCCCTGGACGTGGACATCTACGAGCTCTCCAAGGAGGACCTCGCCAAGACCAAGAAGGCCCCCGGCTCCCTCGAGGAGGCCGTCGACGCCCTCGAGGAGGACCACGAGTACCTCACCAAGGGCGGCGTCTTCACCGAGGACGTGATCGAAACCTGGATCTCCTGGAAGCGCGAGAAGGAGCTCGACGAGATGCGCCTGCGGCCGGTGCCGCACGAGTTCCACCTGTACTACGACAGCTAACCGGATTCCGGAGGGAAGCGATGCGCGTCCTGGTCCTTCAGCATGCCGCCTCCGAGGGCCCCGGGACGCTCGGGACCTTCCTGGAGTCCCGCGGCGTGGACCTGGCGACCTGCCGCGTCTTCGCCGGGGAGGCGATCCCCGCCGAGCCCGGCGACGCCTCCGCGATCCTCAGCCTGGGCGGCCCCCAGAGCGTCGCCGGCGGCAAGGAGCCCCGGTTCTTCGCCCGCGAGGCGGCCCTCCTCTCCGAGGCCCTCCGCCGCGAGGTCCCCCTCCTCGGGATCTGCCTGGGCGCCCAGATCCTCGCGCGAGTCTGCGGCGCGAAGGTGACCCGGGCCTCCGTGGCCGAGATCGGCTGGTCCCGCGTCCAGCTGACCCCCGAGGGCCTCCGCGACCCCCTCTTCCGCGGCGTGGAGGAGAGCTTCGACGTCTTCCAGTGGCACGGGGACACCTTCGACATCCCCGCCGGCGGCGCCCGGATCGCGGAGGGCGACCTCTGCCGCAACCAGGCCTTCCGCGGGGGCCCCGGCGCCTACGGCCTGCAGTTCCACGTGGAGGCCACCCCGGAGATGATCGAGGAGTGGCACGACGCCGGCGGCCTGGAGCGGCCCGCGCCCCGCCTCTTCCGGACCGCCGTCGCCCGCACGGCCCGGCTCCTCTACCTGAATTACCTGGGGAGCGTCCTGCACCTCCAGCCGGTGACCGGAGGCCTCGAATGAGCGACGCGGTAAAGGAACTGGAGACCCGCGACATCAAGCGGAGGATCGTGGAGAACTCCTTCATCCGGCGGATGAAGGAACTCCGGATCGACCGCCCGGAGTACGTCCTCCTCTGCCAGGCCCTCGACGAGCTGGCGCGGCGCTGGCGCGGGACCGAGCTGGTGGACCGGGAGGTCGCGGGGACCCTCCACGGGATCATCTCCACGGCCCGGAACATGATCCCGACGCTCGGCCGGACCGATCCCCGCCTCAAGGACGAGCTGGAGGACATGGGGATCACCCTGAACACCCTGGTGCAGGAATGCTTCAGGAAGGACGCGTGACTCCGATGGGAAACCCGACCCGCTCCCAGGAAGGAACCGCATCGGAGACGGATGGCCAGCGAAGCTTCCAGCCGCACCTCGTAGTCCTCTACTGCCGCAACGCCACGGCCCCCGACGCGGAGCCTCTCGAAGGCCCCCGGCCGGGGCGGGGGACGCAGGCGACCTTCGTGGCCCTCCCCTGCTCCAGCAAGATGGAGCCCTCCCACCCGCTGAAGATCCTGGCGGACGGGGCGGACGGCGTGCTCGTGGTCGCGTGCCCCGAGGAGCGCTGCCGGCACCTCTCCGGCAGTGCCCGCGCGGACAAGCGGGTCCGCCGCGTCCGGACCCTCCTGGACGCCGTCGGGGCGGGCGCCGAGCGCGTCGCCCTGGAACATGGAGAGGGGCTCTCCGCGAAGGACCTCCTGTCCCTGGCGGAGCGGAGGGGGGAGGCGCTGAAGCCCCTGGGGCCGAACCCCATGAAGGAAGGAAGCCGGAGATGATCATCGCGGAGTGGAAGCCCCTCCCGGAGCTCGTGGAGAAGCTCAAGGGGCACCGGAACGTCCTCGTGGTCGGCTGTGCGACCTGCACGGCGGAATGCTCCGCCGGCGGGGAACGGGAGGTCGAGACGCTGGCGCCGCTCCTGCGCCTGGCCCTCAGGCGGGCGGACCGCCCCTTCGACGTCCGCACCCGGACGCTGGAGCGCCAGTGCGAGTGGGAGTTCGTGGAGGAGCTCGCCCCGATCGTCCCCGGGATCGACGCGATCGTGAGCCTGGCCTGCGGCATCGGCATCCAGGCGGTGGCCGAGCGCTTCGCGGACGTGCCGGTCTACCCCGGCGTCAACACCACGGCCCTGGCCATCCGGCAGGAGCCGGGCCTGTGGCTGGCGCGGTGCGCCGCCTGCGGCGACTGCGTGCTGGACGAGACCTTCGGCCTGTGCCCCGTGGCCCGGTGCGCCAAGAGCCTCTCCAACGGGCCGTGCGGCGGCACCCGCAGGGACGGCAAGTGCGAAGTGGACGAAAACACCGAGTGCGTCTGGCGCCAGATCTACGAGCGGGCGAAGGCCCGCGGCAAGGTGGAACAGCTGATGAAGGTGAGGAAACCCAAGAACTGGTCCAACTCGCGCCACGGCGGCCCCAAGAGGATGGTCCGGGAGGACCTTCAGCCATGACGCGACCGGGAAGCCGTCTGGAAAAAGTGCTGGGCGCGGGCCGCTTCGCGCTCACCGTGGAGGTGGGGCCGCCGCGCGGGCCCGACCCGGACGTCATGCTCCGCAAGGCCGCCCTGCTCAAGGGCCTCGCCGACGGCTACAACGTCACCGACAACCAGACCGCCGTGGTGCGCCTGTCGAGCATCGCCGGGGCGCGCCTGCTCCTGGAGGCGGGATGCGAGCCGGTCATGCAGATGACCTGCCGCGACCGCAACCGCATCGCGCTCCAGTCGGACCTGCTGGGCGCCTGGGCGCTCGGCATCCGCAACTGCCTGTGCATCTCCGGCGACCACCAGAAGTCGGGCGCGTCGGGGAAGCTCAAGGGGCACCCCGGCGCCCGGAACGTCTACGACCTCGACTCGATCCAGCTCGTCTCGGTCCTCAAGGGCATGCGCGACGCGGGGACCCTGGAGAGCGGCGACGCGCTCACGCGGCCCGCGCCGTTCCTCATCGGGGCGGCCTGGACGCCGCTGGCGCCCCCGGAGGAGTTCCGCGTGCTCCGCCTGGCCAAGAAGGCCGAGGCCGGCGCCGACTTCATCCAGACCCAGGCCGTGTTCGACATGAAGCGCTTCGCCGCCGCGGTCGAGGCGGCCCGCGCGATGGGCCTCACGGAACGGGTCTCGATCCTCGCCGGGATCATCGTGCCCCGCTCCGCGCGGATGCTGGAGTACATGAACGCCAGCGTGCCCGGGGTGGAGGTCCCCGAAGGCCTCGTCCGGCGCATGGCCCAGGCGGCCGACCCGAAGGAGGAAGGAACGAAGATCGCCGTGGAACTCATTCAGGCGGCCCGGGAGATCCCGGGCGTCCGGGGCGTGCATCTCCAGGCCATCGAGGCCGAGGAGGCCCTCCCCGGGATCATCAAGGCCGCGGGGCTCCTCCCGCGGCCGGAGATTTGAGGTCGCGGCCATGCCGAAGAAATACCACATCGAAGTCGAGCCGGCGCCGGCCCGCTCCCCGGCCGTGTCCCGCTTCAGCGCCCTGGAGAACGACGGCTGCCTCGGGTGCCTCCGCTGCGTGAAGCGCGAGGCGTGCCTGTACTCCGTCTACGAGAAGCGGAGCTTCGACCCCGCCCACGCCGTGGACACGGGCGACGCGCTGTGCGTGAGCTGTCTGCGCTGCGTCCAGGAGTGCAAGAAGAACGTCCTGGGCCGGGCCCGGAACCCCCGCTTCGACAGGATGGGCGACGAGTACTGGACGCCCTCCCTGATCGCGAGCATCCGGAGCCAGGCCGAGTCCGGCAAGATCCCCGTCTCCGGCGCGGGCTACCGCGGGCCGTTCGTGGGCCCCGGCTTCGACCAGATGTGGACCGACATGTCCGAGATCGTCCGCCCCACCCGCGACGGCATCCACGGCCGCGAGTACATCAGCACGCTGATCGAGATCGGGCGCCGGCCGGCCCGGCTCTCCTTCGACGAGGGGGGCCTCCTGCTGACCGAGCCGCCGCCCTTCGTCGAGGTCCAGCTCCCGGTCCTGTTCGACCTCCCGGAGTGCGCCCACGCCTCGCGCTCGGTGGTCGAGGCCCTGGCCCGCGCCGCCCGGCGCGCCGAGACCCTGCTCCTGCTCGACGCCGCCCGCGCCACGGACGTGCCCGCCGGGGACGCCGGGCGGCTGATGGTGAAGTTCTCCCCCGGGGAGGACGACCCGGCCTCCCTGGCCCGCGCGGCCGCCGCCGAGCTGGCCTGGTCGAGGACGGTCCTCAAGGACGCCGCCGGCCTGAAGCGGGAGCGGCCCGGCCTCGTGGTCGCCGTCCGCCTGCCCCTCGACGAGCACGCGGCGGGGCGCGCGGCCGACCTGGCCGCCGGCGGCGCCGACGCGATCCGCCTCGTCGCCGACGCGAAGGGCCGCGGCCTCGGGAAGCGCCGGGGGGATTTCGTGACCCTGCTGGTGAAGGAGGTCCATTTCAAGCTGGTGGACGAGGGGCTCCGCGAGCGGCTCACGCTCCTGGCCTCGGGGGGCATCGCCCTGGCCGAGCACGTGGCCAAGCTGATGCTCTGCGGCGCCGACGGGGTCACGGCGGACCGCGCCCTGCTGTTGGCCCTGGAGTGCCGCGCGTGCCGGACGTGCGACGCCGAGGCCGCCTGCCCCGTCCGGATGGAGGAGACGCCCGCCGATTGGGGCGCGAAGCGGATCGTGAACCTGATGGGCTCCTGGCACGCCCAGCTGATCGAGGTGATGGGCGCCATGGGCCTGCGCGAGGCCCGCCGCCTGCGCGGGGAGCTGGGCCGCGCCATGTTCTTCGAGGACCTGGAGCGGGACAACTTCGGCCCGGTGTTCGGGCGGCGGCGGCTCGCGGGCTCGGCCGGCTTGCCCCCGGCGCCGGAGACCGCGGCCCCGGCCCACGGCAACGGCCGGCTGACGACGCCGGGCGGGATCGACGTCGAGGTCCGGCCGTGCCCCTCCCGCTACCGGAACCGGCCCGGCAAGCACAAGGTCGTGCGGTCCTCGGCCTGCGTCGCCTGCGGGAAGTGCGCCGAGGCCTGCGCCTACGGGGTGTTCCGCAAGGCGGGCGGCCGCATGCTGGCGCCCCTGTCCCACCTCTGCCGGGGCCGCGAGCACTGCCTCTCCATCGGCCGGTACTGCGTGGACGCGTGCCCCAGCCGCGCCCTCAAGGCGGGGCCGGACCCGATCCTGGAGACCTTCGGCGACCCCCGGTGGACCGCGGACCTCCTCCTGGCCACGTGGCACCAGGCGGAGACGGGCCGTCCGCCGGAGAACGGCCTGGAGTACCGCGTGGGCGCCTCGGGCGGCGGATTCGACCGCATCGACTTCGTCTTCCCGGAGCGGCCGCCGGACCCGGGCCTGCGGCCCGAGGACGTGGACCTCTCGATCCCGCTGAACCGCCGGAAGGACGGCCGGCCCGAGGTCGTGATCGGCTTCCCCGTCTACGGCGGGGGCATGAGCTTCGGCTCCATCAGCCTGACGACCATGCTGTCGCGGGCCCGGGCCTACACCGCCTTCAACTCCTTCACCTGCACCGGCGAGGGCGGCTACCCCGACGAGCTCACCCGCCACGACGACCACGTGATCACCCAGATCGCCACCGGGCTCTTCGGCGTGCGGGAGGAGACGATCCAGCGGGTGCGCATGGTGGAGTTCAAGTACGCCCAGGGCGCCAAGCCCGGCCTCGGCGGCCACCTGCTCGGCGACAAGGTCACCCCCGCGGTGGCCCGCATGCGCGAGGCCGTCGTGGGCTCGGCCCTCTTCTCGCCGTTCCCGTTCCACTCCGTCTACTCGGTGGAGGACCACAAGAAGCACGTGGACTGGGTCAAGGTCATGAACCCCCGGGCCCTGGTCTCCGTCAAGGTCTCGACCCCGTCGGACGTGGACATGGTCGCCGTGGGCAGCTACTTCGCCGGCGCGCACGTGATCCACCTGGACGGCAGCTACGGGGGCACCGGCGCGGCGCCCGACATCGCCAAGAAGAACATCGCCATGCCCATCGAGTACGCGATCCCGAAGGTCCACAAGTTCCTCGTCGCCGAAGGCATCCGCGACGGCATCGTGGTCATCGCCAGCGGCGGCCTGCGCTGCGCCCACGACGTACTCAAGGCCATCGCCCTGGGC
>CAYNDR010000048.1:0-8894 GCA_964395295.1 uncultured Planctomycetales bacterium
CTCGACGGGGTTAACAGTCTGTTAACTCCGTGGCGACTCGACAGAGTTAACAGCTGTTCTAATCCTCCGGCTTCTTGGGGAGGGGGGGGCGCTCCTCCTTCTTGGTCGTGCAGACCACGCGGAGGCCGCACATGGTGCCGTCGGTGAACCACCAGGGGCCCGGGGGGCTTTGCGGATTCCGCTCGTTCCACTTCTTCAGCACGTTCTGGCGGTTCGCCGAGCGCAGGGCCGGGGCCGGGTCCAGGTAGCTCCCCCCCCGGAGCACGGCCTGGTGGTTGCGCTGGGGGTAGGCCCCCTCCGCCTTGAGGTCCGTGGTGTAGCCCTTGAGGCAGTATTCCATCACGTTGCCCAGCATGTCGTGGAGGCCGAAGGCGTTGGGCTTCTTCGTGCCGCACTCGTGGGTCTTCTCCTCGCTGTTGCCCTCGAACCAGGCGTAGTCGCCCAGCTTGGAGGCGTCGTCCCCGAAATGGTACTTCGTCCTGGCGCCGGCGCGGCAGGCGTACTCCCACTCCTCCTCCGTGGGGAGCCGGTAGTTCTTGCCGGTCTTCCTGGAAAGCCATTCGCAGTAGTGCATGGCGCCGTGGTAGGTCATGTGGATGGCGGGGAACTTGACGCGCCCCCAGCCGTGGTCGGGGGGCTCGTAGGCCGCGGACGGCCGCGTGACGGCGTCGGCGGGCTCCTTGGGGGGGTCGTTGGGCTCGGTCATCCAGTACTCCTCGTACTCCTCCCAGGTGACCTCGTGCTTGCCCATCCAGAACGACTCGACGGCGGCGGTCTTGACGGGGCCCTCGTCGGCGTCGCGCCCCTCCTCGGCGTCGGCGCTCCCCATCTGGAAGGCGCCCCCCTTGACGAAGACCATGTCGAAGGTCACCTTCGTCCCGGGGATCTTCTCGGTGTAGTTGGCCGGATCCTGGGCGGCCCCGGACGGCGCCGCCAGCATGACGCCCACGAGCAGGGCGCCGAATCCCCCCGCCTTACGGCCCACGACGCCTCCGTTCCCATCCGCCGCCTGTTGCATGGTCGCTGTTCCTCCTTGAAACCGGCGCCGCCCGCGGACCGCCCGCGGGCCGTGCCTTCCCGACGGGGGCGCAATCTTACCAGAAGAGAGGCCCCCTATATAGCACGACCTGACGGGGGGCCGGGTTTCAGGGGACCGGGGCCCCCCTGAACCCCGGGGGACCCCGATGACGTACAAGACAAGGGCGGGGCGCGCGCATTTGTTGATGGGAGGGGGCGGCGTCCGGTATGCTCCCCCTGTTCCGTTCAATGGACATGAAGGAGGCGATATGGGCATGACGCGGCGCGAGTTCATCGGGACGGCGTCGGCCGCGGCGTCCGGCATGGCGATGTCCGGGGCCCCGGCCGAGGCCCAGGCGGAGGAGCCGATCCGCGTCGGCATCATCGGCTGCGGCGGCCGGGGGACGGGCGCCGGCGACAACGTCATGGAGGCCAGCGGCTACGCCAAGGTCGTCGCCCTCGCGGACATGTTCAAGGACCGGCTCGACCGGTCCCGGGCGACCCTGGCCAGGAAGTACCCGGACCGCGGCAAGGTCGAGGATTCCAAGTGCTTCGTCGGGTTCGACGCCTGCAAGCGCCTCCTGGACACCGACGTGGAATACGTGATCCTGACGGGGCCGCCGGGGTTCCGCCCCCCGCACTTCGAGGCCGCGGTCGAGGCGGGCAAGCACGTGTTCCTCGAGAAGCCCGTGGCGGTGGACCCCGCGGGGGTGCGGCGGATCATCGCGGCCGGGGAGAAGGCCAAGGAGAAGAAGCTGGGCGTCCACGCCAGCACCGAGAACCGGCACGACTGGCGGATGGCCGAGACGGTCAAGCGCATCCACGAGGGACAGATCGGCAAGGTGGTGGCCGGGCGCTGCTTCTTCAACACCGGGGAGCTCTGGAAGTTCGAGCGCAAGGCCGGCGAGAGCGACATGGAGTGGCAGATCCGCAACTGGTACTACTTCGACTGGCTCTCCGGGGACCACATCGTGGAACAGCACGTCCACGAGCTGGACGTCTGCCACTGGGTCCTGAAGAAGCCCCCCCTGCGCGCCATCGCCATGGGCGGCCGCGCGTGGCGGACCGACCCCATCTTCGGGAACATCTGGGACCACTTCGCCGTGGACTACGAGTACGCCGACAACGTCCACATCGCCAGCTACTGCCGCCAGTGGAAGAACAGCGACGGCAAGGTGGAGGCCTACTTCGTGGGGACGAAGGGCGAGGCGGCGTGCTACGCGGGCACGATCTCGGGCGAGAACCCCTGGAAGTACGAGGGCCCGCGCCCGAACCCCCACATGCAGGAGCACAAGGACTTCATCGCGAGCATCCGCTCGGGCAAGCCCTGCAACGAGGCGGAACAGGTGGCCCTCAGCAGCATGATCGCCATCCTCGGGCGCACCGCCGCCTACACGGGGAAGACCGTCTCCTGGGACCAGGCGATGAAGTCCGACCAGGACTACACCCCGCCCAAGTACGAGTTCGGGGAGCTGAAGATCCGGCCGGTGCCGATCCCGGGGGTGAAGCAGGGATAATCCGCACGCGGCCACCGGGAAGGCCCGGCCCTCCCCGCCGGGGGGGGCCGGGCCTTTTCTCATCCGCGCCGCCCGGGCATAAATATAATTAATATGTTCGTTGACAGAAAGAAGCTCCACTGATATGATCCCGCCCCGGGTTCCGGGGGCCGAGGCGCCCCGGGCCGCGGACGCGGGGCTTCGGGCGGCCCCGCGGGGGAGGCGGGCCGTCCAGGGGGGGCGGCCCTCCCCGGGTACGCCGAAGGAGGCCAATATCGTGAGTTCCAACGCGAGCGCCCTGGTCGAAAAGGTCCTGGAGACCGTCCGGAAGAGGAATCCCGGGGAGCCGGAATTCCTGCAGGCCGTCCAGGAGGTCCTCCACTCCATCGCCCCGGCCCTCGACAAGCACCCGGAGTACGTCGAGGCACGGATCGTGGAGCGGATCGTGGAGCCCGAACGGGTCTTCATGTTCCGCGTCCCGTGGCTCGACGACTCGGGCAGGGTCCAGGTGAACCGGGGCTTCCGCATCCAGTTCTCCAGCGCCATCGGGCCCTACAAGGGGGGCCTGCGGTTCCACCCCACCGTCAACCTGGGCATCCTCAAGTTCCTCGCCTTCGAGCAGATCTGCAAGAACTCCCGCACCACGCTCCCCATGGGCGGCGGCAAGGGCGGCTCCGACTTCGATCCCAAGGGCAAGTCGGACAACGAGGTCATGCGGTTCTGCCAGAGCTTCATGACGGAGCTCCAGAAGTACGTCAGCGAGGACATCGACGTCCCCGCCGGCGACATCGGCGTGGGCGGCCGCGAGATCGGCTTCCTCTTCGGCCAGTACAAGAGGATCCGCGGCACGTTCACCGGCGTCCTCACGGGCAAGGGCCTCGCGTGGGGCGGCTCCCTCATCCGCCCGGAGGCCACGGGCTACGGCTGCGTGTACTTCTGCCAGGAGATGCTGGCCACCCGCAGCCAGTCCCTCGAAGGCAAGGTCTGCGCCGTCTCCGGCTCGGGCAACGTGGCCCAGTACACCGTGGAGAAGCTCAACCAGCTCGGCGCGAAGGCCGTGACCCTCTCCGACTCCAACGGGACGATCTACGACAAGGACGGCATCGGCCCGGAGAAGCTGGCCTTCGTCCTGGACCTCAAGAACAACCGCCGCGGCCGGATCAAGGACTACGTCTCCCGCTTCAAGTCCGCCCAGTACCTCGACAACGCCCGCCCCTGGGGCGTCAAGTGCGACTGCGCGTTCCCCAGCGCCACCCAGAACGAGATCAGCGGCGAGGACGCCCTGAAGCTCACGTCCAACGGCTGCTTCGTGGTGGGCGAGGGCGCCAACATGCCCACCACCCCCGAAGGCATCGAGGTCTTCCAGAAGGCCAAGGTCCTCTACGCCCCCGGCAAGGCCGCCAACGCCGGCGGCGTGGCCGTCTCGGGGCTCGAGATGTCCCAGAACTCCATGCGCCTCTCCTGGAGCCGCGAAGAGGTGGACAACCGCCTCAAGGGCATCATGAAGTCGATCCACCAGGCCGCCGCGAGGGCCGCCGAGGAGTACGGCCAACCGGGCGACTACGTCGCGGGCGCCAACATCGCCGGCTTCACCAAGGTGGCCGAGGCCATGCTGGCCCAGGGAGTCGTCTGAGCAGGACCGGCGCCGATCACCAGGCCGCGGGGGGCCCGCACGCCCCCCGCGGCCTGTTTCTTTCCCCGCGGCCGAACATCCGGACGCCCTTTCCCGTCCAAGAATGAAGACCGCCTGAACCGCCCCACGGGGCGGCGGGATATAATCGTTCAACAGGGAACGGGGATACTCCATGGGCGAGGGACCCTCCCCGGCCGATCCCCTCATCGGCCGGGTCATCGAGCGCTGCCGGATCCTCTCCCGGATCGCCCACGGCGGCATGGGCGTGGTCTACCTCGCCGAGCATACCGCCCTCAAGCGCCGCGTGGCCCTCAAGATCCTCCCCGCCGAGGTCGCCCGCGACCGCGACTACGTGGCCCGCTTCCGCCGCGAGGCCGTGGCCGCCGCCCGCCTGGAGCACCCGAACATCATCCAGGTCTACGACGTCGGCGAGCACGAGGGCATGCCCTTCATGGTCCGCCAGTACGTCGAGGGGCTGTCCCTCGCCGAGATCCTCAAGTCCTCGGGCCGGCTCGACCCCAAGGAGGCGGCGCGCGTGGCGCGCGAGGTCGCCCGCGGGCTCTCGGCGGCCCACGCCCAGGGCGTCGTCCACCGCGACATCAAGCCCGAGAACATCCTCGTCTCCGAGAACGGAGAGGTGCGCCTCGGCGACTTCGGCATCGCCCTGGACCCGGATGCCTCGGGGGCCTCCCCGGCCAAGGACCTCCTGGTCGGGACCCCCTACTACCTCTCCCCCGAACAGGCCGAGGGGAAGAAGAGCGACGCCCGGTCCGACCTCTACTCGCTCGGCGTCACCCTCTACTCCATGGTGACGGGACGCGTGCCCTTCACCGGCCCCTCCGTCGCGGCCGTGCTGTACAAGCACGTCCACGAGGCGCCCCGGCGGCCGTCCGCTTCCGCCCGGGACCTCCCGCCCTACTTCGAGGACGTCATCCTCAGGCTCATGAAGAAGAAGCCCGCGGACCGGTACCAGACCGCCGAAGAGGCGGAGCGGGACCTCGACCGCTACCTGCGGGGCGTCTACCCGCGCGCGAAGAGGGAGACCGTCCCCACGGGACGCTGGGCGAGGAAATCCGGCCCCCCCCGGGCCGCGATCTGGACCGCCGCCGGCGCCGCCCTCGCCCTGCTGATCCTCCTCGTCTCCATCCTCACCAGGCCCGGAAAGACCGAGCCGCCGGCGCCCGCCCCAAAAATCCCCGCGCCGCCGGCCGCGCCCGAGACGACCCGTCAGAAGGAGGACCGGCCTCCGGAAGTCATCGAGAGGATCGTCCCCCCGGCGCCCCCCCCCGACCCGGAGACCGGCTTCGCGGCGCTCTACCGCGCCAAGCCCGACAAACGCCACTGGGCCCACTCTCCGGGACTGGAGCGGAAGGTCTTCTTCCTGGACGACTCGATCCTCGTCTCGTTCCCCTCCGCCGGCGCCGACTCGGACGACGTGGAGTTCCTCGCCGTCAACCAGCGGGACCTGGAGGAGTTCGTCCTGCGGTTCGAGATCCGCTCCTCCGGGGCGGGCCTCCCGGAGATCTGCGCGGGGAAGCTCCTCCTGGGGGAGCCCGCCCTCCCGGGCCGCAACCGCACGACCTCGCTGAAACCACCGGACCTGCCGGCCGGGGAGTGGCATGCCATCGAGATCGAGGCCAAAGAGGGCCGGCTCCGCCTGGCGTCCGGGACTCGAGTCCTGGCCTCGGGGGCGTTCGAGGAGAAGGCGTCCCCGTTCGGCCGCGTCGGATTCCTCTGCAAGCCGGGGGCCGACTTCGAGGTGCGCCACGCGCGGATCCGGATCCTCAAGCGCGCCGACCTCTCCCGGATCGCGCGGGAGCCGCCCCCTTCCCCCCCGCCCGACCCCGACCCGGCGCCGCCCGAGGAGGCTCAGGCCATCGAGAAGCTCAAGGCGGCGCCCGACGCCGAGGTCCCGCCGCTGGCGCGCCGCCTGCGGGACCTGGCCTTCTCGCGCCCGGCCCTGGAGGCCTACGACGGCAAGAGCCTGGAGGGGTGGAGGATCGTCGGGACGGGCGCCGCGGAGTCCGTCCGGCCGCGCGACGGATGGATCGAGGTCGCGGCCAAGGGGAAGTCCGCGTTCCTGGAGCGCGGCGAGTTCCCCGCGGCGCGGGGGCTCTCGTTCGAGATCCGGGTGCGCCAGTTCCACGGGGCCACGGGGGGAGGCCTGGCCCTCCATCGCCGGACCCCCACGCACTACACGACGCTGACGGTCGCCCGCGGGGAGGCGATCCTGCGCGAGCAGGAGGGCCCCCAGGGAAAAACCCTCGCCCGCCGGGACCTCCCCGCGACGCCGGACCGGTGGGTCCGGATCGACATGGTGGTGGCGGGGGGGCAGACCTGCCTCTTCGTGGACGACGCCTTCCTGTGGCGCGGGCCCTCGGTGGAGCCCGACGCGCTCGGCCCCGCGGCCCTCCTGGCCGCCGACGTGGAGTGCGACCTCCGCGCGATCAAGGTCTACCCGCGCCCGTAGCCCTGCCCCGGCGCGCTACGTCTGCTCCTTCCGCTTGTTGCGGAGGTCCACGCTGAGCTTCCCGCCGCCCGTGCAGTAGACCGCCAGGCTCATCACCAGGTAGGCGAACATCCACTGGTCCTGGCGGTCGATGAAGGCGTGCAGTTTGGGGCCCTGGATGATGAGGGCGAGCATGAGCGCCGCCAGCCCCGCCGCCGCCCAGCGCGTCAGCCAGCCGATGAGCACCAGGAGGCCGCACAGGACCTGGACGCCCGCCGACAGGGCGTCCCACAGGGGGGGCGACGGGCTCAGCCGCACGGCGGCCAGGACCCCGGAGATGATGAAGATCGTCCCGAGCCCCAGCCGGAGCAGGAAGGGGGCGTAGTCCTTGAACTTCGACCCGATCGCGTCCACCATGCGTTCCTCCTTCCGTCCGTAGGATTATAGTGCATCGGCCGGCCCCGTCGAGGCCCCATCTTCGGGAATCCTCTTTCCCTGCAACGGGCGGCTCCCCTCACGGGTAAACTGAGCAGATGCGCTCGATCTGGCTCCTCCCGCTCCTCCTGGCCCAGGACCCCGCGCCGCTCAAGGTCGTCCACCGGCAGAACGCCGACCGCGTGCCCCGCCACGAGGTCTTCGAGATCACCTTCACCTGCGAGGAGAAGATGGACAACCCCTTCTTCGACGCCGCGGTGGACGTGGCTTTCGAGTCGCCCGCGGGGAAAAAGATCGCCGTGGGCGGCTTCCACTACGGCTCCCCGGACAAGCCGCGCATCGAGGTCCAGAAGCGCGAGAAGGGCCCTCCCCAGGTCGCCTATCAATTCTGGAGGCGCACCCTCTGGAAGGCGCGCTTCGCCCCCGCGGAGATCGGCCCCTGGAAATACACGTACACCTTCGCCCACAAGAGCGGGCGGCGGGCGGCCGGGCAGGGCTCGTTCGAATGCATCGAGGGGCGCTCCCGCCTCCCCGGATTCGTCCGCCGCCACCCCTCGAACCCCTTCCGCTGGGTCTTCGACGACGGCTCCCCCTACTTCCCCGTGGGCCTCCAGGACGGGGCCTTCGACAACGACGGCACCGGCACGCTCCTGGACACGGCCTCCCTGGAGGGTCCCTTCCGCCTGGACCGCGCCGGGCGCCCCGACCCGCCGCCGGGGGCGATGTTCAAGCCCGGCCCCTCGAACAATCCCCAGAACATGGACGTCTACTTCCGCCGCTACGGCCTCTGCGGCTTCAACCTCATGCGCTTCTCCCAGCAGAACTTCTCGCTCAGCCTCTACCGCGACCTCGACCACTGGCTCCCGCACGAATCCGCGATGGTGGACGAACTGCTCCAGCACGCCCGCAAGTACGGCTTCCGGATCATGTACGGCCTCTTCGGCTACCACCCCGTCTTCAACAAGAAGCCGGACGACGAGGAGGGGATGGCCAAGGTGAAGCGGTTCGTCAAGTACAGCGTGGACCGCTGGGGCGCGTACGTCGACTTCTGGCAGTTCCTCAACGAACAGCACGCCGACACGAAGTGGTACGAGGCCATGATCCCCTACCTCCGCTCCGTGGACCCCTACCGCCACCCCGTCACGACCAGCTGGGAGCGGCCCGAGATCGAGGGCATCGAGATCAACGCGCCCCACTGGTACCAGAACGAGGACGAGCTCCGGTCCGACCTCGAGACCGCCCACCGCGCCGCCGGCTGGAAGAGGCACGGGAAGCCCGTGATCGTGGGCGAGCAGGGCAACCGCATCGATCGGGGCAAGGCCCCTCCGGGGGTGGGCGGCGTGTGGGACGAGCGCTCGGCCCTCCGGATGCGCCTCCGCCTCTGGACCGCCTTCTTCAACGAGATCGCCCTCGTCTTCTGGAACACGAGCTACGCCAAGGACGGCCACTACATGAACATCTGGCTCGGGCCCCGCGAGCGGGAACACGTCCGGGCGCTCCAGGGCTTCTCCTATGCCCTCGACGCCGACGTCCGCCCCGTCCCGGTCCAGGCCTCGGAGGGGGTCCGCGCGTACGGGCTGGCCTCGAAGGAGCGCGCCGGCGTCTACCTCCACCACTTCGCGGGCCACGCGGAGCCCGTCCGCGGCGCGAAGGTCACGATCGAGGTCCCGAAGGCCGCCCGGGGGACCTGGTTCTCGCCCTCGACGGGCGCGAACCTGGCGGCCTTCGACGCCCCGGCCGGAAGGCAGACCTTCACGGCCCCGGATTTCGCGGTGGACCTCGCCCTCCACATCGGTCCCTCCCCGCCGCCGCTGGACCGCGGCGAGGACGATCCGGCAGGAGCTCTCCGAGGGAGCGATCCCGC
>CAYNDR010000048.1:8904-25456 GCA_964395295.1 uncultured Planctomycetales bacterium
GACAACGACGGCGTCCCCGACGCCCGCGACGCCTTCCCCCTGGAGCCCGAGGAGTGGGAGGACAAGGACGGCGACCTCATCGGGGACAACCTCGACGCCGACGTCGACGCGGACGGCCAGCGCGACCGGCCCGAGAGCGACGACCCCGACGGCGACGGCGTGAAGACCGCCGGCGCCGTCCCGTGGGACGCCTTCCCGCTGAACCCCAAGGAGCAGCGCGACACGGACGGGGACGGCGTCGGCGACAACGCGGACCCCGACGACGACGGGGACGGCTGGACGGACGAGGAGGAGAAGGCGGCCAAGACCGACCCGCTGGACCGCCTCAGCTTCCCCAAGCAATGAAGGCTTCGCCCTCTGGTCGCGTTCCCACTCCGCATCCCGACGACGGGCTTGGATTCCAGCCGGCGGACCTGATCCCGCTGTGGAATAGCCTGGGATTCGTGGTCCTGTTCTATCTGATGAACACGCTGGATCGAACGTGGGGCCCGGGGGATCTCTGGCTCACCCTATTCTTCATCCCGGTGAAGCCTGTCGAGATGCTCTTCGAACCTCTGCGAAACGATCTCCTTGCGAACAGGCCCGCCTGGGGATCGGATTTCCATGCCTATTGGATCTTCGGAGCCTTCTGCTACGCCCTCGCGGGCTCGCTTTATGCTGCGACATGGCGGTTTGCCAGGGGTCGACGTTCCCCGTGGATCTGGGGTCTTGTCGCCCTGGTCATGATCCTCCTGGCGCTGCAGGCCGCCGTCTGCAAGTCCGGGTGGGGCGAGTTCTTGGAGCCCGACTGAGCCGAACCGCGGGCTGGGAGGCCTAGACGGCCGGACCGGGCAGGCCCGCTCTCTGAGCGTACCCGCCCGGGTCGCTGACCTCGAGCATACGCCGGATGGCGGCGCGCGCCCGGCGGGCGGTATCCTCGGGCACCACCACCTTGTATTCGAGATCCTCAAGGGACCAGAGGAGTTTCTCGAGCGTGTTGAGCTTCATGTACTCTCAGGACGCCTCGTCGGCCGCGGGGTAGAAGTCCTTCGCGGGGCTCTCCTTCTTCAGGCGGTGGAGGATGCCGACCTCGGTCCCCACGATGAACTCGCGTTCCGGCGCCTGGCGGCAGTGCTTCACGATCCCCTCGGTGGAGAGCACCTGGTCGGCCAGCGGGAGGCACGTGGACTGGCAACCGCACTCCGGGTGCATGATGAAGCGCGCGGCGGGGTGGTCCTCCTTCAGCCGCCGGATCCGGCCCGTGTCGATCATGTTGTGGACGTGGCAGTAGCCGGGCCAGAGGTGCATCTTCCGGCCCGTGCGCGCGCGGACCCAGGCCCCCAGGTACTGGTCCGGGGCGAAGAGGATCTCGCGGTCGGCCGGGATCGACTCGACGATCTTGACGGCGTTGGTGGAGGTGCAGATGATGTCGCTCTCGGCCTTCACCTCGGCGGTGCAGTTGATGTAGGAGACCACGACCGCGCCGGGGTGCTCGGCCTTCCAGCGCCGGAGCGACTCCCCCGAGATCATGGAGGCCAGCGAACAGCCCGCCTCGCGGTCGGGGATGACCACGAGCTTGTCCGGGTTCATGATGGCGGCCGTCTCGGCCATGAAGTGGACCCCGCAGAAGACGATGACCTCCGCGTCCGTCTTCGCGGCCTGCTGGGTGAGCCCGAGGGAGTCGCCCGTGAAGTCCGCGAGGTCCTGGATCTCCCCCCGCTGGTAGTTGTGGGCGAGGATCACGGCCTTCCGCTCCTTCTTCAGGCGCAGGATGTCCGCCGCGATCCCGTCCTTCCCGGCCCCGGCCATCTCCGCCTCCGGTCCGCCTACTTAGTGTAATTCGTACACTAACTATCCTATACTCCGGGCCGTGGGCCAAGTCAAGGATTATCGGTGAAAGGGGCGGGTTCGCGTCGTATCATGCCTCCCGGATGTGGCCCTTCCGCCTTCCGCTGGGCTGGGTGGCGCTGGGCCCCATGGAGGCCGGGACCCTTGCGGGGGTCCTGCTGGCGGCGCTCCTGGCGCGCCGCCGCATGGGGCCGCTGGGCGTCTCCCGGCTGGACCTCCTGGACCTCTCGCTGGCGGCCCTCATCGGGGGCGCCGTGGGAGCGCGGCTGTTCCACGCCGTGCCCTGCTGGGTCCGCGGCCTCGACGCCGCGGCGGCGGGCTCGTGGTCGGCGGGATCCGGGATCTACGGCGGGCTGGCGGGGGGCGTCCTGGGGCTCGCCCTGGCCGCGCGGTTCAAGGGGAAGCCGGTGCTCGGGGTGCTGGACGCGACGGCGTCGGTGGTCCCGGCGGGCTTCGCGCTGGGGAAGCTCGGCTGTTTCCTGGCCGGCTGCTGCTACGGGGCCCCCTGCGGCGTCCCGCCGGGGGCGCGGTTCGCGCCGGGCTCGCTCGCCTTCGAGACCCAGCGGGCCGCGGGGCTCCTCCCCCCCGGGAGCGCCGCGTCGCTCCCGGTCCACCCGACCCAGCTCTACGAGATGGCGTTCGGCCTGGCGCTCTTCGCGGGCTTCACCGTGCTCCGGCGGCGCTCGCGCCGGCCGGGGGAGACGGTCCTCGTCTTCGCCGTGCTTTACTCCGCCTGGCGGTTCGGGATCGAGTTCCTGCGGGACGACCCGGGCCGCCGGATGTTCGGATCCGCGGGGCTGACCGACTCGCAGATCGCCGCGCTGGTCGTGGGCGTCGCGTCCCTGGCGGCCTGGATTTTCCTGCGCTCCAGGCCGGCCCTTCCCGCAAATGCGGCCGGAGGAAATGATGGACGCTGAGAAGGCCTCCGACCTCGATCCCCACATCCTCGATATCATCCGGTCGGAACGGCAGAAGGGATTCATGAAGGGCCTCAACATGGCCCTGGCGATCCTGGCCCTCGTCTGCGTGGCCTATGTCGCCTTACATGTTTCTGTGATGGTCCCTGGATGCAGGGAGGCCTACAGTCAAGCCGAGGTGCAAATGTCCATCGTCACCATGATCGTCCTGAATCACCATGGCCAGATCGTCTTCTTCCTCGTATTGGCAAACCTTGTTTCCCTTGGCGCCGCCATGGCCTGGGGGGACCGCGGGGCGGTGGCGATCCCCACGATCGCCTGCTTCTTCCTCACGATGCTCTGGCTGGCGATGTGCACGACCGGCCTGTTCCTGCCCCTGTTGAGGCTGCTTGAAGAGATCGGCAAACACCGTTGACCATGAAGCCCCGGCGCGCGGCAATCACGACCTACCGAACGGGCTCGACCCTCTGGCCGTTCCTGACCTGGGCCCTTGGCGGAGGGATCGCCGCCTTCTTCGCGGAACGGCACGCCCTGGCAATGCCCGCCGGCTCCCCGGACCGGTGGATCTTCCATGGACTCTGCGCCGCCGCCCTCCTCCTGGGGCCGATTTCCTTCGGTGTCCATCTGGCCCGTCGGCTCCTCGTCCATGTGACCCTTGATCCCGAGCAGGGCCTCATTCTTGCCGACCGCAGCGTGGTACGCTGGAACGAGATCGAGGGGATCGACCACCGACCCCCACCGTTTCGGAATCCCACATCCTTTCTCAACCCCCACGATATGGAGGAGGCCCATCAACTGCCGGTGGAAGCCTTGAGCCTCGTGATTCTGCTCCGTTCCCTGCTCACGATTGCTTGCCATCTCCTGTTGCCCCCCCTCTTGCTCCTTTCTCCCTGGCATCCCCGCGTCACGGTACGGCTCATCGATGGCCGGCATCTCGTCTACCGCGACCTGGAGCGAGACGGGGAGTTCGTCTTTCGTATACGGAAAGCGATCGCACGCTGACGGTCGTTAAACGACAGGCCGCCGGAGCCCAGCCGGAGGCTTCAATAATACCCCGGCAAGGGAAATCCGACTTCCGGCCTCGGGCTTACGTTGGGCTTCCCCCACCTGAGGCCAGGTCCCGGACCGAAGGAACATGCTGGAATCCGACTGAGCGGGCCCACGGATTCTCGTTTCCCACGACAACCGATGGGGAATGGATTCCCCATGTGGGGAGAAATAGACTCGCTCCTCGACAGGAAGTCGGCCATCGAGTACTCCGGAGAGGCGGGCAAAAAAGACGAGGCGGAAGGCCTGGCCGAGCATGCCCGCCGCCTCCCCGGATAAGGCATCGATTTCGCTCCCCTCCCGTGTTATAATTTCTTCAACCCGGAGAAGGTTTCCATGGTCGAAAAAGACATCGCCAAGCAGGTGATCGACGCCCTTCCGGACGGGGCCACGCTGGACGACATCATGCACGCCCTGTATGTGCGGGCGAAATTCGATCGGGGCGAGAGGGAAATCCGCGACGGCAGGGGCGTCCCGCAGGACGAAGCGCAACGCCGGCTCGGCAAATGGGCCAAGTGATCTGGTCTCCCTCCTCGCTCGAAGATGTCGAGGAAATTGCCCGGTACATCGCCCGAGACTCCTCCGACCAGGCGGCGCTCTTCGTCACCCGATTGATCGAGGCCGCGGGCCGTCTGGCGTCGTTCCCGTGCTCGGGCCGCGTGATTCCCGAAATCGGAAACCACGACTGCAGGGAGATCACATACGGAGCCTACCGCATCATGTACCGCGTGGTGGGCGAGGACGCGTGGATCACGGGAATCGTCCACGGAGCGCGGGACTGGAGGCCCGGTCAGCCGTAGCCGGACCCTCTGACGCCCTCTCCCCTCTCAGCCCTCGCACTCCACCCACTTCCCCTCCCCCTCCCAGATGCGGACCGTGAGGCGCTCGTGGGGCAGGCGCTCCTTGAGGCGCCGCAGGAGCTCCGACGCGAGGTTCTCGCAGGAAGGGAACTCCATCAGCCGGTTGAGGTCGGCGTGGTCGAAGTCCTTCAGGGCCTCGCGCAGGCCCTTCTTGAGGCGGTCGAAGTCGATGACCATCCCGTCCTTCACCGGGCCCTCCACCGCCGCCTCGACCCGGTAGGTGTGGCCGTGCGGGACGCCGCACTTCGGGTGCCCCGGCAGGAGGTGCATGCTGTCGAAATGGTCGATCACGCCGACTTTCATGCGGGGTCCTCCATCCCGGCCCTCCGGAACGATTCTAGCCGGCCGCGGCAGGCGCCGCAACGGCCGCACGGCGCCGGGCCGTCGCGGTAACAGCTCCACGTCAGCTCCAGCGGCACCCCCCGGCGGACCCCAAGGCCGATCACCTGCGCGTCGGTGAGCCGCGACAGGGGAAGCACGATCCGGACGCCGTCCCCCAGACGCCGGAGCCGCCGGAAATACTCCGGCCTGGCGTCCCGGAAGATCCCGGCGTCCGTCCGGTTGTGCCCCGCCACGACCGCCCGCGCCCCGAGGTCCCGCGCCACCGCGATCGCGATCGCGTGGTAGATGAGGTTCCGCCCCGGGACATAACCGCCCGCCCGGGGACGCAGGAACGGCGCCGGGATCCGCAGGAGCGGCACCCCCGCCCGCCGCGCGACCGCCGCGCACGCCCGCGCCTCGCCCCGCGGCCGGCCGGCGCCGTCGAAGGCCAGCGCCATGACCCGGTAGCGCCCGCAAGCCCACCCGAGCGCCACCGCGGAATCGATCCCCCCCGAGAGCAGGACGACCGCCCTCCCCTTCATACCCGCGCCTCGCCGCCGTCCAGGACGACCGTCTGCCCCGTCACGTAGTCTTTGCCCGCGAGGAACAGCGCCAGCCCCGCCGCGTCCTCCGGCCTCCCGAACCGCCCCAGAGGGATGGCCGCCTCGTACTCCCTCCGCGCGGCGGGCGAGAGCCATTCCACCCAGCCCGTCCCGATCGATCCCAGGGCCATGCAGTTCACCTGGATCCGCGGCGCCAGGAGCACCGCGAGCGACTTCGTCAGCCCCAGGACCCCCGCCTTGGCCACGGAGTAGACCAGCCCCTCCCGCCCGCCCACGAGCGCCGGGACGGACGCGACGTTGATGATCTTCCCCCGCTTCATGACCCGCGCGGCCGCCCGGGCGCACTTGAACGCGCCCCGCAGGTCGGTGTCGAGCACCCGGTCCCAGAGGCCGTCCGTGACCGCGTCGAGGTCGTCCGTCCCCGCCGCCGCGTCGGAGACGCACGCGCTGCTGACCAGGACGTCCAGCCTGCCGAATCGCCGGACCACGGCCCGGACGATCCCCTCGGCGTCCCGCGACACGTCGCCGCGGACCGCGAGGCCCCCGCAGGCGCGCGCCACCGCCTCCGCCTCCCGGCGCGACCGCCGGTAATTGACCGCCACGCGCATCCCCGCCGCCGCGAAGGCGCGCGCGATCGCCGCCCCGATCCCCCGGGAGCCGCCCGTGACCAGCGCAACCTTCCCCTTCATGGCGACCTCACCGACCCGCCGTCCACGCCCAGGACCGCGCCCGTCATCCAGGCCGATCGCGCGGCGAAGAGCACCGCGCCGGCCGCCTCCTCCGGCGTCCCCGTCCGCCCCGCCAGGGTCCGCGCGGCGGCCTCCCGGATCTCCCGCCTCGTCCAGTCCCCCGTCGCCACGGGCCCGGGGCAGACCGCGTTCGCGCGCACCGGGGCGATCTCCGCGGCCAGGCAGCGCGTCAGGTTGATGAGCGCCGCCTTCGCGGCGCAGTAGTCCGGCCCCATGCGGAAGGGGCGCCGGCCCACGTCGCTGGCCACGTTCACCACGCACCCCCGCGAGCGCCGCAGGAGCGGCAGGGCCGCCCGCGTCACCTCGACCGCGCTGAAGAGGTTCAGCTCGAAGGTGCTCCGCCACCGCGAAAGATCCGTCTCCTCGAACCGCCCGTAATGCTCCATCCCCCCGGCGTTGTTGACCAGGACGTCAAGCCGGTCGATCGACCGGAAGAGCCGCCGCGCGTCCCGCCGGACGTCGGCCCGGATGGGGACGAGGCCGGGGATTTCCCGGGCCGCCGCCGCCAGGTCCGCCGCGCCCCGGCCGCAGATGAAGACCCTCGCGCCGGCCCGGTGGAAGGCCCGGGCGACCGCCCGGCCGATCCCCCGCGAGCCGCCCGTGACAAGCACGGCCCGGCCGCGAAATTCCGCCTCCATCAGCGTCCATTCTCGGGCCGCCGGCGGGGGGCTGTCAAGGGGGGCGCCCGAGGACACGGAGATCACGGAGGTACGGAGAAGATACAGGATGTTCCCCTCTGTGCCCTCCCCGGCCCTCCGTTGAATCTTCTCTGTGTGCTCCGTGCTCTCTGGATTTCTTCTTTCTCCGTGTTCTCCGTGCACTCTGTGTTCAATTCCTTCTCCGCGCCCTCCGCCTCCTCCGTGCCCTCGCCTCCCCCTCACGCCCGCCATGGAAACCCCGTACAATGCTTTGATAGAATCCACCCATCCAACACGGAGGATGCGATGACCCTCACCCTCGCGCTGGCCGCCCTGCTGGCCCTGATGCCCCCCGGCCAGGAGGAGCCGAAGCCGGAGCCCAAGCCGGCGCAAAAGCAGGACCCCGCGCCGGCGCCGAAACCGGAACCCAAGCCGGGACAGGAGAAGGACAAGAAGCCGAAGCCGGAGCAGGAGAAAGAAAAGGGGAAGCCGGAAGCCCCCCCGGAGGCCGAGGAACTGCACGATGTCAAGAAGGGCAACCTCACGCCCAAGCTGGAGCTCGAATCCACCTTCGAGCCGGTCGAGCCCGCCGAGGTCCGGTTCCACTTCGACGCCTACCAGGGGGAGATGACCCTCCAGGCCGTCGTCCCCCACGGCCAGGCCGTCCGGAAGGGCGACGTCCTGCTGGCCCTCGACCCGAAACCCCTGGAGAAGATGGTCGCCGCCGCGGAGAACGACCTCCGCGTGGCCCGGGCCGCCCTCAGGAAGGCCGAGGACGACGCCGCCCTCGGCGCCCGCGCCGACGCCCTGGCGCTGTCGGAGACCGAGAACAACCTCAAGAAGGCCGAGGACAACCTCAGGGTCTACGACGAGGTGGAATCGAAGCACATCCTCCAGCGGCTCGACCTCGGCCTGAAGTCCTACGACGACTACGTCAGCGACTCGCAGGAGGAGCTCGACCAGCTCGAAAAGATGTACAAGTCCGAGGAGCTCACCAACGCCACGGCGGAGATCGTGGTCCGCCGCGCGCGCCGTTCCCTGGAGCGCCTGAAGATCATGGTCGCGATGGCCCGCGAGAGCGCCAAGGTCTACCGGGAGGTCGAGTTCCCGGAGCAGAGGAAGGCGCACGTCTTCGCCCTCGAAAAGGCCCGGCAGGCCCTCGACGGGCTCAAGGCCTCCCAGGCCCAGTCCAAGGTCCAGCGCGACGCCGAGCTCGTGAAGACCCGCGCGGCCGCGGAACAGCAGGAGGAGCAGTTGGGCAAGCTCAGGAAGGACCTCGGGAAGTTCACGGCCCGCGCCCCCTTAGACGGCCGCGCCTTCTACGGCCAGTTCCAGCAGGGCCAGTGGGGCACGGCGGACCAGCTGATCCAACAGCTCCGCCCCGGCGAGAAGGCCCAGCCCCAGCAGGTCCTCGTGACGGTCTGCGGGCCCCGGACGAGCGTGGTCGCCGACCTGCCGGAGGCGAACTACCTGGACGCCCGCCCCGGCCAGCCCGCCTCCGTGGCGCCGGCGGCCTTCCCGGACGAGAAGATCGAGGGCCAGGTGCGCCTCAAGGGCCTGATCGCCAAGTCCAAGGGCCCGGGCCCCTCCTTCGAGCTGGACATCGACCTCAAGGCCCAGAAGCCCGAGGTCCTGCCCGGCATGAAGGCCAAGACGACCCTGGCCGGCGACGAACTGCGGGACGTGGTCCTGGTGCCCTCGAACGCCGTGGCCTCCCAGGGGACCAAGCACACCGTGAGCGTCTCCAAGGACGGCAAGGCGTCGCCGCGCGAGGTGACCGTGGGCAAGACCGACGGCAAGATGACCCAGATCAAGAGCGGGCTCGAGGCGGGGGAGAAGATCGTCCTCCCGAAGCAATGAAGAAGGCCGCCCCCCTCCTCCTCCTGCTGGCGTTCGCGGCGGGCTGTCTGGGCCCCGCCGCCCACCCGCCCCGCCCCCGCCCGCGGCCGCCGCGGCCGCCGGCCGCGCCGCCGCCCGAGGAGGCCACCCCGCCCGGCGAGGAGGTCCGCCCGCGCCCCATCGACCGGGCGATCCTGGAGGGCGTCCGTCTCCTCGTCCGGCTCCAGAACCGGGACGGCTCCTGGGGAACCGGGCGCGAGACGACGGACTTCGACGTCATGGCCTCCGTCCCGGGCTCGCACGACGCCTTCCGCGTGGCCACCACAGCGCTCTGCGTGATGGCGCTCCGCGAGGCCGGCGAGAAGGACGCCTCGGGGCGCGGCCTGGGGTACCTGGCGGCCTACGACGGCGCCCGGCGCGCCAGCCCCCTGGAGATCTACAACGTCTGGGCGCACACGTTCGCGCTCCAGGCCCTCTCCCGCGCCTGGCGCGAGGACCGCCGCGAGGACTGCCGGAAGATGGCGGAGCGGCACCTCGGATTCCTCCAGCGCTACGAGACGTTCGCGGGGGGGTGGAACTACTACGACTTCAACTACGGGACGCAGACCCCCTCGATGGAGCCCACGAGCTTCGGCACGGCCGCGGGCCTCGCGGCGCTCCACGAGGCGCGGCAGGCGGGCCTCGCCGTCCCCGAGCCGTTGGTCCGCCGCGCGCTCAACCGCCTCCGCGAGATGCGCAAGCCCGACGGGAGCTTCCTCTACGGGAGCGACTTCCGCTACATGCCCATGCACGAGGCCAACCGCCTCCGCGGGAGCGTGGGGCGCACCCAGCCGTGCCACCACGCCCTCTGGCTCTGGGGATCGGGCGCGGGCGAAAAGGAGGCCCGCGAGGGCCTGGAGATGTTCTTCCGGGAGCACAAGTTCCTGGACATCGGCCGGAAGCGCCAGTACCCGCACGAGGCGTGGTACTACAACTCGCCCTATTATTATTACTTCGACCACTACTACGCGGCCCTGCTCGTCGAGCGCCTGCCCGACGGGCGCGGCTTCCGCGGCCGCCTCGCGGCGCACGTCCTGCCCTACCAGCAGGCCGACGGCTCCTGGTGGGACTACAAGATGTACGACTACCACAAGCCCTACGGCACCGCTTTCGCGGTCATGACGCTACTTCGGTGCCGCTGAGGATTCGTCTTCCTCCTCCTTGTCGCCGTTGCGCTGGACGAGCCCCGTCATCAGGTTCACCGCCGCCTCCGCCGCCTCGCGCGTGGCGTGGAAGAGCATCTCGACGGTCCCGACCTTCGGGACGTCGCGCACCTCGCGGATGAGCGGCAGGAAGATGAGGACGACCGCGCCGCGCAGGACGGTGGAGAGGACCAGGAGCGTCCAGAAGGCGTAGGGGAGAGGCACCGGCCCGATATGGGCCGGCACGACCTTGATCGCCCAGGAGCCGGCCAGGCCGCCGACCAGGATGCCGGCGTTGGCGATCAGGTTGAGGTAGGCCGTGCACCGCGTCCGCTTGGGGGGCGACACGGCGTCGAGGAGGAAGTTGCTCACGCTCTGGCTGAAGCCGGACCACCAGAAGCCCGACCAGAGCTGCATGAAGACGGCGAAGACGACGTGGGTCGAGCAGAGCCACATCGCCGGGAGGACCGCGATCCCCAGGGAGGTGACCGCCAGCACCCTCTTGTTCCCGTACCGGTCCGCCACCCGTCCCCAGAAGACGAGCGCGGGGATCTGGACCACCAGCATGGCCGCCATGGCCGCCATCATCTCCCAGTAGCTGTAGCGGAGGTCGTTCCGCCAGTAGGGGATGAAGAGACAGCCCACGAAATGGGCCGCCGCGTTGAGGCAGGCCACGAAGAGGGCGAACTTCGCGAAGTTGGACTCCGGGAGCCGCCGGAGGAACTGCCAGAGCGTGAACCGGTCCTCCTCCTTCTGCTGGTACGGCGGCTCGGCCATCCGCCAGAGGTAGTAGAGAGAGACCCCCCGCGCCAGGAGGGACCCGCCGAAGAGGACCAGGAAACCGTGCTTCTCGTGGCCGGCCTTCTCGTAGATCCACAGCCCCACCCCGGCGACGGTCGCGGACAGGAGCTGGAGGAGGAGGGCGATCGCGTTCCGTCCCCCGAAGTAGCGCCCCCGCGACGCCGGGGCCACGAGGTCGCCCATCACGCTCATCCAGGCCGGGACCGTGAAGTGGACCGAGACGAAGTAGAGGATGAATCCCCCGAGGAGGAGCCAGAACCCGAGGGGCTTGGGCGCGAAGAGGGCCGCGATCATGGGCAGCCACGAGAGCATCTGGACCGCGCCCCCCTGGAGGATCAGCCGCTTCCGGCGGCGCGTCCGGTCGATGACCCCGGGCGTGATCAGCTGGGCGCAGGCGCCCAGGAAGAGGGGGATCGTGGAGAGGAGGCCCACCTTGGAGGGGCTGGCGTCGAGGAACAGGGCGCAGGTCCCCACCCACATCTCGCCCAGCCCCAGCATGACGGCGTAGGCCGCGCCGTCCTTTATCGAGGCGTCGAGGCTGCTCTCGACGGTTTTCGGCTCCACAGGTCCGCGGATTATATCAAATCGGCCGTTTCTTCTGGAAGAGCGCGGGGCCCGCCGGTACCATGGCGCGTCCATGATGGACCCGCGAAGCGCCCCGTTCGTGGTGATCGACGTGGAGACCACCGGCCTGGACCCCGAGCAGGAACGGATCTGCGAGGTGGGCGCGATCCGGGTCGTGGGAGGCCGGGAGGAGGGGCGCTACCACTCCCTGGTCCGGCCGGACCGGCCCGTCTCGGACGGGGCCCGCGCCACGCACGGGATCACGGACGACATGCTCCGCGACGCCCCCCCGTTCGGGGAGATCGCCCCCGACCTCCGCCGGTTCCTCGCCGGGACGGTCCTGGTGGCCCAGAACGCCGAGTTCGACGTGTCCTTCCTGAACGCCGAGTTCCTCCGCTCGGGGATGGCGAAGCTCGCCGTCCCGGCCATCGACACGATCGCGCTGGCCCGCCGGGTGCGGCCGGGCCTGGGGACCTACAAGCTCGACAACCTCGCCCGCCACTTCAACGTCGCCGTCGGGGAGCGCCACCGCTCGCTGGGGGACTGCGAGATCACCGCCCAGGTCTTCTGGAAGTGCGTGGAGGCCCTGAGGCCGCCGCCGCGGACGGTCGAAGACCTCATCCGCAAGGGGACGCGGCGATAGGGGAAGCCCCGGCCCTACGGCTTCTTGAAGTCGTTCAGCCGCCGCAGGGCGATCCGCTGGGTTTCCTTGGAGCTGTCCTTCCGCTCCAGGATCTGCGAGTAGATGGATTTGGCCTTGTCCTGGAGCCCGATCTGGGTGAGGGCGTGCGCCTTGTTGGACAGGTAGAAGCTGGCGTTCGAGGGGTCGATCTCGATCGCCTGGTCGAAGTTCCGCAGGGCCTCCTCGGGCTTGTTCACCTTCATGAGCGCCACCGCGTAGTTGCAGTGCGCCACCCCCAGGTTGCGGCGGCCCTTCTCGACGGAGATCTCCAGCTCCTTGACCGCCTCCTCGACCTTCCCCCCCGCCTCGAGCGACGAGGCCAGCATGAACCGCTGGTTGACGTTGAGCGGGTCGTGCTCCACCAAAGCCCGGAGCTCCTTGATCCGCGCGTCGGTGCCGACCTTCTGGAACCTGCTCGTCGTCATGGGGCCTCTCCTTTCGCCACGGCATCCTACCCGAGGAAGCCGCGGTTGACAACAGTTCAACGCCACGGCCGCGGGGCTCATTCCAGGAACGCGATCCCCTCGTCCGGGGGCGGGACGTGCACGTGGAAGCGCGCCTCCCCGTCCACCGACCAGACGGGTTCGTACCCGGCCCGCTCCGCGGCCGGGAGCAGGAAGTCCGCCGCCTCGCGGGACGTCGTCTCGCACACGAGGACCTCCGCGCCGCGGAAGAGCGTCACCCAGGCGTGGCCGCCCCCTTCGAGAAGGCCGGCCGTGAAGCGGGCCTCCCACCCCAGGCGGACGAACCGGATCCAGGCCCAGAGGGCCCGGTCCTCGCAGTCTCCCGCGCGGCGCCGCTCGAAGTCCTCGGGGTGGAGCCAGACCTCGGGGCGGCCATGCTGGTCCAGGTCCCGGACGTAGGCGCAGGCGGACAGGAAACCGAAGACGTCCTCGGGCCGCTCGATCCGCGCCCGGAGCTTCGCCGCGAGGTAGTCCTCGAAGCTCGCGGCCAGGCTCTTGGGAAGGCGCGATGCCGGACCCGCCCGGTAGGCGCGGGTGAAGGGGCTGTCGCGCACCAGGGCCTGGAGCTGCGACGGCGGAATGGGCTTCCCGCGCCAGTCGGGCGAAGGGGCCATGTCACTCCCGCGTGCAGGGATTCTCCGCCTTCTCGTCCCCGATGGTCGTCTCGGGCCCGTGGCCCGGGTAGACGACGGTCCGAGGGTCGAGCGCGTACAGCTTGCCGCGGATCGACGCCAGCTCCTGGTCGAGGTCGCCCCCCCCGAGGTCGGTCCGCCCGATCCCGCCGCAGAAGAGGGTATCGCCCGAGAAGACGAAGCCGTCCCCGAGGAGGCTGCAGCTGCCCGGGGTATGGCCGGGGGTGTGGATCACCCGGAGCCGGCGGCCCCCGAACGCCACTTCCTGCCCTTCCGAGAGGGTCCCGTCCGCGGGAAGCGGATCGTGGCCTGGCCCCAGGGAGAGCCCGAACATCCCCGGGGCGGCGGCGTACTGCCCCCGGAGGTCCTCGTAGAGCGCCCGGTCCGCCTCGTGGATCAGGATGAGGCCGCCCGTCTCCTCCTTGACCCGGCGCGTCCCGGTCACGTGGTCCAGGTGCCCATGCGTGTGGAGGAGGAGCTTGACCTCGAACCCTTTGGCGGCGCGGAGGATCTTCTCCGGCTCGTCGCCCGGGTCGATGATCGCCGCCTCGCGCGTGGCCTTGTCCGCGAGGATGTAGCAGACGGACTGGAACGGCCCGACCGCCAGGGCCTTGAGGATCATGGGGCGGGAGGGCTCATCCCCCATGGGGCCCCTCTCAGCGGCCCTGCGGCCGCGCCCGGCCGGCGGCCCCCCGGAACGGCGGCCTCCCGGGCCGCGGCGGAGGCACGATCTCGTAGACCTCGTCGATCAGGTTGAGCTGGAGCCCGGAAGACCCGTAATCCTCGAACTTCCATCCGAACCACTGCTTCGAGAAACAGCCCTCGTACCAGCGGCCCTGGATCTTGACGCGGTACCGCTTCCTCGAGTCGATGTGGCGGGACTCGGACGAGGTTCCCACGGGGATCTTCTTGAGCTGAGCGCCTGCGGCTTTCTTCATGATGGCGTCCCCCCGCCCCTCGGGCCCGGATAAAAAAGAAGGCGCCCCTTGCGGGGCGCCTTCCGGATTCGCCTATGACGCTACCATTCGCGCCGTCCGCGCCCCCCTCCGAAGCCGCCGCGGGATCCGCCGCCGCGGGATCCGCCGCCTTCGGTCTTGGGCCGCGCTTCGTTGACGGTGATCGCGCGCCCGCGGATCTCGAACAGGTTCAGCGCCTTGATCGCCGCCTGCGCCTGCCCGTTGTCCGCCATCTCCACGAAGCCGAATCCCCGCGACCGGCCGGTCGTCCGGTCCATGATGATCGCGACGGACGAGACTTCCCCGTGCGCCTGGAACGCCTGGCGAAGGTCGTCCTCGGTCGCATCGTACGACAGGTTGCCCACGTAGATGTTCGTCATCTACATCCTCGAAAAAAAAGACAAGAAACACAACCGGGAAGGGTTAGAAGGTGCGGAGGCAAATCTCAGCAGCACTCGAACCTGGCTTCCCTGACCCCCGTACTATACCCGGATTCGACTGAAAATGCAACAGTCATCTACGGCTTGTGCGGTTCCGGCGGGGGCGGCGGCGGGGGGGCTGGAGGGGCGGAGTCCTCGGTCGTGCGCGGCGGCTCTCCGGGGAGGAAGAGCCCGCTGCTGTCGTCGCTCCCCAGGAGCCCTTCCTTCCTGAGGCGCTTGCGCTCCGCCTTCACCTCGCGCCTGTGGCGCTTTTTGGCTTCACGGATCCGTTTCGCGGCGCTGTCGGCCATGGAACCTCCTCAGTGCCGGCGGGCCCCAGGGGTCCCTGGAGGCCGCGCCCGGCGCGTCCCTGGGGCGGGGCAGAGGCCGGACGCCCGGGTCCCGACCCTCCCCGTCCCTGATCCATATATATCGGCATCCCTGGGGGGCAGGTTTGACGAACCTGCGCCCGTCCTCACGCCGGCCCCGGGCTCCCGAGGCCCCTGGCGACCTTCATCGGGCAGAAGCGCGGGCCGCACATCGAGCAGTACTCGGCGGACTTGAAGTACTCGGCCGGCAGGTCCTCGTCGTGGAACTTCCTCGCCCGCTCCGGGTCGAGCGCGAGCTCGAACTGCCGCTTCCAGTCGAAGGCGAAGCGGGCCCGCGAGATCGCGTCGTCCCGGTCCCGCGCCCCCTTCCGCCCGCGGGCCACGTCCGCCGCGTGGGCGGCGATCTTGTAGGCGATCACGCCCTGCCGGACGTCCTCCTCCCGGGGCAGTCCCAGGTGCTCCCGGGGCGTGACGTAGCACAGCAACGACGCCCCGAACTGGGCCGCGACCGCGGCGCCGATGGCGCTGGTGATGTGGTCGTAGCCGGGGGCGATGTCAATGACGATCGGCCCCAGCGTGTAGAACGGCGCGCCGTGGCACTCCCGGGCCTCCCGGATCGCCTGGTCCGGGACCTGGTCGAGCGGGATGTGGCCGGGCCCCTCGATCATGACCTGGACGTCGCGCCGCCAGGCCCGGAGCGTCAGGTCCCCCAGCGTCCTCAGCTCCGCGAACTGGGCCGCGTCGGAGGCGTCGTGGAGACAGCCGGGACGGAGCGCGTCGCCCAGGGAGAAGGAGACGTCGTGCCGCCCGAAGATCTCGCAGATCTCGTCGAAGTGCGTGAAGAGGGGGTTCTGGAGGCCGCGCCGGACCATCCACTCGGCCAGGAGCGCCCCGCCGCGGGAGACGATCTTCGTGAGCCGGCGCTCCACCAGCGGCAGGTGCTCCCGGAGGAGCCCCGCGTGGATCGTCATGTAGTCCACGCCCTGCCGGGCCTGCCGCTCGATCGCGTCCAGCATGTCCCGCGGCGCGAGGTCCGCCACGTCCCTCACGCGCTGGACCATCTGGTAGATCGGGACGGTGCCCACCGGGACCGTGGAGGCGTCCACGATCGCCGCGCGGAGGGCGTCCAGGTCGCCCCCCGTGGAGAGGTCCATCACGGTGTCGGCGCCGTGGTGGACGGCCGTGTGGAGCTTCCTCAGCTCCTCCTCCACGCCGGAGCACACGGAGGAGTTTCCGAGGTTGGCGTTGATCTTGCACCGGAAGGCGATCCCGATGCCGATCGGGTCCAGCCGCGCGGCGAGGTGCCGGACGTTGGCGGGGATGATCGCGCGCCCCTCGGCCACCTCGCGGCGCACGAGCTCCGGGTCGAGCCCCTCGCGCTCCGCCACGCGCCTCATCTCGGGGGTCGCCTCGCCCTGCCGGGCGCGGCGCATCTGGGTCACGTTCGCCATGGGAACTCCGGGTCCGTTCAGACGGCCACGACCTGCTTGACCTCGGGGACCGACGCCTTGAGCTCGTGCTCGATCCCCATCTGGAGCGTCATCGCGCTCGAGGGGCACCCGCAGCAGGCCCCCTGGAAGCGGATGAAGACGATGCCGTCCTGCTCGTTCACGCTCACCAGCTCCACCGAGCCGCGCGGCGCGTTGGAGGGGTCCTTGGTCATGATCCAGGCGTCGCGCGGCGGCTCGTTCCACAGGTCCTCGAGCTCGCCGCACTCGATCGCGCAGCCCCAAAGGTTCTTGTCGATCGAGTACGGCTTGGCG
>CAYNDR010000049.1:0-385 GCA_964395295.1 uncultured Planctomycetales bacterium
CGTCCCCCGCCGCGGCGGCGGCGCTCCAGGCTTCGAAGGCCTCCCGGACCTGCCCCTTCCGGGCCCCCGCCGCCGAGCAGGAGGCCGCCGCCAGGACCAGCGCCGCCGCGAGTTTCCTCACCGCTTCCCTCCCTGGAGGATCGCCCGGGCCTCCTCCGGCGACGCGTCGCGCTCGACGCCGTCCTTCATGTCCTTCAGCTTCACCACGCCCCGGCGCGCCTCCTCGGGCCCCACGAGCAGGGCGTAGCGCGCGCCCGACCGGTTGGCGCCGCGCATCTGGGCCTTGAGGCTGCGGCCCTCGAAGTCCATGTCTCCCGAGCACCCCGCGCGCCGCAGGTCCGTGGCCAGCCGGAAGACCGCCGCCCGCTGCTCCGCGGAGACCGCC
>CAYNDR010000049.1:395-5169 GCA_964395295.1 uncultured Planctomycetales bacterium
ATCAGCCGTCTGACATCCACGACACTGGTGACCTCCGCGGAGACCGCCACGGCGAAGAAGTCCGGCGGCGCCGGCGCGGCCGTCCCGTCCATCGCCATCAGGATCCGCTCGGCGCCCGCCGCGAAGCCCACGGAGCCCACGTCGGGCCCGCCCATGTCGCGGACCAGGGTGTCGTAGCGCCCTCCCCCGCAGAGGGCGTCCTGGGATCCCAGCGCGGCGGAGCTGAACTCGTAGACGGTCCGGGTGTAGTAGTCGAGCCCGCGGACGATGCGCGGGTCCACGCGGTACGGGATCCCCGCGCCGCGGAGGGCCCCCTCCACCGCCGCCATGTGCGCCTTGCAGGCGCCGCAGGCGTGCGCGGCGATCCCCGGCAGTTTCCCGGAGAGATCCACGCACCCCGGGACCTTGCAGTCGAGCACCCGGAAGACGTTCCGGGCGAACCGGCTCCGGCAGTCCCCGCAGTACCGCGCGAGGTCCGGCTCCACGGCCTTGCGGAGCGCCTCGCGGCAGTCCCCGCGGCAGGCCCCGCAGCCCATCGAGTTGAGCCGGAGGTCCCAGGCCTTCACCCCGACCGCCCCCAGGATCTCGGCGAAGAGGATCATCGTCTCCGCGTCCACGAGCGGGTCCGCGGAGCCCACGGCCTCGATCCCGAGCTGGGTGAACTGGCGGAAGCGGCCCTTCTGGGGGCGCTCGCGGCGGAACGCGGGCCCGAGGTACCAGAGCTTCCAGAAGCCGCGCTTCTTGAAGAGGTCCGCCTCGACCAGCGCCCGGATCACGCCGGGGGTGAGCTCCGGCCGCAGGGCGAAGGAGGCCCCCTCCTCGTTCGGGTCGCCGAACGTGAACATCTCCTTCTGGACGATGTCGGAGGTCTCGCCGCTGGACTTCCGGTAGAGGGAGGCCTCCTCGAAGACCGGGGTCCGGATCTCCTCGTACCCGTGGCGCTCGAAGCAGGCCCGCGCGGCGTCCTCCAGGCGGCGCCAGCGGGCGGCCTCCTCGGGCGGGACGTCGTGGGTCCCCTTCGGCGCCTGGATGCTCATGTCCGGGCGGGATTCTAGCGGACGGGGGGGCGATTTTCTAATCTTTCTTGACCGCCCCGTGCGGAGCGGCTAGAGTCGGAGAGCCTTCAAGGAGGTGACCGATGGCCGTAGCGCGCGTCACGGAGATCACCGCTTCCTCCTCCAAGAGCATCGAGAACGCCATCGAGGAAGGCCTCAAGCGCGCGGCGCGCACGCTCCGGGGCATCACCGGCCTGGAGGTGGTCTCCGTCAAGGCCAAGGTCGACAAGGGCAAGATCCAGGAATATCGCGTCTCGCTCAAGATCACCTTCATCCTGGAGGATTGATCGGCGGGGCGCGGGGGCGGCCGGTCTTCGCGGAATGGTATCCGAGTTCTACGAACGCAAGCGCCGCCTCGCAATCACGATCGCCCTCCTCAGCGTGGGCCTCCTGTTCGCGGGCCTCTACCTGGGATTCTTCATCGAGGTCTACAGCCATCCCCGGGCCGCCGCGGATGCCGAGGGCGCCTGCGTGATCCACCGGACCCGGAGCACCGACGACTCCGGGACGCAGTCGAGGCTCCTCGTCCTGGACGGTTCCCTCCGCCTCCGCGGCCGCACCACCCTCCTGGGGGACGCCCGCGGCCTCCTGGCGGACGGGGACGCGGTCACCGCCGTGTTCGGGGCCCGCCTCGCGAAGCTCCGCGACGGCCGGATCGTCCACGACCGGGACCTCCGCCAGGAGTGGGAGATCGAGGCCGCCGTCCGCGATGCCCGCCGGGGCCAGTCCTGGATCTTCGGCTGGTCCGCGGGCCGGATCATGGCCCGCCGGATCGGCGGGATCGGCGATTCCGAGGCCGAGGCGGCGGCGGCCTCCCCGCGGGTCGAGCGGCTTTGCGCCGCGATCGACGGGGAGATCGGCCCCCTGCTGGCCTGGCGCGAGAGCGGCGCCACGACGGTGAAGGCCGCGCTCTACGACGGATCCAGGTTCGTCCCCTGCGCCGAGTGGGAGGTCGGCGCGGCCCAGTTCTGGGACGTGGTCCTGCTGGGGCGCCGGGCGATCCTCCTCTACCACCACCGCGACGACCGCAGTTTCTCCCTCCTCCGCATCCGCGCGCGCTGCTGCGCGAAGTGCGGCCAGCCCCCGCCCCCCGCGCACATCGAGTTCGCCGACCCGATCTTCGCCCTGGGCCGGAGGATCACCGGCCTGGCGGCCGCGGCGGCGGGAGACCGGCTCCTGCTGGCCGTGACCCGCCCCACCACGGTCCACCTGGCGAGCGTCCCGATCCCCTCGCTGAAGCCCGAACCGGGCGCGAAGCTGGCGCCGCTGGGGGCCGAACCCCTCTGGCGGCGCCTGGTGTCGTGGATGTTCCCGCTCCTGATGCTGTTCTTCTCGTTTTCCCTCATCTTCCTGGGATTCACGCTCATGAAGGAGCGGGGACGCTTCGTCCTGGAATCCCTGGTGGCGCCCGCGCGCGAGGGGCCGGTCCCCGCGGAGATCCTCCAGCGCGCCATGGCCTTCATCCTCGACCTCATGATCCTCCTGCCGGTCCTCCCGGTGCTGGCCCACGTGGTCACCGCGGTCCCCGAGTCGTCCCGCCTGGACCTCTCCGATCCCCGCTGGCGCGGGCTCCTGGGCCTGGCCTTCGGGCTGGACTTCGCCTACCACTTCGCCATGGAGTGGGCCTGGGGGTGGACGGTCGGGAAGAGGATCATCGGGGTCCGGGTCACGGAGGCGGACGGGGCCCGGCTCACGTTCCGCGGGGCGCTGGTGCGCAACCTCGTCCGGCCGCTCGACGCCCAGTTCCCGCTGGGCGTCTTCCTGGGGACGTCGGTCCTGATGATCACGCGGAGGCGCCAGCGCCTGGGCGACCTGCTGGCCCGCACCCTGGTGTCGCAGGACCGGCGCCCCGGGTGATCAGCTCGCCCCGCGCGAGGAGAGGACGGCGGGGATCGTCTTCAGGAGGATCTTGAAGTCCAGCGCCAGGGACCAGCGGTCGATGTACTCCAGGTCCATCTCCATCCAGCGCCGGAAGTCCACCTCGTTCCGGCCGCTCACCTGCCAGATGCACGTGATCCCGGGGCGCATCGAGAGCCGGCGCCTCTGCCAGCCCTGGTACTTTTCCACCTCCGCCGGGATCGGCGGCCGGGGGCCTACGACGGACATGTCCCCGCGGAGGACGTTCCAGAGCTGGGGGAGCTCGTCGATGGAGAGCCGGCGGAGGATCCTCCCCACCCCCGTCACGCGCGGGTCGTCCTTGATCTTGAAGACGGGGCCGTCCATCTCGTTCCGCGCCAGGAGCCGGTCCCGGAGCGCCTCCGCGTCCTCGACCATGGTCCGGAACTTGTACAGGGTGAAGATCCGGCCGTTCATGCCGGAGCGCTTCTGGCGGAAGATGACGGGGCCGCGAGGACCGAGCTTGATCGCCAGCGCCGCCAGCGCCAGGACCGGCGAGGCCAGCAGGAGCGCGAAGGCGCTCGCCGCCACGTCGAAGACCCGCTTCACCAGGAGCGCCGCCTCGTCGCGCGGCGCCGAGGCGAGCGTGAGGAGCGAGGTCCCCTCGATGGATTCCAGGCTCGGCCTCGAGTTGAGGCGGCCGAGGAAGCCCATCACGATCCGCACCGTCACGCCCGTCTCGTCGCAGGCGCGCACGGCCTCGTCCAGGCGCTCCAGCGTCCGCCGCGAGACGGCGAAGTGGACCTCGTCCACGACCTCCCTGCGGATCAGGCCCGGCAGGTCCGCGATCGATCCGAGCAGACGGAATCCCGCGACCTCGGAGAGGGCCAGTTTCGGCGCCTCCGAGAGGAGGCCCTTCACCTCGATCCCCCATTCCGGGTGCCCGCGCAGGGCTTCGAGGTGCTGGCGCGCCGCCTTGCCGGTCCCCGCCACCAGGACGTAAATCCGGTCGTACCCGCGCTTGCGCTGGTGGCGGGCCACCGCGGCCGCCGCGAGCCGGAAGAGCGCCAGGAGCGCGAAGTCCAGCCCCGCGAAGAAGGCCATGAAGGCGCGCGAGGGATCGAACTTGCGGACCACGACCGCCGCCACGACCGCCAGCATCCCCACGACCACGGTCCGGAGGGCCTTCCAGACCTCCGCCCCCGGCTGGTCGGTCCGCTGGGCCCGATGGAGGCCCCAGCGCCACAGGAGCGGAATCCAGACAACCATCACGACCGGGAGGAGCCAGAGGTGGTCCGCGAACGAGAAAGGCTTGCCGGGCTCGAAGGAGACGGCGGAGCGGATCCACCCGGCCAGGAGGAAGGCCCCGCCGGTGAGGAGCCACTCGAAGGACGCCCGGACGGCCGCGGAAAGCCGGCGCCGGCGGTTCATCATGCGAGGGCAATTCTAGGCGCCGGGGCGGCCGGATTCAAGCGCGCGCTCCACCGCGAGGCGGATCTCGCGCTTGTGGTTCTCCCGGGAGAACCGCAGGGCGTTGGCCCGGCAGGCCGCCGGGTCGAAGCTCCGGGACTCGAAGGCCAGGATGGCCTCCTCGAAAGGGCCCGCGGCGAGGATGCCCGTCCCGGGCGCCACCGTGTCCATCGCCCCGCCCTTCGCGCACGCCACCACGGGCGCGCCGCAGAGCTGGGCCTCCACCGGCACGATCCCGAAGTCCTCCTCCCCCGGGAACAGCAGCGCCCGGCAGCGCCGGTAGTGGTCCCGCACCGCCGCGTCGGACTGCCAGACCAGGCACTCCGCGTGGCCGAGCCGGCCGACCTGGCGCTCATGGGTCCCAGAGCCGACCTCCTTGAGGCGCCGCCCCAGACCCCGGCAGGAGCGGAGCC
>CAYNDR010000049.1:5179-17362 GCA_964395295.1 uncultured Planctomycetales bacterium
GGCGCCGGCGTTCAGGTACCAGTCTTCGCGAGGGACGTCGTCGGTGGTGTAGAACGCGTCGTCGGCGGGGGGGAAGACGACCTCCGACTCCCGCCCGTACCGCCGCCGGATGCGGTCCCGCACCTCGTTCGAGATGGCGATCCAGCGGTGCACGCGGGGCACCGTCTCCAGGTCCCAGCGGCGGAGGCGGTCGATGAACGGCGCCGCCAGGGCGCGCTTCAGCCCCGTCCCGAAGTAGTCGTCCACCTTGTCCCACACGTAGCGCATCGGCGTGAGGCAGCAGCAGACGTGGAAGGCGTCCGTGACCGCTCCTTTGGCCACGCACTGGCTCATCGAGAGGACCGCGTCATATCCCCGCAGGTCCAGCGACTCGATCGCCCCGGGCATGAGCGGGAGGTAGTAGGGATACCTCGAATGGATGAACGGGAAATCCTGGAGGAAGGAGGTATGGATCCGGCGGGACTCGATCGCGGGCGAGAGCGCGCCCCGGGTGTGGAAGAGGGCGTAGATCTCCGCGTCCGGCCAGACCTCGCACCAGGCATCGAGGACCTTCTCCGCGCCGCGCATGACGGGGAGGAAGTCCTTGACGATCGCCAGTCGGTAGTTCGAATCGCGGATCACGGATCACGAACCCCGGGGCCCGGCGCTCTCCTCCCCCCTGGGGGGCCGGGGGAGAACTCTCAATGGCTCAATTCTTCTCTCCCCCCGGGGGTTGGGGGGACCCTCAATCTCTCAATGACTCAATCGCTCAATCACTCAATCCCCTAGGTCCCTTCCTGCCACCCCGCGAGGTACTTGACCTGCTCCGGGGTCAGCCGGTCGATCTCCAGGCCCAAGGTTTTGAGCTTGAGGCGCGCGATGACCTGCTCCACCTCGCGGGGGACGTCGAGCACGGCCACGCGGAGCTTGGAACGGTTCTTCACGCACCACTCCGCCATGAGCGCCTGCGTGGCGAAGCTCATGTCCATCACGGACGCCGGATGGCCCTCGGCGCAGGCCAGGTTCACCAGACGCCCCTCCCCCAGGAGGAAGATCGACCGCCCGTCCTTGAGCGCGTACTGGTCCACGTTCTGGCGGACGTCCTTCTCCACCCGGACGGCGAGGGCCCCCAGGGCCTCGAGGTCGACCTCCACGTTGAAGTGCCCGGAGTTGCACACGATCGCGCCGTCCTTCATGGCCTGGAAGTGCTCCTTCCGGACCACTCCCTTGTTGCCGGTGAGGGTGCAGAAGACGTCGCCGATCTTCGCGGCCTCGCCCATGGGGAGCACCTGGAATCCGTCCATCGCGGCCTCGAGGGCGCGGATGGGCTCCACCTCGGTGACGACGACCTTCGCCCCCAGGCCGCGGGCCCGGTTGGCCACGCCCCGGCCGCACCAGCCGTAGCCGGCCACGACCATGGTCCGGCCCGCCATGAGGATGTTCGTGGCCCGGATGATCCCGTCCACGGTCGACTGGCCGGTGCCGTACCGGTTGTCGAACATGAACTTGGTCTGGGCGTCGTTGACCGAGACCACGGGGATCTTGAGGGCGCCGTCGCGGTGCATGGCCCGGAGGCGGACGACGCCCGTGGTGGTCTCCTCCATGGAGGCGATGAGCCCCGGGATCAGATCGGTGCGCTTCTGGTGGATGGCGGTCACGAGGTCCGCGCCGTCGTCGAGCGTGATCGTGGGCTTGAGGTCCAGGGCCTGGTGGATGTGGCGGTAGTAGGTCTTGGAATCCTCGCCGCGGATGGCGTAGGTGGAGATGCCGTAGTCGCGCACGAGCGAGGCGGCGTTGTCGTCCTGGGTGGAGAGCGGGTTCGAGGCGCACAGGGCCACCCGGGCGCCCCCGGCGACGAATGCGCGCATGAGGTTGGCCGTCTCGGTGGTCGCGGGGTGGCAGGCAGCGAAGCGGTGGCCCTTGAGGGGCTTCTCCCTCTCGAACCGGGCGCGGATCTCGCGCAGGACCGGCATCTGCAGGTCGGCCCATTCGATGCGCCCCTTCCCCTTGGGGGCCAGCGACGGGTCCTTGACGTCCGAGTCCACGGCAGGCTTCGGGGACGCCTTCGTCTTCGCTGTCATAGTCCGCCTATTTCTTGGAGGCCTTTCCGCCCTTCCCGCCCTCGCCGCCGAGGCCGGCGGCGCGGCGCAGGGCCTTCGCCTTGTCGGTCTTCTCCCAGGTGCACTCCGGCCGGTCCACGCCCACGTGGCCGTACCGGGCGGTGTTCTTGTAGATCGGCCGCCTCAGGTCGAACTGGCTGATGAGCGCGGCGGGGCGGAAGTCGAAGTTCTGTTCCACGAGCTTCTCGATCTTCTCGGGGGCGACCTTCCCGGTCCCGAAGGTGTCCACGAAGACCGCCAGCGGCCGGGCCACGCCGATGGCGTAGGAGAGCTGGATCTCGCAGCGGTCCGCCAGGCCGGCGGCCACGACGTTCTTGGCGGCGTGCCGGGCCGCGTAGGTGGCGCTCCGGTCCACCTTGGTGGGGTCCTTGCCGCTGAAGGCGCCGCCGCCGTGGTGCCCCATCCCGCCGTACGTGTCGGCGATGATCTTCCGGCCGGTCACCCCGCAGTCCCCCTGGGGCCCGCCGATGACGAACCTCCCCGAGGGGTTGATGTGGTAGATGATGTCCTTGTCGATCATCCCGGGCGGCAGGATCGGCTTGATGACCTTCTCGATCACCTCCGAACGGATATGGGAATGGGTCACGTTCGGGTCGTGCTGGAGGGAGCAGACCACCGTGTGCACGCGGACCGGCCTGGCCCCATGGTATTCGACCGTCACCTGGGCCTTCCCGTCCGGCCGGAGCCAGGAGACCTCGCCCGACTGCCGGACCTCGGCGGCGCGGGTGCAGATCTTCCGCGCCAGGTCGATCGGGAGGGGCATGTAGTTCGCCGTCTCGTTCGTCGCGTACCCGAACATGATGCCCTGGTCGCCGGCCCCCAGGTCCTTGCCCTTCCCGGAGTCCTCGCTCACCGCCGCGTCGATGTCGGCGGACTGGCGGGAGATCGAGGTCAGCACGGCGCAGGTGTGGTAGTCGAACCCGATCTCGCTGGAGTCGTAGCCGATCTCCTTGACCGTCTGCCGGATGACGTCGGGGAACTCCACGTAGGTGTTCGTGGTGATCTCGCCCGCCACGAGGACCATCCCGGTCTTGACCAGCGTCTCGCAGGCCACGCGGGCCGCGGGATCATCCTTGATGATGGCGTCCAGGATCGCGTCGGAGATCTGGTCGCACATCTTGTCCGGGTGGCCCATGCACACGGCCTCGGACGTGAAGAACCAGCGCCCGTTCTTGCTCATGGCCTCAGGATCCCCCCAGAAGGTTCGATTCGATCAGCGCCAGGGTGGCCTCCAGGGCCCCCCGGCCTCCCGCCACGGCCTCCCGCGCGCGCCGGCCGGCCTCCCGCCCCGCCTCCGGCTCGCGGAGGAAGGCGGCCACCTGCGCCTCGATCGCGCCGGGATCGGCCAGCACCTTCATCCCCCCCGCCTCGACGAGGGTCCTGGCAACGTCCTCGAAATTGGAGAGGCTGGGACCGCTCACGATCGGCTTCCCCAGCGCCGCGGGCTCCAGCATGTTCTGCCCGCCCCGCGGGCAGAAGGTCCCTCCGATGAAGACCACCGAGGCCGCCGCGTAGAGGCGCGCCAGCTCACCCACGGTGTCGAGGAGGATGACGTCGCCGGGCGAAGGCCCCGGGGACGATCGGGACTTCTTATAGCATCTGAGTCCGGCCGCATCAATCTCTTTCTCGACCTCCGCCGCGCGCTCCAGGTGGCGGGGCGCCACGACCAGCCGGAGGCGGGGGAACTCGGCCTTCAATCCCTTGTAGGCCCTGGCGAGGATCCGCTCCTCGGGATCGTGGGTGCTCCCGCCCACGAGCACCGGCGCGTCCCCCAGGCCCAGCCGATCGCGCCATTCCCGCTCCGCTTCGCCCGGATCGAACGCGATCTCGGCGTCGTACTTGAGGTTCCCCGTCACCACCGGCCGGGCGCCCAGCTCGCGGAGGCGTCCCGCGCAGGCCTCGTCCTGCGCCCCCACGGCGCGCAGGCGTCCGAACGCCCCGGCGAACAGGCCGCGGAAGCGCCGGTAGCGGGCGAACGCGCGCCGGCTCACCCTGCCGTTGACCACCGCCACCGGGACGCCGCGCCGTCCGCACTCCTCCACGAAGTTCGGCCACACTTCCAGCTCCACCAGGACCACCGCCGCCGGGCGCGCGCGCCGGAGGGCCGAGCGCACCGCCCAGGTGAAGTCGAGCGGGAAATAGGCCACGGGCGACCCCGGGAAGGAGCGCTCCGCCTGCTCCCGGCCCGCCCGCGTGAGGGTCGAGAAATAGAGGCCCAGCCCGGGCCGCGCCGCCCGCAGGCGCCGGACGAGGGGGCGGACCAGGTTCACTTCCCCCACGGAGGCGCAGTGGAACCAGAGCGGCGGGCTTCCCGTCGCGCGGGGGACCCGGCCGAAGCGCTCCCCCAGGCGGTGGCGGTACCGCGGGTCCGCGGCGGCCTTGCAGGCCAGCCAGGGCGCCGCCGCGAGCCCCGCCCCCAGGTACGCCACGTCCAGCAGGAAAGCCATCGTCGTCGAGGATCCCGCGTTCAGTTGGGCCAGTGGCACTTCTTGTACTTCTTGCCGGACTTGCACCAGCAGGGCTCGTTGCGCCCCGGCCTTCTCTGGACCCGGACCGGCCGGGGCTTCTCCTCCGAGGCCCCGCCTCCCTCCCCGTCCCCGTCCCTGGCCGGCGCCATGGCGAACTGGCCCACCTCGTCCTTGCGGAACTCCGTGGGGCGCCAGCGCCGCGCCAGCCGCGCCTCGTCCACGGCCACCTGGGTCACGCGGAAGACCAGGCTCGTGACGTCCTCCTCGATCGCCTCCATCATCGTCTGGAAGAGCTCCGTGGCGTCCCGCTTGTACTCCAGCTTCGGGTCCTGCTGGGCGAAACTGCGCATGCCGACGATGTCGCGCAGCTGGTCCATGTTGTAGAGGAGGTCCTTCCACTTCTCGTCGATCTTGGAGAGGAGGATGTACCGCTCCCCCGCGCGCATGATCGCCGCGCCGGCCCGTCCCGCCAGGGCCTCCTTCTCGCGGGCCAGCTGGTCGGTGGCCGCGTCCACCAGGGCCTCCTGCGGCAGTCTCACCAGCGACTCCGGGACCTGGATGCCGAACTCCTCCTTCACGTTCCGGGCGAACTCGGCGAAGTTCCGCACCAGCTCCCCGTGCTCCGGCATGAAGCGGCGCGCCAGGGTCGCCAGCCGCTTGCGCGCCTCCCCCAGGCCCACGACCTTCTCCCGGGCCGTGTAGGCCTTCTCCGCCTCCTCCGCGAGCGCGTCGATCAGCGCCTCGGGGTCCCGGCCGCTGGCCCCGTCGAGGTCCACCGCCACGCCGTACTTGGAGCGGAACCACTCCGCCAGGCCCGAGAGGTCGGCCTCCCCGCTGCGGGGGAGGAAGCGGTCCACCGCGCCGCCGATGCGGCTGACCACCATCTCCAGGATGGTCCCGCGCATGTCCTCGCCCTCCAGCACCCGCTGGCGCAGGGTGTAGATCACCCGCCTCTGCTCGGCGCGGACCTGGTCGTAATCCACGAGGCTCTTGCGGATGTCGAAGTTGTAGTTCTCGACGTTCTTCTGGGCCTTGGAGATGGCGCGGGAGACCATGCGCGACTCGATCCGCTCCCCCTCCTTCAGGCCGAGCTTCTGGAGCATCCCCCTCATCCAGGGGGGGGCGAACTTCCGGAAGAGGTCGTCATCCAGGGAGAGGAAGAACTGCGAGGAGCCGGCGTCGCCCTGCCGGCCCGCCCGCCCGCGGAGCTGGTTGTCCACGCGCCGGGCCTCGTGGCGCTCGGTCCCCAGGATGTGGAGGCCCCCCAGGTCCGGCACCTCCGTCCCCAGGAGGATGTCCGTGCCGCGGCCCGCCATGTTGGTGGCGACCGTGACCGCCCCGTGCTGGCCCGCGCGCGCCACGATGTAGGCCTCCTTCTCGTGGTACTTGGCGTTGAGGACCTCGTGGGGGACGCCGCGCATCTTGAGGCGCTCGGCGAGGACCTCCGACTTCTCGACCGAGGTCGTGCCCACGAGGACGGGGCGTCCCGTGGCATGGAGGCGGGCGATCTCCTCCTCGATCGCGTCGAACTTCTCGCCCTCGGTGCCGTAGACCACGTCCGGGAAGTTGGTTCGCCGGAGCGGCTTGTTGGTGGGGATGACCACGACCTCCAGGCTGTAGATCTTCTCGAACTCCATCGCCTCCGTGGCGGCGGTGCCGGTCATCCCCGCCAGCTTCGGGTAGAGCTTGAAGTAGTGCTGGAGGGTGATCGTGGCGTAGGTCTGGGACTCCTCCTGGATCGTCAGCCCCTCCTTGGCCTCGACCGCCTGGTGGAGGCCGTCGCTCCAGCGCCGCCCCGGCATCATGCGGCCGGTGAACTCGTCCACGATGATGACCTCGCCGTCCTTGGCCACGTACTCCTTGTCGCGCTTGTAGAGGTAGTGCGCCTTGAGGGCGGTCTCGATGAAGTGGGGCCACTCCATGTTCTCGCCGCTGTAGAAGGTGTCCACCCCCACGAGCTGTTCGGCCTTGCGGATGCCGTCGTCGGTCAGGAAGACGACGTGCTCCTTCTCCTTGACGATGAAGTCGCCGGTGTGCTTCTTGGAGCGGTCCTCGAGCACGATCTCCTCGCCCCGGACGAGCTTCTTGGCCACCCGGTCGGCGGTGTAGTACTTGTCCGTGGCCTCGTCGGTGGGGCCGCTGATGATGAGCGGCGTCCGCGCCTCGTCGATGAGGATGGAGTCCACCTCGTCCACGATGGCGTAGGCGTGCTTCCGCTGGCACTGGTCTTCCCTCCGGAACTTCATGTTGTCCCGCAGGTAGTCGAAGCCGAACTCGTTGTTGGTGCCGTAGGTGATGTCGGCGTGGTACGCCTCGCGCCGCCCGCAGGGCCTGAGGTGGTGCATGCGGTCCGCGGGGTCGGGGATGAAGGCCCGGTCGTACAGGAACGACTCCTCGTGCTGGATCGCCCCCACGGAGACGCCCAGGAGGTCGTAGATCGGGCCCATCCACTGGGTGTCGCGCCGGGCGAGGTAGTCGTTCACCGTGACGATGTGGACCCCCTTCCCCGTGAGGGCGTTGAGGTAGGCCGGGAGCGTCGCCACGAGCGTCTTCCCCTCCCCCGTGGCCATCTCGGAGATGGTCCCCTCGTGGAGCACGATCCCGCCGATGAGCTGGACGTCGAAGTGGCGCATGCGGATGGCGCGCCGGGAGGCCTCCCGGCAGGCCGCGAAGGCCTCGGGGAGGATGTCGTCCAGGGTCTTCCCCTGCCGGAGGCGCTCCCTGAACTCCCCGCTCATGCCCGGGAACGCGGAGTCCGGGAGCTTCATCATCTTCTCTTCGAGCGGGTTGACCTGCTCGCGGACGATCTTCCAGTAGCGCCGCAGGGCCCGCTCGTTCTGGGTCCCGAAGACCAGGCCCAGGACCTTGCCGACCCATTCGACCAGCCCTTCCAAGTCCATGACAAGACTCCGAAAACGGGGACAGACGGCGGAAACGGAGCGGCGGAAAGGGGCTACGGGAGGTCGAAGATGACCGGCGAGCGCCAGTCGTAGGTGACCCGGGGGACGAACGCGGGGACGGGGACCGGCGCCAGGAGGTCGTAGTGGAACGGGATGTCGCGGAGGGTGAGGGCCGCCGCCGCGGGATCCGTCCGGGGCCGGACCGTCTCGAGCGCCTGGGTGATCGAGAGGGCAATCTGGCCCAAATCGACCGGGCGCGGGGCGTCGGCCGAAAGCTGGAGGGAGCTCGCGACCAGGAGCGTGAGGATCGGCGGCACCATCACGTTTATTATACTTCCGGACCGCCGGCTTTCAAGGCTGCGGCCTTGACGGCGCAGGCGCCGACGAGGCCGCCGATCCTCCGCACGCCGGCGCTTGCCAGGAGCGCGGGGAGTTCCTCCAGGATCCGCGTGGCGGTCTGGCAGTCGACGAAGTTCGCGGTCCCGATCTGGACCGCCGTGGCGCCCGCGGCCATGAACTCGAGGACGTCCTCCGCCGAGGCGATGCCGCCGATCCCGATGACGGGCACGCCGGGCAGGGCGGAGGCGATCTCCCAGACCATGCGGAGCGCCACCGGCCGGATCGCCGGGCCGGAGAGCCCGCCCGTGATCCCGCCCAGGCAGGGGGCGCGCCTCCTCCAGTCGATCGCCATTCCCTTGAGGGTGTTGATGGCGCAGATCCCGTCCGCCCCGCCCTCCGCGGCGGCGCGGGCGATGGCCGCGATGTCCGCCACGTTGGGGGTGAGCTTGGCGAAGACGGGGCGCGAGGTGGCGGCCTTCGCGATCCGCACGACCCTCTCGGTCCGCGCCGGGTCGGCCCCGAAGTCCGTGCCGTGGGAGACGTTCGGGCAGGAGATGTTCAGCTCGAAGGCGTCCACCCGGGGCAGGCCGTCGAGGCGTCGCACGAGGTCGCCGTACTCCTCCAGGGTGCGGCCCGCCACGCTCAGGACCAGCCGGCAGCCGTAGTCCTTCACCTGAGGGTACCGCTTCCTGATCCATTCCTCGAGCCCGGGCCCGTCGAGCCCGATCGAGTTGAGCATCCCGCTGGGCGTCTCCCAGACCCGCGGGTAGGGGTTGCCCGCGCGGGGGTCCATCGTGATCGTCTTCTCGACCACGGCGCCGAGGCGGCCCACGTCCAGGACGCGGTCCATGAGGGCCCCGAAGGTCCCGGAGGCCAGCATGAGGGGGTTCGCCAGCGCGAGCGGGCCCAGCCGGACCGCGAGGTCCGCGGCGGCCTCACTCCCCGCCGGCGGCCGGCCCGGGCCCGGGGAGGGGCCCGGCCGGCGAGGACGTCTCGATCTTGGGGGCGTCATCCGATTTCTTCTTTTTCTTCTCGTCGAAGAAGAGCATCTCGACCGTGAGGAGGAACACCCCCACGCAGATGCACGAGTCCGCCAGGTTGAAGAGGGGCCAGACCGCCTGGGTCCCGTCGGAGCGGACGCAGTAGAACTTGATGAAGTCGCGGACGGCGCCCACGGCGACGCGGTCGTACATGTTGCCGATGGTGCCCGCCAGGATGAGGCCCAGGGTGATCGTGAAGATCCACTTGGGCTTCCGGACGGAGAAGAAGATCGCGGCGATCGCCGGGACCGCGGCGATCGAGACGACGAGCCAGAGCGTCCTGGCCCTGGTCCCGAGGCCGAAGATGACCCCCTCGTTGAGGGTGCACCCGAAGCTGAACCAGCCGTCGATGACGCGGACCTCCGCCCCGTACAGCCCGATGTGGCGGAAGGCCAGGTGCTTGGTCAGCAGGTCCAGGGCGGCGCCGAGGAAGGCCAGCGCGCAGAAGAGGGCCACGTGGCGGCGCATCGCGCCGATTATACGCCCTCTTCCTTCTTCTTGCAATTGACGCACAGGCGCGTGTAGGGGATGGCCCGCAGGCGCTCCTTGGGGATCTTCTTGCGGCATCCCTCGCAGAGGCCGAAGGTCCCCTCCCGGATGCGGTCGAGGGCCTCCTCGATCTCGTGGATCTCGTCGCTCTCGTTCTCCATCAGCCCCAGGGAGATGTCCTGCTCGAAGCTGTCGGTCCCCAGGTCCGCCAGGTGCATGGGGAGCGTGGAGAGGTCGCCCGCCGCGTCCGATCCCTTCTTCATGGCCTCGTTCTCGAGGCCCTTGACGTCGCCCATGAGCACGCGGCGGCGGAGGACGAGGACCGCCTTGAACTCGGCGAGTTCCGCCTTGCTCAGCCCTCCCTTGGGAGGGGGCGGCGGATTCCCCTTGGCGGGCCTACTTTTTGGCGGTTTTGATTTCACGGGCGCGCAGTACCGTCTTGATCCGCGCGATATCCCGGCGGTGCTTCCGGAACTCCGCCGGGTTCTCGACCACGTCGGTGACCTTGCGGAAACGCAGGTTGAACAGCCCCTTGACGAGCCCGTCCAGCTCCTTGCGGAGCTCCTCGTCGGGCATCTCCCCGTACTTCTTCCCCTTAGCCATGGCGCCTCGCGACCATCTTGCACCGCAGGGACATCTTGTGCGCCACGTTGCAGAAGACCTGGCGCGCGAACTCCTCGTCCACCCCCGAGACCTCGAAGAGCACGGATCCCGGCCGGATGACGGCGGCGTAGTACTCCGGCTCGCCCTTGCCCTTGCCCATGCGCGTCTCGGCCGGCTTGGCGCTGATCGACTTGTGGGGGAACACGCGGATGAAGAGCCGGCCCTCGGTCCCCATCTGGTGCGTGGCGGCCACGCGCCCGGCCTCGATCTCGCGCGCGGAGAGCCAGCCCATCTCCATGGACATGAGGCCGAAGTCCCCGAAGCTCACGCGGTTGCCCCGCGTGGCCACGCCCTTCATGCGCCCCCGATGGCTCTTGCGGTACTTGACCCTCTTGGGCATCAACATGTCGCGCGGTCCCTGTCGCTAGTTCTCGGCCTCCGGGCGCCGGACAACCTTCTTTTCCTTCTGGAAGATCTCGCCCTTGTAGACCCACACCTTCACGCCGATCGTGCCCTTGCTGAGGATGGCCGTGGCGGTCCCGTAGTCGATGTCGGCCCTCAGGGTGTTCAGCGGGATCCGCCCCAGCACCAGGCGCTCGCTGCGGGCGATCTCCGCGCCCCCGAGGCGGCCCTTGCACAGGAGCTTGATCCCCTTGGCCCCGAGGTCCATCACCATCTCGGCATAGCGCCGCATCGTGCGGCGGTACGGGGCGCGCTTCTGGAGCTGTTCCGTGATCGCCTCGGCCACGATCTTCGCGTTGAGCTCGGGGGTTTCGAGCTCCTTGATGTCGACCTCGACCGCGCGGCCCACGAGCCGGCCGACGTCCTCGCTCATCTTGTCGACCTTGGCGCCCCGCTTGCCGATGATGAGGCCCGGCCGGGCCGCGAAGAGGGTGATCCGGACCTTCTCGCCGATGCGCTCGATTTCGATGCGCGCGAGCCCGGCGAATCCGTACTCCTTCCGGATGAACTCGCGGATCCTGTTGTCCTCCACGAGCCAGTCGCCGAAATTCTTCTTGCCGGCGTACCAGCGGGAGCGCCAGGGCAGGGTGACGCCCATGCGGAAGGCGAGCGGGTTGACCTTCTGGCCCATCTACTTCTTCTCCTCCTTTGTTCCGGCATCGCCCGGGCCCGTCTCCGTCCGGGAGGCCTTCGGCGCCGCGGGGGCCGCCGGGGCGGGGGCCGCCTTGGGGGCGGCCGGGGCCTTCTTCTGGCGCTCCTGCTTCTGCCGCTTGACCCGGTCCCGGCGCGGCTCCTTCAGCTCCCGCTCCTCGAGGGCCACGACGACGTGGCAGATGCGCTTCTTGATCATGGTGGGGCGGCGCACGGACGAGGGCCTCCAGCGCTTGATGGTCGGCCCCGGGTCCACGCGGGCCTCGACGACGTGCAGCTTGTTCCCGTCGAGGTCCATGTTCCGCGACTGGGCGATCTCCGTGGCGTTCCCGAAGGCGCTTTCGAGGAGCTTCTTGCAGAACATGGCCCCGCGCTTGGGGCACACCCGCAGGATGGAGATCGCGGTGTTGTAGTCCTTCCCGCGGATGAGGTCGACCACGTACCGCATCTTCCGGGCGGACATCCGGGCATACCTCAGGCGCGCCGTGAAGCGCGCCTTCGGGGCGGCCGGAGCGCCCTCGGGCTTCTTCGTCTCGACGGCAGGCTCCGCCATCTAGGCCTTCCCTCCCGGGGGCTTGGGGGGCCTGGGGGTCTCGCCGGACTCGCGGCTGCCCGGGTGGCCCCGGAAGGTGCGCGTGGGGACGAACTCCCCGAGCTTGTGGCCCACCATGTCCTCCGTCACGAACACCTTCAGGAAGATCTTCCCGTTGTGGACGAGGAACGTCTGGTTGACGAAGTCCGGCACGACCGTCGACCGGCGCGACCAGGTCTTGATGGGCTCCCGGGACCCGGTTTCCCTGGCCTTGCGGACCTTCACGGCCAGCTTCGGATCGACGTAGGGGCCCTTCTTGAGGGAGCGGCTCATGTCACCTTCTCGTCTTCTGATGCGTCCCGGGGGTGCGGAAACGGACGATGAACCGGTCGGAGGGGTTCTTGCTCCGGCGGGTCTTCCCGCCCTTGGCGAGCTTGGTCCCCTTCCAGTTGCACGGCTGGCGGCCCACGCCGCCACGCCCCCCAAGCGGGTGACGCTGGATGATTTGCACCAGCGGATCGCCGCCGGGACGCTCAGGGAGCTCAAGCTCATTCTCAAGGCCGATGTCCAGGGCTCGCTCGAGGCGATCGTCCAGAGCGT
>CAYNDR010000049.1:17372-20120 GCA_964395295.1 uncultured Planctomycetales bacterium
CCCCGCCCGGCCGCGCCACCGGCTCGCGGGCACCCACGCCGCCTCGGCCGTCGCCCCCGCCGCAGGGGTGGGAGACGGGGTTCATGGCCTTGCCGCGGACCGTGGGGCGGATGCCCATCCAGCGCTTGCGCCCCGCCTTGCCGAGCACGATGTTGGCCCAGTCGGAGTTCCCGAGCTGGCCGATGGTGGCGCGGCAGCGGACGTGGATCTTGCGGATCTCGCCGCTGGGGAGGAGGACGTCCGCGTAGTTCCCCTCCTTGGCCATGAGCTGGGCGAACGTGCCCGCGGAGCGGACGAGCTGGCCGCCGCGCCCGGGGGTCAGCTCGATGTTGTGGATGAGCTGGCCGGTGGGCATGCCCTTGAGGGGCATGGCGTTCCCCACCTTGGGCTCCACCTTCTCTCCCGAGAGGACCTCGTCGCCCACGCCGAGCCCCTGGGGGGCCAGGATGTACCGGCGCTCGCCGTCCTTGTACTTGATGAGCGCGATGCGGGGCGAGCGGTTGGGATCGTACTCGATGGCCTCCACGATGCCGGCCACCCCGTCCTTGTCCCGCCGGAAGTCGATCAGGCGGTAGCGCCGGCGGTTCCCGCCGCCGATGTGGCGCACGGCGAGCCGCCCGACGTTGTTCCGCCCGCCCGTCTTGCGGAGCTCCCGCGTGAGCGCCTTCTCGGGGTGCTTCTTGGTGATGTCCGAGTAGTCGGACACGGAGGCGCCCCGGCGCCCGGGCGAGGTCGGCTTGTACTCGCGGTTCGGCATCAGATGATGTCCAGTCTTCCTTCCGAGAGGGTGACGTACGCCTTCTTCCAGTCCTTGCGCTTCCCCTCCTGGATCATGTTCTTCATGCGCTTGCGCTTGCCCTTCACGTTCACGATGCGCACCTCGCCGACCTTGATCTTGCTGTCCTTGAAGGCCTGCTCGATGGCGTTGCGCACCTCGGGCTTCGTGGCCCGGGGATCGACGATGAACGTGTAGACGTTCTTCTGCTGGTTGGCCATCGACTTCTCGGTGACCAGCGGCTTCTTGATGACCTCCCAGGGGTTCCTCACGGCTTCTTCTCCCCGCCGGCGCGCTCCTTCAGGAGGGCGTCCAGGGCCCCGCGGGTCAGGAGCAGGTCCTTGTGGCGGAGCACGTCGTAGGCGTTGAGGTCCCGGACCGGCCGCACGCTCACGTCCGGAAGGTTCCGCGCCGAGAGCCACACCTTCTCGTCGTATTCGGGGATCGCCAGGAGGACCGTGCGCTTGAAGCCGATGGACTTCATGAGGGAGACCATGCGCTTGGTCTTGGGGGTTTCCGCGTCCAGCCCCTCCACGACCGAGACCTCCTTGTCGAGGATCTTCCCCAGGAGGGCGGAGTCGAGCGCCGCGCGGCGCATGGAGGACGTGATCTTCTGCCGGTACTCGTGCCGGCGGGGCCCGAAGACGACGCCGCCGTGCCTCCAGATCGGGGAGCGGATGGTGCCCGCGCGGGCCATGCCCGTGTGCTTCTGGGCCCAGGGCTTGCGGGTGGACCCCTCCACCTCGCCGCGCGTCTTCGTGTGGGCGTTCCACTCGCGCTGGTTGGCCTCGTGGATCACCACGACCTGGTGGAGGAGCTTCTTGAGGACCTTGTCGCCGAAGAGCTTCTCGTCCACGGCGACCGTGCCGGCACCCTTGCCTTCCTTGGTATAAAGGGGGAGTTCGGCCATGGCTACTTCTCGTCGAGGAGGGCCTTGACGCGGATATCGATGCCGGCCGGCATGTTCAGGTTCCGGAGCTCGTCGATGGTCTTGGGCGTGGGCTCCGTGATGTCCACCACGCGCTTGTGGGTGCGGATCTCGAACTGCTCGCGCGACTTCTTGTCCACGTGCGGCGAGCGCAGGACCGTGATCCGCTCGATCTTCGTGGGCAGGGGGATCGGGCCGCGAACCTTGGCGCCCGTGCGCTTCGCGGTGTTCACGATATCCATCGCCGACTGGTCGATGATCTCGTGGTCGTAGCCTTCGATCCGGATGCGTATTCTCTGGGCCATAAAGCGAGGCGTTAGTATACCGAAAGACCTTCGCAAGTCAAGCGAAACGGCCCGGCGCGGACCCCCGGGCCGCCCCGGCCGGCCGGGGCGATTTTCCCCCGCCCCCCTTGCCGTTCGCCCCCCGCGGGGTATCCTTCAGGGGGCGGGCGGAATTGCCGACGGGCGCCTCGGGGGCGAGAAGGCGCCCGTCTTTTTTTTTGCCCCCGCTCAGCGGAACTTCGCCAGCTCCTCGGGCGGAAGCGGGCGGTACTCGAACGGCTCCAGGAGGTGCTGGCCCCGCCCCTGGGTGATCGAGCGGATCGTCGTCGTGTAGCCGAACATCTTGGACAGGGGCACGTGTCCCCGGATGACGCGGGCCCCCGCCGCCACGTCCATCTCCGTGATGTCCGCCCCGCGCCGCTGGAGGTCGTGGATCACGCCGCCGGCGTACTCGTCGGGCGCGGTCACCTCGAACCTCATGTGGGGCTCCAGGAGGGCGCATTCCGTGTCCCGCAGGCCGTGCGTGAGCGCGTCGGCGGCCGCCGACATGTAGATGTTCTCCGACGACTCGGTCGAGACCGATCCCCCCACCAGGACGACCTGCAGGTAGATCAGGGGATATCCGGCCACCACGCCCGACCCGGTCCTCATGGACATCGAGCCGCCCTACTGGAGCTGGGCCATCACGCCCGAGTCCGACCTTAGCTTCTCGGTGGAGCCCGAGTACTTCGTCTTCTACGCCATCCAGGGCGGGGCGATCC
>CAYNDR010000049.1:20130-25173 GCA_964395295.1 uncultured Planctomycetales bacterium
ACGCCCGACCCGGCCGCCGAGAGGGCGCCGTCGCGGATCGCGGGGATGAACTTGCGGAGTTCCTTCTCGGCCGGCGGGGGAAGGTCCACCTGGAAGACGGGGGCCACGGAGCCCCGGAAGGGGCGCAGTTCCAGCACGACGTGGCCGAACATCTGCTTCTCCCCCACCTTCACGACCATCCGCTTCTCCTGCCGGACCTGCCTCAGGATCGTCTCCCGGTAGGCCACGCGGGGCTCGCCGGTGTTGGCCGGCGTGTTGAAGTCGTTCCGGATCCGGTAGAGCAGGACCTCGGCGTGGAGCTCCCCCATGCAGTGCAGGATCGTCTGGCCCGTCTCCGCGTCCTGCCCCACCTTGAAGGTCGGGTCGTCCTTCGCCAGCCGCGCCAGGGCCTCGTCCAGCCTGTCCTTGTCGGCGCTGGACTTGGGCTCGATGGCCACGCTCAGGACCGGCTGGGGGAAGCGCATGGTCTCCAGGAGGACCGGGTGCTTCTTGTCGCAGAGCGTGTCCCCCGTCACCGCCTGCCGGAGCCCCACCAGCGCCACGATCTCGCCCGGCCCCGCCTGGCCCAGGGACTCCCGCGCGTGGGAGAACATGCGGAACATCCGCTGGGTCCGCTCCATCCGCCCGAGGCGCGGGTTGAAGAACGCGTCCCCCGCCCGCAGTTCCCCCGTGTAGACGCGCACGTAGGTCAGCTCCCCGTGACGGTCCGTCTCCGTCTTGAACGCCAGGCCGCAGAGGGCCTTGTCCTTCCGGAGGTCGCGGGTCACGGGCTTCTCCGTCTCGGGCTCCCTCCCGCACACCACGGGGACGTCCAGCGGCGAGGGCAGGAAATCCACCACGCCGTCGATCACGGGCTGGACGCCCTGGTTGTGGAGGGAGGAGCCCGCGTACGCCGGCTGGATCTTCCCCGCGATCACCCCTTTCCGGATCCCCGCCCGGAGGGCCTCGGGCGCCACCGGCTTCCCCTCCAGGGCGCAGGCCAGGACCTCGTCGGAGAACTCGCTGGCGGCCTCGACGAGCGCCTCCCGGTAGACCTGGGCCTCCTCCTCCGCCTCCGCGGGCACCTCGGAGGCGGCCACCTGTTCGCCCCGGTCCCCCTCGAACGCGAGGAGCCTCATCTGGACGAGGTCGACGACGCCGCGGAAGTCGGCCTCCGCGCCGAAGGGGATCGTGACCGCCACCGGCCGCGCCCCGAGCTTCCGGCGCATGGACTCCAGGCACTTCTCGAACGCGGCCCCAGGCCGGTCCATCTTGTTGACGTAGGCCATGCGGGGGACGCTGTACCGGGACGCCTGCCGCCACACCGTCTCGGACTGGGCCTCCACGCCGTTGACGGCGTCGAAGACCACGACCGCGCCGTCCAGGACGCGCAGGGAGCGCTCCACCTCGGCGGTGAAATCCACGTGCCCGGGCGTGTCGATGAGGTTGAGCATGTGGCCGCGCCACTCGCAGGTGACGGCCGCGCTGAAGATGGAGATCCCGCGCTGCTGCTCCAGCACGTACCAGTCGGTGGTCGTGGTCCCCTCGTCCACGTTGCCGACCCTGTGGATCCTCCGCGCGTAGTAGAGGACCCGTTCCGTGGTCGTGGTCTTGCCGGCGTCGATGTGGGCGATGATGCCGAAGTTGCGGATCCGTTCGAGGCTCACCCCATATGGGGCAGGATTGTAGCGTCCCGGCGGGGTTCCTTCTACAGGTTTGTTGGAATCCCCTACTGGAGCGTTTTGGCGGGGTCGGCCGCGGGCTTGACGAACGCCCCGAGCCCCAGGCACCTGGCGCAGGGGACCGCGAGGTGGGGCAGGGGCCACCCCGAGCCCCCGCACGCCCCGCAGGATTCCGTGGAGAGGACGCCGGACGCCGGGAAGGCGGCGCCCTTCTCCCCCTTGCCGCAGGCGGCGCAGCGGACGAATCCGACTCCGACGGCGCGGTCCGAGCAGTCCGCGCAGGCCTGCGTATCCAGGACCGTCCCCTTCCCCTCGCAGCCCCGGCACTTGAAGGTGGCGTTGGAGTCCATCGCGGCGCCGGAGGCGCGGAGGCGGCCCAGGCCGTCGCAGGCGGCGCACTTCACGAGGTTGACCCGCTTGCCCTTGCACTTCGCGCAGGGGACGCGGCCGCCCCGGCACTCCTTGACGCCGCACTTCCGGTCGCGCCACGGGCGGCCCTGGCAGTCCCCGCAATCGACCTCGCCCGAGCCGGAGCACCCCTTGCAGGGCACGCCCTTGATCGTGCCGCCGGCGGCGCAGGCGTTGCACCGCTGGGTCGCGTTGGACTCGGCCGTGGCGCCCGAGGGGCGGATGCGGCCGGCCCCGCCGCACCGGTCGCACTGCACGTCCACCCGCTTCTTGCCCTGGCACTGGGTGCAGACGACCTTCCCGCCCTTGCACGCGGTGCAGTAGATCGCCTTCTTGAAGCTGATCGCCAGGGCCTTGAGGTGGTCGGCGGCGCCCCTGGGCCCGCCCGCGGGGGAGGCCTGGGCCGCGGCCAGGAAGGTCGCCTCGTAGCCGGAGCCCCTTCCGAGCGTCCGGTGGATCTCCAGGAGGAGGGCCGCGTACCGGGGCGCGAAGGCATCCGAGGCCCGCGCGACGGCCTCGGAGGAGGGCTCGACCTTCGCGGGCTGGGCGTGGTTCCGGGCCACGTCGCAGTAGGCCGCCTGCTCTTCCGAGCCCCAGCGGTCCCCCCCGCGCCGGAGCCCGAGCCGCAGGGCGTACGGGGCGGCCGCCTCCCCGAGCCCGCTCACGTGGGCCATCGCGAAGAGCCTCAGCAGGTCGAGCGCCTCGGTCCTCGTCCGAAGCCTCTCGATCGTCCCCGCCAGGGCCTCCAGGGCGCCCTTGTGCTCTTCCGGGGCGAAGGCCTCGTCCGCGTAGTACTTGTCCAGGACCGCCTGGAGATCCGCGGCGGCGGGGTCGGCCACGCCGGTCTCGACCTTGCCCCCCGCCACGGGGAACTTCAGGCCGGAGAGGTCGATGAAATCCGCTCCCTGGACCCGCCCGTGGGAGACGCCGCCGGAGGCCGTGAGGCGGTCGTAGACGAGCCCCCAGTCCCGGTCGGATTTCTGGAGGAACCGGGCCGCGGCCCAGCAGGGGGCGCTGGAGCGTTCCCTGGACGCGAAGTGCTCGAGCGCGGCCTTCCGGTCCGCGTCCCGGCCCCGCCGGGCCGGATCGCGGAGGGTCGTCCAGGGGTCGTCCTGAAGCAGGAGGAGGGCGCCGACCAGGAACATGCGCATGGCGATCCCGCGGGCTCGACCGCGCTCCGGAGGGCGATCATAGCACAATACGGCGTGGGGAGGCTGAAATTTCAGGGAAACAAGGCCGCCCGGGAGCGGCTAGTACGCCAGGTGGGCGAAGGCCTTGTTGGCCTCGGCCATCTTGTGGACGTCCTCGCGCTTCTTGATGGCGTCGCCCTCGCCGCGGTAGCAGTTGTACAGCTCGTCGGCGAGCTTCACGTGCATGGGGCGGCCCTTCTTGCCGCGGGCGGCGCCGATGATCCAGCGGTAGGCCAGGGAGATCTGGCGCCGGGCGGGGACGGGGACGGGGACCTGGTAGGTGGCGCCGCCGACGCGGCGGGAGCGGACCTCGGCGACCGGCTTGACGTTGTTGATGGCGATGGTGAAGATGTCCACCGGATCCTTGTCCTTGACCCGCTTCTGGACCTCGTCGAGGGCGGCGTAGAAGATACCCTGGGCCACGGACTTCTTCCCGCCCACCATGAGGTTGTTGATGAACTTCCCCATCAGCTTGTTCTTGTGGCGGGGGTCGGGCCTCAGGAGCTGTTCGAAGGACTTGAACTTCTTGGGCATCGTCTTCCTCTCTACTTGGGCCGCTTGACGCCGTACTTGGACCGGCTCTTCTTGCGGTCCTCCACGCCCGCGCAGTCGAGCGTCCCGCGGATGATATGGTAGCGGACGCCGGGCAGGTCGCGGACGCGGCCGCCGCGGACGAGCACGATCGAGTGTTCCTGCAGGTTGTGGCCCTCGCCCGGGATGTAGGCGGTGGTCTCCCGGCCGCTGGAGAGCCGGACGCGGGCGATCTTGCGGAGGGCCGAGTTCGGCTTCTTGGGCGTCATGGTCTTGACGATGAGGCACACGCCCCGCTTCTGGGGGTTGGACTCCAGGACGGGGGACTTGGACTTGTAGCGGGGCTTCCTCCGCCCCTGCCTCACGAGCTGGTTGATGGTCGGCATAGGCCGCCTATTATAGGAATCGGTCCTTCAAAGTCACGCCAAATCACGCGGACACGACTTCCGCCGCCTCCTGCTCGGGGGAAGCGGGCGGCTCGTCCCGGTGGAGCTTCATGTTGAGGTACTTCTTGAAGCCGGTGCCCGCCGGGACCATGTGGCCCACGATGACGTTCTCCTTGAGGCCGACCAGCTCGTCCCGGCGGCCGGCGAGCGCGGCGTCGGTGAGGACCTTCGTGGTCTCCTGGAACGAGGCGGCGGCGATGAAGCTCTCGGACTGGATGGCCGCCTTGGTGACCCCGAGGAGGAGCGGCTTGAACGTGCCGGGCTTCTTCCCCGCCTTCTTGACCTTCGCGTTCTCCTCCTTGAGGCGGAACTTGTCCACCACCGCGTTGGGGAGGAAGGGGGTGTCGCCCGGGTTCACGATGCGGACCTTGCGCATCATGCAGGCGACGATCAGCTCCACGTGCTTGTCGTTGATCGTGACGTTCTGGGCGCGGTAGACGGACTGCACCTCGCGGAGGACGTACTGCTGGGCCTCCTCCTCGCCGCGGATGCGGAGGATGTCGTGCGGGACGAGGGGCCCCTCGATCAGGGGCTCGCCGGCGCGGACGCGGTCCTCCGTGTGGACGCGGATGTGGCGCCCGAGGGGCACCACGTGCGCCTTCTCCATCCCGGTTTCCTCGTTGCGCACGAGGATGGTCCGGCGGCCGCGCTTCTTCTCCCCGAGCTCGACCGTGCCTTCGATCTCGCTGATGACGGCGGGCTCCTTGGGCTTGCGGGCCTCGAAGAGCTCCGTCACGCGCGGGAGGCCGCCGGTGATGTCCTTGGTCTTCGTGGTCTCACGCGGGATGCGCGCGATGACGTCGCCGG
>CAYNDR010000050.1:0-16776 GCA_964395295.1 uncultured Planctomycetales bacterium
GTTGAACGGGTGAAGACCCTCGGTGCGGCGCGGCCTGCCACCGCAGACAGAAGGACGTAAGCATCCGCGGCGATTGTTTCGACGGCGCTCTCCCCACGCCTTGAAATCGCTCAGGAGCTGGTCCTCGGTTATCCCCTGTGCCTGCAGACGGGCGTTTATTTCGGCTCCCGTCCTTTCAAGCATCAGGGCATGGTAGGATATCTGGCGGGGCGGAATCGCGGTGTCCGTGCCAGGGTCGTCACCCTTGGACATCTGCCCGTACTTGAATGACGTTGTCGAAACCAACTCTTCCATAGGGATCATCTTCCCCTGGTTACATCTTAAGCAATTTGGCTACCAATTCAAGGCTCTTGACGAATCCCTGGTCCACAGCATGCTCCAACTGCTCACCTTGGAGAAGCCGGCTTTCATCGTAATGCAGGTTCGTATGCACAAATACGCGGTCGTCAGATCCGGTACGAGGTTCGAATCGAAGTCCTCTCAGGTTTTCAAGACCATCCAACCTGAGGTCAATGGTCTGTAGTTTGGCGCTGGCCTGCCCGACATCGTTCAGGCCGGGGGTGGCAAACCTCTTGGCCAGCCAAGCGGTGGCGGTTCCTCCTTCCGAGAGTTTAAAATCGAATTCGTAATTGAGACCGTAGGCGCTGGGCTCAAGAGGGAAGGCCGACCTCCTCAGTTGCTCCATAACCCGCCCCGCTACCTTCATGAGCAACTCGGCCGTCTCGGTGATAATCTGAATCTTGGCGGGATGGAACACGAACCTTCGCAATGAATGCTTTCCCGGGCTGACAACTTCAAGGCCAAAGGGACCGGATTGCACGAGGGTGTTTTGGGGAGAGTCGAACAGGGTGTTGCAGAAGTTCGGGGGGAACAGGGGATCAGATTCGGTGGGCACGGCCTTGTTGAGGACGATATAGGCGCAGGTCAGAAGCCTTGGGTCTGCCAATTCCATTCCGATGGCCCCCATCTTATAAAACGATGTTGAGTCGTCCCTAGGATAGTATCGCTTACGGTTCATCAGCACAAGATTGCAGGAGTGTGTACCATAGGCAACGACCATGAGGACCATTCTCCTGGCGGCAATGGGCCTTCTCGGAGCGGCCCAGGGGGCGGGGGGGACGTACTACCTCTCGCCCGCGGGGAACGACGGCGGCGACGGATCGGCCGCGAGGCCCTGGCTCACGCTCGCCCACGCCGCGGGCCGCATCCCGGACAACGGGAAGTGACCGGCTCAGATCTCCGACCACGCGCCGGGCACCGGCACGGGATAGCGGCCCTGCGCGTCGGCCTCGATCGGCGGGGCGCTGTCCTCCGTGAGGGCGTCCAGGCCCGGGAAGAACTGGAAGTTGGACGCCATCGCCTCGTCCCAGGTGACGACCTTCCCGGAGTGCACGGCCGCCCGGCCCATGATGTCGGCGAGGTTCGCCAGGGCCGCGCGCCTCGCCTCGTTGTGCGGCCGGTCCGTCCGGATGGAGTTCAGCAGTTCGTTCCACTCGGCCTGCCACGGGGTGCACGGCTCCTTCTCCGCCCGCCAGTCGACGTTGTCCGGGGCGATGCGCTGGTCCTTGTAGGTCTGCGCCGTCCCCGCGTGGCCGCCGCCGGAGAACTGCGCGGCGCCCTTCGTGCCGTGGAGGTAGGTGGCGAACTCGTTGTGGCAGCGCGGGAGGTAGCGGACCACGTCCGTGGCCTTCGTGCCGTCGGCGAACGTCCACTCCACGGAGAAGGAGTCGAGGTTCTGGCTGCAGTCGGCGCTGTTGGCCGCCCGGCCGCCGATGCCGTGCGCCGAGACCGGCCAGGCGTCCTTGATCCAGCAGATCTCGTCGACCTGGTGGATGTCCATCTCGGCGAACAGCCCGCCCGACACCCAGAGGAACCGCGTGAAGTTGCGGATCTGCCAGAAGAGGTCCTTCTCGGCGGGGGGCCGCTTGCCCAGGGGCCCCACGGGCTCCATCCGGTAGGCGCGGATGAGCTGGACCCGGCCCACGGCCCCGTCGCGGATCTTCTGGATGAGCTCCTGGCGGGCCCGGGAATGGCGGCACATCAGGCCCGCGGCGATCTTCAGGTTCTTCTTCTCCGCCGCCTCGCCCGCCTTGATGATCCGCCGCACGCCCGGCGGGTCGCACGCGAACGACTTCTCCATGAAGACGTTCACGCCCTTCTCCACGGCGTATTCCACCTGCGCCGGCCGGAAGCCCGCATAGCCGGTCAGCATCGCGACATCGCCCGGGCGCAGGCCGTCGATCGCCTTCCTGTAGGCGTCGAAGCCCGTGAAGCGCCGTTCGGGCGGGACGTCCACCCTCTCCGGGTGCATCCCGCTCAGGTGCTTGTGGCAGGAGTCGAGCCGGCGCTGGAAGAGGTCGGCCATGGCCCAGAGCTTCACCGGCCCGCCGGTGGCTTCGAAGGCGTTGACGGCGGCCCCGCCCCCGCGGCCGCCGCAGCCGATGAGCGCCAGCCGGATCGTGTCGTCCGAGGCGGCGAACACGGACGGGAGGGCCACCCCCGCCAGGGCGGACGCCCCCAGGAATTCCCTCCGCGATGGTTTGCCATGGCTCATGGATGCGCCCTCCGAATCGAGATTTCCTGAATACTCTACGCCGCGCCTCCCGGCGGGATGTGTCGCCGGCCCCGCGGAATCAGCCCCCGGTCGATCAGCCTATCATGGAGCGCCCGGCCGTTCCGCTCGGGGCAGCCGGCGTCGAGGTGGTAGACGAAGAGGAGCGGCCCGTCGCCGTTCTCCTCGAGGGTCCGGTCGACGAAGCGGCGCGCGTCGTCGGGCGTGCCGGAGGCGAGGTCCTGCGCGGGGGGGGCGATCTCGACGGGCAGGGCGGGTCCGAAGACCTCGCGGATCTTCCGGACGCTCGTGCGCGAGCCGGTGTTGACGCAGCGAAGGTTGCGCAGGCCGGCGAAGGACTCCAGGAGGCGGTCCGAGCGGCCGCAGGAGTGGATGCGGCCGGGGCCCAGTGCGTCGATGATCCTCTGGCAGAAGGGGCGCGAGAAGCGCTCGAATTGTGCGGGGCCGAGCATGCAGGCCGAGCACTCGCCGATGTGGACGCCCGTGATCGGGAGTCCCGCGCGCCGCGCGAACAGGCGGCAGAGGGCGATCGTCCCCTCGGTGATCCAGTCCAGGAACGCGAGGGCGAAGGGCTCGTTCTGCATCATCTCCAGGAAGATCCGTTCGCCCATGAGCTTCTGGGCCGTGGTGACCGGGCCGTGGATCGTCGCGCGTCCCGAGGCGTCCCAGTAGAAGGGCGGGACGACCGGGCGGGCCTCGCCGTGCTCCGCCTTCAGGCGGTCGATCTGATCGAGGAAGAGGCGGACGGGCCACGCCTTCTCCCATTCGAATCCGGCCAGCCGCCGGAGGCCCTCGCGGTCGAGGTCGCCGAGCGGCGCCGGCTCGATGTCGGGGTCCTTGTCTCCGGGCATGCGGAGGCGGGCGCCCAGGGCCGCGCCCTGGATGAGGCTGGGCTGGAGGGGGCCCACCATGAGCTGGTCGCGCCGCCAGGCCGCGGTCTGGACGAGGTTTGCCTCGAAGAAGTTGATCTCGCAGTCCGGGAAGCGCGCCGCGCAGTAGTCCTGCATGGCGAGGAACCGCTCGTGGTGGACGGCGGGGTCGAGGTAGTAGGGCTCGTCGGCGCGGAAGCCGAGTTCCTTGTGGAGCCAGCCGATCGAGACGCTCCCCTCGATGGAGCAGGTCATCGAATTCCCATCATATTTCACCACCAAGACACGAAGCCCGCCAAGGACCCTCGGAGGAATCCTTCATAAGGAATTCCCCCCTCCCCCCCGGGGGGATTAAGGGGGGATGAACTATCCATTTCTTCTTTGTGGGTTTCGTGTCTTTGTGGTGAGCATCATCCTGTTGGGCGCTCTATGGAGGCAGGAGCGGCAGATTCACCGGCCGGCCCGTGCGGTAGCACTCCTGCGCCGCGAAGACGATCTCGTGGGTCTTGACGGCGTCCTCCAGGCTGCAGTGGGACTCCTTGTCGCCGTCGATGCACTCCACGAAGTGGTCCATCTGCCCCTGGAAGGGGTGGTGGCTCACGTCGGCGCTGTCGGGCAGGATCGTCGGGAGGGTCGCCCAGGACTTCTGCCCGGGGAACTTGTGCGACCACACGCGGTTGTCCTTGACCGTCCCCTTGTCGCCGAAGACCTCGATCGGGAAGGTGTAGGGCATCACGGCGCCGTAGTTGACCGACACCTTGCCGAGGGCGCCGTTGGAGAACTTGACGAGCGCGACCTCGAGGTCGTCGTACTCCAGCGGGGCCGCGCGCTTGAAGGCGTTGGCGAGGTAGTCAAACTCGACGCCGCTCCCCTTGCGGAGGCCGCCCGAGTAGGCGAAGACCTCGACCGGGTCGGCCGCCTCGTAGCGGCCGCGCGCGGCGAACCAGCGGACGGCATCGACCGCGTGGCAGCCGCCGGTGAGCATGGCGCTGACGCCGGTGGAGCGCTTGCGGGCGTCCTCGAAGCCCGACCACCAGCTGGCGATGTCGTGCTGGTAGTCGGCCTCGGCGAAGTAGACCCGGCCGAGGAAGTCGTCGGCGATCATCGCCTTGACCGTCTCGAAGAGCGGGTTCCAGCGGAGGACGAAGCTGACGACGGTCTTCACGCGGCGGCGGCGGACGGCGTCGCGCATCCGGCGGAGCTCGTCGAGGCTGTTGGCCGCGGGCTTCTCGATGACGACGTGCTTGCCCGCCTCGACGGCGGCGAGGACGTTCTCGCAATGGAGGTGCTGGGGGGTGCAGACGCAGACGATGTCCACCCCGTCGTGCCGGAGGGCGCGGTCGAGGCCGTCGTAGGTCCCCGCGCCCGCGAGCCCGGCCTCCTCGGCGCGGCGGCGCGCCGACTCGATCTTGCGGCTGGAGACGGCGACGACGCGCGTGCGGGGATTCTTCTTGAAGGCCGCGATGTGCTGGGTGCTGACCCATCCCGCCCCGTGCACGAGGACGCCCAGGGGTCGTTCGCTCATGGGCCCTCCGCGAAGAAGGTGCGGATCAGCCTACCGCGGCGGCGGGGGGCGTCAACAGAATTTCGCGCGGGCTTCTTGCGGGGGAGGGAATCCCCATCCGGATCGTCCTGATCGGGGTGAGCGCAACCATCTCTCTCCGCCGGGCGGATCAGGCGGGGGATGGAACCGGGCGTTGCGCCGCGTTGCGGAACGGAACGCCGTATTTGCCCGCGAAATGCGGTTCCAATCCGGTTCGAGATGGCCTTGAGGGCGTCGTCGGCACGTCCCTCCAACAGTCCCCAACGGCACCCCCGAACAGGCCATCGGGGGTGCCGTTTTGGGGGGTAGCCAGGGCTCGATGTCGAACCATCGGAAGCCCCTCCTGGCCTCGATGCGGGGCGACTTGAAGGCCAAGGGGGGATGGACGGGCCTGGCGGGATGTCGGAGGGGCCTGGGCGGACTGCGGGATGGAGCCGGTCAGCTCGATTGAATGGCGGGAATCGCCGAGGGGTGTTGTTTCGTCACCGCGTTGCCGGTCGGATTGCCCCTCATGACCTCGGTTCGAGTCGGTTCCCAGGGCGTGAGCCGGCAGGATGGATCTGTTTGGCGCCCCCCGATGCGGACTGGGGGATGGAAATCTCAAGCCGTCCACCTTGACGTCCGGGAATCTTCTCGAGATCAAGGTAGGCCTTCAGGAACCTCTCGGGCCTGGCCTTGGAGGAGGCACGCAGGATCTCCAGGCGCAGATCCTTCTCGATGGCCCAGGCCATCGCCGTCGGTTGGTTGCCCTTCCCCTCCCACTTGATGACCGCAGGATGAGTGACACCGAAACGCCCCGCGAACTCCTCCAGCGTCATCTGGAAGGAGTGGCGGACGAAATGCACCTCCGCCCCCGTCAGCCTTGAGGGTTTCGCGGCCAGGACCTCCAAAAGCCTCTGCGAGAGGTCGTTGTAGTTCACCTCCGGCGTCCAGGCCCCCCGCACGAGCACCAGGGGGACCCTGATGAGCACCACAGGGAAACTGAATCCGTGATGCACGTATCGGCCCTGGATCTTCCTCCTGAGTCCTTCCCTCATGGCATCACCTCCCCATGGACCCCCGGATCATCGTTCCCCAAGATCAATGCTCGTAATGAAGAGCGGGAAGCCCTCCTCGTCGAAGGACACTGCAATTCTGAGTTCGCGCCGAACAATGGTCCTCCCGCGAACCGCATAGTTCCAAGCCTTCCATCCGGGCTTGTATTCGTCCTTGGCGGGCTCTCGATATCCGACCCGGACAACCTCAAGCACCTCGGTCAGCGTAACCTGCCGTTGATGCTTGCGCTCCTCCGCATGCCCCGTGTCACGGTATCGGCCCGAATCCAAACAGGCCCTCGCAAGCCCAGGCACGTTCTCGATCTTTGCCGGCCTCCGCTTCCCGCCTCCAGCCATAGAGGTATTGTTACCTGGTTACATTCTGGGGTCAAAAGGAATCAGCCTTCATTCAAACGGTCTTCTTGGGGCACACCTCACGAGATCTTCAGGGGGCCTGTGCGTCAGGCCTCCTGAGGGGATGTTCGGCGGAACGCGCGCAGAGGATCTCCGGCGCTTCCCGAAGCGACGACTCGAAATACCACGCATCTTCATCAGGCGTGCATGGAGGAAGCCCGAAGGTATCAAGCCCTACATCGGGACTGCATACCCCCGTGGCGAGGGCCGCGAAAAGCCATGCTGCCGGGAGGGTTGCCGCCCTCAGAATCAACGGCATCGCATCAACCTCAATGCACCCCGCCCATAAAGGCGTTTTCCCGGCCATGGGGTTCAGGGGAATACACGGAAGCAAGCGGACCTCAGGGCACGAGCGGCCCGGGGCAATCGGCCCCGCTCTCCCAGGGGCGCCCGACCCATCGATCCCACGATCCGGAAACCGTGATGGACTCCCTGGACGGCAGATGAAGCTGAATCCGCTCAGCGGACCGTGAGCGACACCGCGCTCCGGGCGGGAATCTCGATCTCGCAGTCCAGCCGGTCGCCCGAAAGGGCCGCCGGGGCCTCCTCCTGCCGGCCCCGGCTGTCCGCCCGCGAGACCACGAGCGTCCGCCCCTTGACCTCCGGGGGGATCGGCGCCTGGAGGCGGAGCTTGAGCTTCCCGTACGACTCCCCCTTCGCGGGATTCTCGTGCGGGAATCCGTAGTGGACGACGATGTTGAACTGCTTCCCGTCCGAGGCCGCCGCGGCCCAGGCCCGCGTGCTGAGGTCGGCCGGCCCGGCGATCCGCGCCGCGTACTCCGCAGCCGGGGGAGCCGCCGATCCGCGGAGTGCGGGGACCTCCAGCTTCGCCTCGAACTGCGTCCCGCGCAGGTCGCGCATGATCCAAAAGGCGTTGTAGCGGTACGGGATTGGCTTGTGCTTGCCGGGATTGGGATTCTCGGGGGGCAGTTCGCCGTACTTCTGGTCGAACTCCCCCTTGAGGCCGAAGACATAGCCCCCCTCGTGGTACTCCCGCCAGCGGTAGTGGAGCGATCCGATGCAGGCGTCGGCGCGGTCCAGGAGCGGCTTCCACCGCATCATGATGTAGTCGAAGGCCGGCTCGCCGTAGATCCAGAAGTCCCACTCCGTGAGGATGAACTTCAGCCCGTCCAGGCCCTTCGCCTTCGCGTGCTCGGCGTAGCGGTCCTGGAGGTAGAAGACCCCCTCGCCCGTGTGGCCGTAGGGGTGGCGGCTGAACCAGTCGAGGTTCTTCCCGCACCGGTCGATGATCCCCTGCACGTAGGGCCACTCGTTGAAGCCGCCACAGCCGAACTTGACGCCGGGATATTTCTTGCGGAGGGCCTCGGCGGCGCGGTTGTAGAAGTCGGCGTAGCGGTCCAGCACCTCGGGGGCGGGGTGGAGGTTCGGCTCGTTCATGATCTCGAAGTATTCGAGGCGCGGCTTGTACTCCGGCGTCCCCGGCCGGCCGTTCACGCGCTCGATGGAGGCGGCGAAATATTTCGTGTAGCGCGCGGGCTCCGGCCACTTCGGGCCCCACCAGGGGCACCAGTAGAGGAAGACCGGGTCGGCCTTGATGCGGGCGAGGTCCGCCAGGACCACGTCCGCCTTCTTGAAGTCGTACTTTTCGGGATCGAAGGCCGACAGGTCCGTGCCGTCGTCCATCTGGTCCTGGTCGCCGCCGCCCGGCTTCCGTTTGATCCCCATGAAGGCGCTGGTCCGTGCGAAGGTGCCGTCGAGCTTGAGCTCCTTGTAGAGGTCCAGGTCGGCGTCCTTCATCGGGTAACTGCCGCCGGGGGCGTCCTCCTGGCCGTGGATGCCGAAGTGCTTCGAGGTGACCGCCGGCCCTTTCCTTGAGAGGTCGACGGTCAGCTCGCCTTCGGCGGCGGCGTCCTTGAGCGCCGCGGCGGGATAGGAGGACTTCTCCGCCAGCCACGCGAGCGCCTGGGCGCAGAACGGCCCGAACTGGGGTCCCTTGGCGAAGTCCTCGGAGATCTCATCGTTGGAAAGGACGCCGCCCGACCAGAAGGAGCGCCCCTTTCCCTTCTCCCACGCCACCCAGATGTCCTTGCCGCCCGGGGAGCGCGCGATGACCGCGGCCCCGTCCTTCGCCTTGCCGTAGGCGGGCCCCCACCGCTCCGACCCGCGCAGGGCGGGGGCGGAGGCGAAGTCGATCCCCTTGACGATCGGATGGTCGGGCGCGGCGACCACCGGCTTGACGGGCCCCTCCCCGCAGCGCGGCTGGGAGGGTTCCGGGCCGTAGGCGCGGAAGGGGACGACCTCGATGGGGAGGACGGCGTCGAAGCTCAGCTCCTTCGTGTAGAACATGAACGCCTTGTGGTTGTCGCCGTACCAGAAGCCGCCGCCCCCCTCGACGAACTCCGTGAGCCCCCGGACGAGGCGCGGGAGGACGCTCTGGCCCATGACGTCGCCGGCGACGATCACGTCGAACTTCCTGAGCGACTCCGAGTCGCCGTACTGGAGGAACTCGTAGCTGGTCCAGAGGGTGAAGTCGAAGCGGCCGGGGGCGGCCTTCTCGACCGCCAGGCGGACGAAGTGGCCGCGGAGCGGGGTCTTCCCCTGGAAGTCGGGGAGCTGGGCCTTCCAGTCCCCGCCCACGTAGAGGACGCGGACCTTTTTCCCCTGGGCGGCGGACGGGTCGGCGGACAGCGCGAGGGCGGCGCCGGCGAGCAGGGCGGCGAGGAGGGATCGGATCATGTCGTGCTCCTGGCGGCGGGGCTTCAGCGGGCGCCCCGCCGCGTGGATGGTATCGCCGTTCTTCCGTCGTGGGTAGTGAAAAGCCGGGCTCAACCAGGCCGCTTCGCGGCGGATCTGGGCTAGGGCGACGGGGGATTTCCCTGCCTGCCGGAGGTTCGCGATTTCCTCCGCGCCAAAGCCATCAGATTCAGACCCCCGACGAACAGCATGCAAGCGAATCCGGTTATGGTGTAGACGGTTTCGCACTTCGGGCTGTGCGGGAAAAGGGCCAACACGATCGTGGCCGCACAGAAGACAAACACGAACGCCGTGTTGAGCAGCTTCACGATTCCAGCCTATCCGTGGCATCCATGCTTGGCAAGCTCGGTCTCCGTAGGGTCCCCGCTTCCCATGAAAACAGCGGCGGTTGGAAGATGGTTGCGCAACCGCTGAACGGATGCCGCTGAACATGGTACACTTCGGCGGTGGGCGACTGGCTCCATCACGTCGTGTGGGGCGGGATCGTGCAGAGTCTCACCCAGCTCGTCTTCATCGCCGGCCCCTTCTTCCTGCTGGGGCTCCTGCTCCATCACTTGGAGGGGGCCGTCCAGGGGCGCCTCTCGCGGCGGTTCGGGTGGAAGAGCGTCCTTTGGACCGGGTGGTTCGGGACTCCGATCCACGAGCTCAGCCACGCCTTGTTCTGCGTCCTGTTCCGGCACCGGATCGACGAGATCGCCCTGTTCCGGCCGGACCCGGCCCTGGGGCGGCTCGGCCACGTGAGCCATACCTATGATCCGAAGAGCCGCTTCCAGGTCGCGGGAAATTTCTTCATCGGCACGGCGCCGTTCCTGGGCGGGGCGCTGGCGCTGTACGGCCTTCTGTGGCTCTTCGATCCGCAGACCGCGCGGCGCGCTCTCTCCGGCGAGGGATTGGCGTCGGCCCTCGCCGGGGGCAACCTGCTCGCCGCGGGCCGCGCCCTGTGGGACCAGACAAGCGGGGTCCTCTCGGGCGTCGTCACGCTGAGCCACCTGTCGTCGCTCCCGTTTTGGCTTTTCCTTTATCTGGTCCTGTGCGTGGGGAGCCACGTGGCGCCCAGCGGGACGGACTATCGGGGGGCGGGGGAAGGAGGCGCGGTCCTGCTGGCGGCGCTGGTCCACTTCAACGTGCTCTTCCTGGCCCTCGGAGGCCGGCCGGGGGCGGTGACGGCGGCGTCGTCGTCGGTGCTGGGCCCGGCGCTGGCCCTGTTCGTCCTGTGCGCGGTCCTGTGCCTCCTCGCCGCGGGCGTGGTGCTGCTGCTGACGGATCTCCTGCTGGGGCCGCCGTGACGCAGGGCGAGCCGCGCGGGGGTTTCAGAATATTTCGGGAAACTTGGGCCGATTAGACTTTCGGGCTTCTTTCTTTTCCACCCCGGCAAATCTTTCGCAACAGGTGCGATCGATGATTATACTTCTAGGAGCGGATATTCATACGTCAGGAAGGTGACATGGAATTGCGGGCCGAAGCTTTGTCGTTGCTGTCCGCCGCCTTGCGTCATGTCCGCGATGCGGAACATCTTGCTGAAGCGGGAAAGCCATGGGCTTCCCTCGACCAGGCGTTTCATCTGGCGGGGTATGGCCCTGAATGCGCACGAAAGGCGACGCTGGCTGTGAGAGTATTCGACAAGACAATTGGCCATCGTTTCGATCCATCAGCAGAGGATGTTCTTGAATTCGCGCTTGCCATTGATCCGCTTGCGCAACGCTACCAACCGGGTGGTTGGGCGAGACGGTTTCCTGCCCTGGCCGACTGGAAGGAGGATGTTCGCTATTGCCGGACCGGGACGTATACTGGCGTATTCGTGACCGCACTGCTCGTTCAGGCGAGAGAGGCCGTAGACTCCGTATACCTTGCGCTGTGGGCAGATGGGAGACTTCCTCAAGGGGGAGTACCATGATGACTTTTGGACAGGTCTTGCCGACGCTTGTGAAGATTTGCGAAGAGACGCCCAGCTTCGACTCTGTCGAACGCTGCTGCGTGGTGCGTGATCTGCAAGGCCGGGTGAGGCTTGTCCTGAAAGGCGGCAAGGACTTGGACGTGGAGCGGTTGAACCAAACGTTGGCTCAATCGCTGGGAAAGTACTACGTGCCTTCCATACGGCATACGGAGGCCGAGGGAGACGAAGGACGATTGGCGAAGAAGGTGCTGGAGGTGTCTCTGCCGTGGGATCCGGGGAGAGTTGATTTGCCGGAAACCGTTTCAGGGGGGGAGGGGGGGCGCTGGCGGAAGATCGAGCGTAGGTTCTCCAAACAAGTGTGGCTTGAGGAGGGAGCCCCCCAGCCTCCTTGGAGTCTCAAGGATGGCCCTCCCATCGTGACCTTCTATTCCTTCAAGGGCGGGGTAGGCCGCACGACGGCATTGGTATCCTGCGCATGGCAACTGGCCCGGCAGAAGAAAAAGGTGGCCATTATCGACCTCGATCTTGAGGCTCCAGGCCTTGGATCGCTCTTGGAGTGTGGTCTGGGTCAGGGTGCCCTGGACTTCATCGTCGATTACTTGGCCACCGGATCGAGGGAGGCTTCGAGCCTGATTGCCCCGGCGCACGCCTTGGGCACTTCAGATGCATCTCAAGTCGATGTTATCAGCGCCGGGGCACTTGATCTCGACTATGTGGAAAAGCTTTCCAGGCTGGATTTCCTGGGATTCCAGGGGTTTAGCCAAGGCGAGGGCGTTGTGGCGCCGATCGAGGATGCCTTGGCGGCTCTACTGCATGCCGTACGGGCCGAGCGACGCCCCGATTTCATCTTCATCGATTCCCGCGCAGGTCTTCATGACCTAGCCGGCCTTTCGCTTCATGGGCTTGCTCATGTGGATGTGGTGGTCAGCAGGGCATCCAAACAGGCCTACGCCGGGCTCGATTTGACCATCCGTGCACTGGGGCTTCGCAAGAAGGAGGAGGATTTCCTGGGGGTCATCGTGCACGGTTTCGCGCCGTCAGACCTTACTTCGGAGCCCGCAAAGGAGGAGTTGAGAGAATTCCGTCAGAAAAGTCATGACGCGTTCCGCAAGTACGTTTACAGCGGGGACGTACCGGATGTCGCGGCGACGGATGTCGCCCATTCCCCGTGGATTATCAAGCAAGACAGCGCCTTGGAGCGATTTCATTCCCTCGTTGGAATTCAGGAGCGCTTGTTCGCAAATGGATACAGTGCCTTGCTTGATCGTATTCTGGAGTTGTGTCTCGTGGACGGAGAAGAACAATGAATGCCGAGAAGCGGCTGGCTCTTCTCGGGGATCTTGAGAAGCTGAATAAGAGGGAGGCGGAGAACGTCCCTGCCGTTACGACGTTTCTGCCGCTGGATTCGCATCGCATGGCGCTACGGCCGGAAATCGTCGTTGTCCGCGGGGGACGTGGGGCGGGGAAGAGCGCTCTCTTCAGGTTGATTGATCAGGTGAATTCCTCGGTAAAACTTAAGGATCTATTCGAAGACGATAAGCTTCCTGACGCTGTCTGGCGTGATGCTTATTCGCAGGCGGCGCATCATCATCCCGAGGTCTCTTCGATGGATGCATTGGCGAAGAGTGCTAGCGATGAGTTGCTCCGCGCATTCTGGATGGCTCATCTTGTCAGAAGGCTTGTCGGTTTAGGCCAGGGAATTGAGGAAATAAGGGCCCCTGTGCTGGAATTTTGGCAAGAATCCTCCGAGTTGAAGCAGAACGTCAGGCGCGCGGAAGGGCGAATCAACCAGATAGTCCAGGCGCTCGATGCGGTTGATCGGATACTCTCTCACGAGAACAGGATCGTATTCGCGGCCTACGACCACCTGGATCGTATCGGAGGCTTAACCACGGAAGTCAGGCGGCGTTGTGTAAAAGCCCTCCTGGCGATGTGGCTCTCTCTGTCCAACCGATATCGTTGTCTGCGTGCGAAGATATTTCTAAGGGAGGATCTGTTCGAGGCGGGCGAGCGGGATTTCCCGGATGCGAGCAAGTTGAGGCCTAGGTCCATTGCCCTGGAATGGGATGTCGAGTCTCTCTATAGGGTGGCGGTCCGACATTTGGCGAGTACATCAGAGGATATGCGAGGGTGGCTTGAAGGGGTCCCGGGGCTTGAATTGCGAAATAGGGGTGAATGGGGTTGGATACCCGGCCCGATGCCCGTGAAGATACAAAAGGAATTCGCGGACCGATTGTCTGGGGAATTGATGGGCCGGGGAGCCAAGAAGGGCTACACCTACCGTTGGATTCCAAATCGCTTGCAGGATGCGCAAGTGAGGATCGTTCCCCGTTCTATCCTTTGCCTGCTTGGATTCGCAGGGCAGGAAGCACGCAAGAAGCCTATCCTCAGAGGTACGCAGTTGATTACGCCCCAGAATTTAATGGCCGCCCTTAAACAAACCTCCCAAGAACGTGCCAACGAAATTCGGGAAGAGTACCCTTTGGTTTCCAGATTGGAAAACCTGAGGCGTCTTCAGGTCCCCCTGGAAGCCGACGGAGTAATGAACAAGCTTGGTTTGAAAGTTCAAGGGGAAGACGCGGGGCTTTCATCCGATGGCCGGCTGATTTTCGACGAACTGGTGAGATTGGGAGTCCTAAGCCTTAGGCCTGACGGTCGTGTTGATGTCCCTGATATTTACCGTTATGGATTCGGCATCCTGAGAAAGGGTGGCGTGGCAACCCCGAAATAGGGGTGCATGTTGAATGCCTCACCGGGGTCCCAGCCTGTAGACGTGCCGCTGGTAGCCCGCGAAGTCGTCCGAGAGCCGGCCCCCCGAAACCTTGAGCACGCGGTCCTCGAAGAGCAACTTCGCCTCGCCGTCCTTGAAGGCCGGGTGCGCGAACGACACCCCCGCGACAGGGTCGGGAGAGGCGTTGATCGTCACGAGGGTCCGGCCGTCCGGGCCTTCCTTCAGGATCGCATGGACCTTCGGGTCCGAGACCTTCGCCGCTTCCTTGGCCGTCTCGCTCAATAGGGCCGGGGCGATCGACTGGACCTCCTTGGCGATCTCCACGAGCAGTTTCCAGAACGCCTCGTTCGAGCGCGCGCTCTTGATCTCCCAGTGCACGATCCCCGTGGCCCCGTGCGCGAGCGAAAGGTAGGTCATCGCTACCTGCTCGCCCGGCGAGGCCTTGGGATCGCTCAGGGGCACCATCCACGCCGGCCCCGGATGCCCGGCCATCATCACGTCCATCGCCTTCGCCAGGGAGAGGATGTCCACCGGCTTCTTCCCCAGCTCCGGGTAGACGTCGCTCGACAGGATGCTGCAGGTGCCCGAATACTGGTAGAGGTTGCTGTCCGCCCAGGGCATCACCACGATCCACGTCGGGTGGTTCGGGTCCTCCTTCTGCAGGAGCTTGTGGATGTACCGGACCTCCGCCGGCGGGACGTTCCAGCGGGCGTGGTCCGGCTCGTCGCAGATGTACCAGCCGAAGAGCGCCGGGTGGTTCTTGTGTTTCCGCGCCACGAGCGGCGCGGACTCGGGCACGTGCGCCCGCGCCAGCCCCTCAAGCGCCACGTGCGTCATGATCCCGAGCTTCTGGCACTGGTCCAGCATCTTCCCGGGATCGCCGCCGCCGGTGATGAAGTTGAAGGGCGTCCCCACGAGCGCGGCCGGGTCGTCGCCGTAGAACCCGATCGGGAAGAAGGGTTTCCCGTTGACGACCGTCACGCGCCCCTTCACCGTGACGACCGAGGGCCTTCCCGCCGGGGCCTTCTCCTCGGCCGCCGCCGGCGCGCCGCCCTCCGGCAGGAGCGAGACGTCGTCGAGGTAGACCGCCCCCTCGCCCACGTGGCAGAGGTAGAGCCGCACGGGCGCGGCGTCCTCCGTCGCCTTGACGGCGAACGACTTCTGCGCCCACTGCGTGGAGAGGGGGAACCAGCCGCTCGACTTCCCCTCGGCGATCGCCTTGGCGCCATCGCCCTCGATCGCGTGGAACATCCGCGTCCCGTCGATCGTGGCCTTGGCCCAGTAGGTCAGGCGGTAGTCGCCGCGCTTGAGGGGGAAGGGCGTCTCGGACATGATCCCCCCGCGGCCCTTCTTCTGGCAGAAGATGCCGGCCGACGACCGGCCCCGCGCGTTCTCGCCGCGACCGCAGCCGAAGAAGTACAGGCCGTTGTCCCACGTCCCCCAACTGCCCCAGCGGAGCAGGCCCAGCTCGAAACTGCCGTTCACGATGAGGCCCGTATGGACCTCCTGGACCGCGGCGCCCCCGGGCGGCGCCAGCCACGAGTCGTCGTGCGGCCCGCGGTGGAGCCGGACGTTGTCCAGGAAGAGGACCGAGGAGTGCTTGCCCAGGTCCACCCGCTCCTCGCTGCTGGCGGCGTCGACCCGGTAGCTGGCGGTGGGGAGCTTGTCCTCCGCGGCGAAGTGGATCTCCGCCACCTTCGTGACGTCGACCTTGCCCGCCATCCCCTGGATGCTGTACTCGATCGTCTGGCGGCCCTCGTTGACGAGGTGGTACCACGAGGTGTAGCGGGCCCCCGCGGCGTCCCGGACCCGGAGGCTGAGGACGAGGGGCAGCCCCGTGAGGTAGGTGTCGATCTTCAGCCGCTCGTAGCCGGAGAAGTTGGCGGGCGGCGCGAACGGGAGGCCGAACTGCGGCGCCACGGCGTCGAAGCCGAGCTGGAGGGCGCTCTTCCCCTCCGTGGCGTGGCGCGCGGCGAGGGCCTTCGTCCCGTTGGCGGTGACGGCCGCGACGTCGGCGTCCGTCTCGAAGGAGAGGAGCTTCTGCTCGGCCTGCGGCGGGCCGCCGGCCGCGGCCGCCAGGAGGGCCGCCAGGATCGCGATGACTTTCATGTCCGCCCCCTCAGTGTTCCTTGCGCCACGCGTCCACTTCCGCCTCGCCGATGACGGCGCGGAGGAAGTCGCTGGTCATCCATTCGCGGTGGCGCGGGTCGGACGCCCACTTGCGGTAGTCGTCCTCCACGCCCTCCGCCAGCGGCCGGTCCGCGATCACCTTCCCGCCGCGGGTCAACTTGATGCGCCCGCCGACCGGCCCCGTCGGGGCGAAGGTCGCCTCCACGGCCGTGCCGTCGGCCGTGAAGCGGACGCCCGCCGGGCCGACCCTCTCGACCGGGAACATCTCCTTGACCGAATCGTCCGTGGCCCAGAGGACGTGGAGGAAGAGATCCTCAGCCTGCCTCGCCTCGGGCTCGACCTCCGCCCGCCACCCCCCCAGGCCGATCCGCTCCTGGTACTCCTTCGTGCCGACCTTCTGCCACCAGAGGTCGTTCATGTCGAAGTTCTCGCCGTTCACCTCGAACTGGTGGCCCCTGCCGCCGAGGACGCGGAGGACGGCCTTCTCGGGGAGGACGGTCTTCGAGAAGAGGACACTGCCGCCGTGGGGGGCGCGGAGCGTGCGGCCGGAGGCGAGGAAGTGGCCATCGGGGTGGACGCTCGTGTCGGGCCGGAGGGCGCCGTCGACGCAGAGCGGCTGTTCCATGGTGTGGAGGTACCAGCGCTTGGGATCCTGAGGGCGGACGGACTCCAGCCGGTCGAAGATCACGATGGCGCCGGGGCGGACGTAGAGGAACTGCCGCGTGAAGGCGCGGACGAGGTCGGGGGAGTAGCTCAGGCGCGCGTCGCCGGCGGCGTAGCAGAACTCCGGCGAGGTCTCGTACGCGGCGATCGTCCCGGCCTGGCGCGTGTACTTGTTGTCCGCGTCGGCGGGGAGGCCGTAGCGCCGGAGCCA
>CAYNDR010000050.1:16786-22338 GCA_964395295.1 uncultured Planctomycetales bacterium
CCACTCCACCGGGACGCTGGAGACCTGGCCGCCGCAGACGGCGCGCGAGCCCTCGATGCCCTGGACCGTCTCGGTGCCCACGGTCAGAGTGTTGTGGGCGATGGTCTGCTTGAAGTAGATCTCGTGGTGGCGGCCGTCGCTGTACTGCGTCTGCTCGGGGTTGTTGATCCCGCGCGTGCCGGAGTCGCAGGCCAGGTGGGCCTTGCGGTAGACGAGGAAGGAGTTGTTGTCGGGCTGGTTGCGGCCGTCGCTCTCGAACCGGCCGCAGTGGAAGTGGACGAAGGCGTCGTCGGGCTTCCAGCCGCCGCGCATGCAGGCGTAGCCGCGCGTCCGGAAGAGCCGGTCCTCGGGGAGGCGGTCGGGGGGGATCTCCGGGACGTCGGGGTCGTACCAGAGGACCGGGCCCCAGGTCGATCCAAGGATCTCGTAGTCGTGGCGGCCGTCCAGGATGACGTTCTGGATCCACCATCCGGTGGCGCCGCACTTCCACTTGGACTGGGCGATGGCGGTGAAGTTTTCCGCGCCGGTCTCCTCGGGGCAGGCGTTGCCGCCCCAGGAGTTGATGCCCACGTTCGCGGTGTGCCGGGTGCCGGGGAGGATGTGGTAGAGGTAGTAGGGGGCCATGGCCTTGGCCCAGAGGAGGCCCTCGAACCAGTCCTCGCCGGCGGCGGTGCGCCAGGCCTGGAAGGCGCCCATGGTGCCGACGTACTCGTGCTGGCCGATGTAGGCGTGGGAGTTGTCGTCGCCGCCGCGGTCGGCGGCCCAGGCGTTGAGGAACTTCCTCCGCTCCACGCACCAGCGGCGGAGCTCCGCGAGCCTGGCGGCCACGAGGTCGTCCTCGAGTCCGCTGCCCCAGAGGGCCACGGCCTGGATGAAGCGGGCCGATTCGCGGTAGGGCTGTTTCACGAAGGCGAGCATCTTCTCCTCGCAGGCGCGGCGCTCGGCGGGGGAGAGGAGGTCGTGGCAGAGGTCGTAGCCGTAGGCGCCGAGGGCGGCGTAGACGCCGAACTCGGCCTTCAGGGTGGCGGCGCGGCAGGCCTCGCCGTACTGGCGGTCGCCGGTGATCTGGTAGAGGAGGCCGAGGGGGACCAGGGCCGAGAGGGCGCGGCCGTTCCCCCGGGCGAGGTGGTCGTCCACGGTCCCCTTGAGGCGGTCGTAGGCCTCCTTGAGGCCGGGCTTGCCGATGCGGGCGCGGATCGCCGGGAGGTCGGCCCGGGTGAGGAGGAGGCGGGGGTGTTCGTTCCGGGCGAGGGCGGAGTCGGCGGGGATGGGGAGTTTTCCGTCCTGGGCCCCGAGGGCGAGGAGGGCCAGGGAGAGGGTCCCGGTCATCATGTTCATGGAGGTTTTCCCCGGGAGGGGAAAGCCTCCGGGAGAGGGCCGTGGCCGGGAATCGGCGGGGGAGGTCAGGCCTTCCGGGCCGGCCCTAGGAGCTTCTGCGCCGCGGCCGCGAGCGCGGCGGCCTTGAAGGGCTTGGCGACGACCTCCACGCGGAGGCCGCGGCCCAGGCCCTTGAGCGCGTCATGCTGGACGTAGGCGGAGCAGACCACGACCGGGATCTTCGATCCCCGCTCCATGAGGGTCTCCAGGAGGTCCATCCCGGTCCGCTCGGGCATCATGAGGTCCGTCACCAGCAGGTCGTAGGGGGTCTTCTCGACCAGCGCGAGGGCCTTCTCGCCGTCGCGGGCCGTGTCGATCGCGTGGCCGAGGGGCTGGAGGGCTTTCTTCATGACCTCGAGCGTCTTCGGATCGTCCTCGACGATCAGGATGCGTCCCACGTCATTTCTCCGGGACCGCCTCCAGGGCGCGCTTGACGAGGGCGGCCAGCGCTTCCGGCCTGAAGGGTTTGGTGACGATCTCCACCCGCTCGTAGAACTCCAGCTCGCGGCGGATGTCCGGGGTGACGAAGGCCGAGAGCACGATGATCGGGATCATGATCCGGCGCATGCGGAGGGTCTGCACCAGGTCCAGCCCCGTGCGCTGGGGCATCACGAGGTCGGTCACGAGGACGTCGTAGTCGTTCTCGCTGAGGAGCACCATGGCCTCGCGGCCGTTCAGCGCCCGGTCGACGGGATGGCCGAGCGGCTGGAGGGACTTTTCCATCGAGTCCAGGACCTGCTCTTCGTCGTCCGCCAGGAGGATGCGGGCCACGGGATGATATTAGGCCATGAAGTCCCGTCTGGCAAGGAGTGAACGCGGCATTGCTGCTAGCCTTCCCCGAAGATCCTCAGGACGACCGGCCGGCCCGCGAGGACCGGCAGGCGGGAGATCTCGCCCACGGCCTTCTGGAGGGCCGACTCGCGGCAGAGGTGCGCCAGGATCTTCACGTGCCCGTGGCCCGGCTTTTCCGGGATCAGCGTGGCCGAGGCGTGGGCGATGGAGACCCCGTGGTTCCCGAGCGCGGTCGCGATGAGGCCGATCACCCCGGGGACGTCCCGGATCGGGAAGCGCAGGTAGTATTCCGATTCGAGGTCGCGCGCGAGCGGCCTCTCCACGGCCGCGGGCAGGTGCCAGACGGGGTCGTCGTGGCCGCGGCCGTTCCGGGATATCTCGATGATGTCCGAGAGGACGGCGCTGGCGGTGGGGAGCGGCCCCGCCCCCTTGCCGGTGAAGACCATCTCGTCCACCGCGTCGCCGCGGAGGAGGACGCTGTTGAACTCGTTGCGGACGTGGGCCAGGGGGTGGACGTCCGGGAGGAGCGCGGGATGCACGCGCAGGTCGAGCGAATCGCCCAGGTCCTTCCCGACCGCCACGTGCTTGATGACGTAGCCCAGCCGCGCGGCCGTGGCGATGTCCTCCGGCTCCACGTGGCGGATGCCCTCGACCAGGAATTTCCCGTGGTCGAGCCGGGCGCCGAAGGCGATCTCGGCCAGGATCTGGAGCTTCTGCGCCGCGTCCACGCCGTCGAGGTCGAGGGCGGGGTCCGCCTCGGCGAAGCCGCGTTTCTGCGCCTCCGCCAGCGCGGCGGCGAAGGAAATCTTCTCTTCGGCCATGCGCGTGAGGATGAAGTTGCACGTGCCGTTGACGATCCCCGCGAGGGCCGAGATGCGGTTCCCCACGAGGCCGGCGGAGATCGCGCGGAGGATGGGGATCCCGCCGCAGACGGAGGCCTCGAAGCCGACGCGGACCCTCTTCTCGGCCGCGCGGCGGAAGAGGTCCGGCCCGTGGCGCGCCAGGAGGGCCTTGTTGGCGGTGACGACGTTCTTGCCGGCCTCGATGGCGCGCCGGAGGTATTCCTGGGCGGGATGGATCCCGCCGATGAGCTCCGCCACCGCGTCCACGTCCTGGGCCTCCAGGACCGCGGCGGGGTCGGTGGTGAGGAGGGAGCGGTCCACGGGCCGCTCCTTCTTCGGGTCGCGGACGAGGACGCGGCGGACCTCGATCTCGATGCCGGTGCGGTCGGCCACGATCGAGCGGTTCCGGCGGAGGAGCTCCAGCAGGCCGCGGCCGACCGTCCCGCAGCCCAGGAGTCCGATCCTGATCTTCTTCATGGCGGCGCTTCCGGTGAAAGGGGGCCTTCGCGCGGGGGAACCCGGGCGGGGGGGCGCGCGGACAGGGAAGCGGCTACGCGGCCGCCGCCCGGCACAGGTTCGCCGCCCCTGCGCCCGGGCGCCGCATCGCCATCCGGTCTCCGGTCGGCGGGGGACGCATCGGGGCCCAAATATATCTATATGTACATACGTTGTCAACTGTTAACTCCGTCGCGACTCGACGGGGTTAACAGTTGAGGAGGCGGAGGAGGCGGGAGACGAGGTTGTCCTGGGCCATGACGCCGAGGCCCCCCTGGGCGAAGAAGAACCCCAGGCGCGCGGCCCAGAAGCCCATCACGACGAGGCACGCCGTGGCGCCGATCCTGGAGGTCGGCACGCGGGGCGGCGCCCCCCGGACCGTCTCCACGATCTTGTAGATCCACAGGAACGCGAGGTAGCCGAGCGTCGCGGGCGCCAGGCCGTTGAAGGCCGCCGCCTCCGCGAAGCGCCCGTGGGCCATCAGGCCGAAGGCCCGGGTGAGGCCGCAGCCGGGGCAGGGGAGGCCCAGCACCAGCGCCATCGGGCAGAGGACGGGGCCGGTGAAGGCGTAGGGGTAATAAAAAAAGCTCGCTGCCAGCAGGGCCGGCAGCGAGCTCGCCCACAAGATTGCGCGCCAGGTCTTACTTGGCCCAGATCTCATTGAGCTTCTGCTGGATCAGGTACGCGCCCACGTACGGGAGGAGGATCAGCAGGAGGATGTGCAGGACGAACTCGTCCTTGGCCTCCACGCCCGCCTTCTTCTGCATCTCGGGGATCCCCTTGGCGAAGAGGTAGTCCGCGTAGAGGACGATGGGGAAGCAGAGGCACCCGGGGACGACGAACATCGGATTGACGGTTTCCTTGCCCAGGTATTCGTTCATCTCCTTGGATCGCACCCACAGCCAGTAGACACAGTAGAGCCCGCACGTCACCAAGCCCAGGATGAGCACGGTCGTGGGGTTCTCGACCTTGCCCTTGGTCCCTCCGGCCCCCGCGGCCGGCGCCGACGGTGCGTCTGCCATAGTGCCTCCCAAAAAAGTTTTCTAAATCGCGGCCGCGCCGCCGGCCCCAGACTCCTGGCCGCAGTGCGGGCACTTCACGAGCGTCGTCATCTTCCGGTTGTGGCAGGCCCCGCAGGGCGCCAGGTCCCCCTTGGGCCGCGCCAGGAGGTAGACGATCAGGCCCACGAGGTGGGTGAAGAAGACCAGCACCAGCCAGATCGCCGCGTTCTGGTCGCCCCGCGCCTTGGCGTCCTTGTAGATCCACACCAGGATCAGGACCTCGACCGCGAGGGCGAGGATCGAAAAGACGATGGCCACGGCGCAGGCCGCGCCCGCGAGTCCGCAGGCCTTTTTTTTGGCCTCCTTCATGGCCTGGTCCCGATCCTTGTCATCGGAATCCACGCGGATCCTGCGGTCCTCGGGCGTCTCCTGCCGAAGGGCGAGGCCGGGCTCCACCGCCGGGTCGTACCCGCACCCTCCCCAGGGCGAACAGCGCCACAGGCGGCCGGCGGTCCGTGCCGCGCCCCCGACCGTGCCGTAGTGGGCGATCGCCTCCTCGGCGTAGTGGGAGCAGGAGGGGGTGTAGCGGCAACGGAGGCCGAGGGCCCCGGACAGGCGCGATCCGGTCGCCTGGTAGACGTCGATCGCCCCCAGGCACGCCTGCGCCGAGATCTGCCGCTGAGGGGGAAGGAGGGACTCGGCGGCCAGGCAGGCCGCCGCCCCCAGCAACAACACCCCGGCCACTTTCCGCTTGCGGCTCATGCGCGATCGTCGACGTGACTGCATCCAATCGTACCGCTACGGGTGGGATTGTCAAGCGGAATGCCGCCGCTTGAGGAGCGCGGCGGCCGCCACGGCCGCGTAGGCCGCGGACACCGCCGCGTTCACCCAGCTCCCCCGCAGGCCCTCGATCGCCGCGAAGAAGACCGCGACCGCCGCGGCGGCCGCGGCCGGCGCCCAGGCCCACCGGCGGTCCTTGAGGAACGCCGCCCCGGCCGCGATCAGGAGGGCCGCGTGGGCCAGGCAGACCGACCCGAACGCCCGG
>CAYNDR010000050.1:22348-25025 GCA_964395295.1 uncultured Planctomycetales bacterium
GGCGCGTTACGCGCCAGGATCGTGAATGAAAACTGGCTCCCGAACTGCGCGCTCGTTGGTTCGGGCGTGACGAGCACCGGCGCGGCGGGCGGAGCGCTCCCGGTTTCGACCCGAACGCCCGGGGCGCGTAGATCCCCGCGCCCCCGGAGGCCTGAAGGAGGGCGAGGCCCACGATCGCCCGCTCGGCGGCGTAGATCCAGCTCACGATCCCGGCTGTCCGCGCCAGGATCAGGCGGTTCCGCTCCTCGAGCCAGGCCTTCTCGTCGGGCGTCTCCATCGCTATCATCCTACCATGTCCGCCTTCGTCTACGCCTCCGACATCCACGGGAACGAGAGGACCTACGAGCGGCTCTTCGCCCTCGAGGCCGAGGCGATCGTCCTCGGCGGCGACCTCCTCCCGCACCCCCGCGGCCTGGGGACGGGGCTCCTGGACCTCCAGCGCCGGTTCGCCCGTGAGTCCCTGGCGCCCCTCCTCCGGAAACGGCCCTGCTATTGGATCCTGGGGAACGACGACTGGGCGGCGGCGGGCCGGGACCTCGATGGCGCCGGGACGCCGATCCACGGGCGCGCCGTCCCCTTCCTCGACGGCCTTCAGATCGCCGGCTACTCGTGCGTCCCGGTCACCCCCTTCGGGATGAAGGACTTCGACCGGTACGACGGCGAGGGCTGGGAGGCGCCCGAGCCCTTCCGCGCGTGCCTGGCAAGCGGATCCGGCCGCCTGGAGGAGGTCACCCTGGAGACGGTGCGAGGGTGGGGCACGATCGCCGCCGACCTCGACCGGCTGGGGACGCTTTCGGACCCCGCGCGGACGGTCTACGTCATGCACTCGCCGCCGCTGAAGTCGGGCCTGGACGCCCTGCGGGACGGGACGCCGCTGGGGAGCGCCGCGGTCCGGGCCTTCATCGAGCGGAGCCGGCCGCCCCTCACCCTGCACGGCCACATCCACGAGTCGCCGGGCGTCGCGCGCCTGGGGCCGACCGTGTGCGTGAATCCGGGGGACGGCCTCTCGGGATTCCGGGCCGTCCGCGTGGACCTGAAGGACCTCTCGGTCACTCCTCTTCGCTGAAGGCGATCTCGGTGCCACCCACCCGGAGGACGTCGCCCGGGTTGAGCTTCTGCCGGATGCGGACCTGCCTCCCGTTGACCCAGGTGCCGTTGGAGCTGGCGAGGTCCTCCACGAAGATGCCGGTGTCGGTGGCGGTGATCCAGCAGTGGTAGCGCGAGGCGGCGGGGTCCGGCAGGGACACCTCGTTGTAGGGGTGCCGTCCCACGCGGAGGGCGTTGTGGACCTCGAAGAGCCTGCCCCGGCCGGGGCCGCTGCGGAGACGGATGACCGGTACGACCAGGAGCGCGTCCATTTCTTCCCCCTCTCTCTGCAAGCTCCGGTGACCCTAATTATATCTTATGAATTGTAAAATACAAGTACGGCCGAAAAAATTCCCGGGGGGGGGCACGACAAAACGCACCGTCCATTTTGTCGTGCCTTCCGTCCCGTCCCATGGCCGCGCCGCTTGATCGGGGGGGCGGGGGAAAGTAGGCTGTCCCCCTGAAGGGAGGAACCCCCCATGCGGATCATCGCCCTCGCCCTCGCCCTCGGGTGCGCCCCGGCGCTCCGGTCCCAGGACGCCGCCCGCCCCGCGCCCTGCGCGCTGGAAGAGGTGAACTACCGCGGCTGGAAGGCCCTCCGGCTCTCCAACGGGATCGTGACCCTCCACGTGGTCCCCGAGATCGGCGGCCGCATCATCCAGGCCGAGCTCGGCGGCCGGCCGTACTTCTGGGTCAATCCCGACACCGAGGGCAAGGGCTTCCCCCCCGAGGAGAGCGGCGGCGCCAAGGACCGCGCGTGGAAGAACTACGGAGGCAGCAAGCTCTGGCCCGCCCCCCAGGGATGGGAGCGGGAGGACCAGTGGCCGGGACCGGGCGATCCGGTCCTCGATGCCAGCCCCTTCAAGGCCGAGGTCCTGGACAAGGGCCCCGAGGCGGCCGCCCTCCGGCTCACCAGCTCCGAGGACCCCTACTCGGGGATCCAGTTCGCCCGGACGATCCGCCTGGCGCCCGGCACCTCCCGCGTGGACTTCACCCTGGAGATGAAGAACGTCTCCACGCGCCGCGTCCGCTGGAGCGTCTGGGAGGTGGTCCAGCACCTCGTCCTGGACAAGGGCGCGGACCCCGCCACGGCCCGCTCGCCCGTGCGCGTCTACTGCCCGGTCAACCCGAAGAGCCGGTACCCCGGCGGCGTCAACGCCATGTTCGGCCTCGTCAACGACCCGCGCTACAGCGTCGATCCCGTCACCGGTATCCTGGAGGGCGAGTACGCCTGGCGCGTCCACAAGGTCGGCCTCGACTCCGACGGCGGGTGGCTCGCCGTGGTCGACGGCGCCTCGAGGCACGCCTTCCTCCAGACCTTCTGCCACGACCCCGCCCGGGAATACCCGGACGGCGCGAGCGTGGAGTTCTGGTTCAACGGCCCCGGCCAGTTCGTGATCAACCGGAACATCATCGAGTCGCCGAAGGATCCCGCCCAGTCCCCCGCGTTCCTGGAGTCCGAGGTCCTCAGCCCCCTCGTGCCGCTGGCGCCGGGCGAGACCTGCGCGTTCAAGACCGAGTGGTACCTGACCCGGGTGGGGACGCCGATCCTGGCGCCCGAGGGCGGCGGGGTGGCGCACCGCTCGTTCCG
>CAYNDR010000051.1:0-10006 GCA_964395295.1 uncultured Planctomycetales bacterium
GCGGAGATTGACAACCTCGGGACACACCCCGAGAAGGCAAGAACGGATGTGGGAGTCGGGCCTACGCGACCCGCTTGAGACTGACGACAGGGGGATGCCTTCGTCCCCCGAGGAACATCACATCCGTCGGCACGCGACCGCCTGGAAAGCCCAGGAACGCCCCCTGTAGCCACGCAGGGAACCCAGCTGGCGCCATGATCCTCGGCCGTACTGATACTCCGGGTAATTGAGTCCCCACGCCCAAGTTTCCAAGGAATCGCCCTTGTCTTTGTCCCATCTCCACGGTTTGCCCTTCTAGGGATGTGGAGGTCCGAAGGTGTACGAACGGATGGCCTACCGGAAGCTGGACCAGCCGGTCATCGTATGGCTGGGCCTGGAGTTCCGCGAAGTCGGCTTGGCGATCGGTGGCGGCGCGGCCGTCGCCATCGGGGCCGGATTCGTCCTTGGCCTCGGGCTCGCCGGAATCCTCATGGGATTTGCCACGGGCGCGGGACTCGCGGTCCTCTTCCGTTCTCTACGATCCGGTGGGCCCGGGCATGTGTTCGCGGCCCTCTACCGCGCGGGCGTCTTCGAGTTCCTCCCGGCGGATATGCGGCCACGCCATCTCTTGCCCCTCCCGCGATCCGCGAGGGGAGGGAGCTTTTGCCTGAACCCACGGATCGAGACGGAGGGACGTCATGGAGATCCCGATGCCCTGCGGTACTTCGGACGATAGCTCGGAGGACCTCGCGGTCCGCCTCCCCGCGGCGATCCGCGAGGTCGCCGAACGGCTTCTCCTCGGCAAGCTCGCGGCGATCCTGCTTGTGGTCCTTGCGCTTGTGGCGGCGATCCAGGTCGCATGTGTCGCCACCGTCGCCCTCCGCGGGCCGCGGAGGCTTTATGTCCCGGAATGCACGTTCATCCGGCCGGTCGAGATGCCATAGATCATAACTGGAGGAAAGAAGCATGGGACCCCTGGAGAGGCAGATCTTCTCGATGCGTCCCCTCATCGCCGTGATCGGGGCGCTCCTGGCGGCCACCGTCATCCTCTCGGGGGCGCTCGCCTGGCTCGCCCTCCGGCCGGCCCGCGTCGTCGTCGTCCCGGGCGTCCGCGACCATCAGGTCGTCGTGCCCGAGCAGGTCCCGGACGCGGCCGTGCGGAAGTTCGCGACCCTCTACCTCGCCTTCTTCGATGGCTACACGCCCGAAACGGTCGAGGAAAGATCGACCTACATCCTCCGCTTCATCGCCCCGGAATTCCTCAAGGATGCAGGCAAGGATCTCCCCCATCGGGCGACCTACGCGGTCCGCACCAAGGAGCCCGCCCAGATCACCCTCCCGCCCGCTTCTAGCCAGGAGGCTTCCGAGGTGGCCCGTCTCCCCGGGGGGCTCCTCCGCTTCACGACGGTCGGGGAGCGGCGCATCTACATCGCCTCGGAGCTCAAGGCGACCCAGCGCCTTCGGTACGTGCTCGACCTCAAACCCACGCTTCCCAGCGACGAGGACCCCTACGGGTTCCAGGTCGTCGGCCAGTCGATCCGCCCGGAGCCCCCGGTCTCTCCTTCCGCGATCAAGGAATCTTCCAGTGACCACCCATAGGACGCCGGCCAAGTACGCGCTTGCGGGTCTCGCAGGGGTGGCCCTTGCGGTCTGGCTCTCGGCGGAGGCCCAGGAAGGAAAGTCCCGGATCGAAGTCTGCCGCCATCGACATGTGGATGGGCGCGCCTCCGACCCGGTGGACCTCACCGCGGTCGCCCGGCTCTATCGGTCCACGGCCGCCGAAGTCGAGAATGCCGTGAAGTCCGGGATCTCCGGGATCGCCCAGACTCGGCTCGGGGGCCACCACTCGGGGCTTCGCTCATGCAGTGCGTCCCGCGAGAGGATCGTGCATCTCAGGGCCCCTGTCCCGCCACAGCTCCGGAAGGCGACGCTATACTTTCTCCGGGCGCCCAGGGGCGGCCTCCGACCCCCGGTCCTGCCGGCTTCGCTCCCGCAGGGCGCCGAGGTCTTCGTCCTCGATGCCGACTCCATGAAGGATGCCATCGCCCTCTCGAAGGCGCTCGGGCGGCGCGTGACCCTGGCGACCCGAGAGTTCGCCCAGGCGCTCGGGGTCGAGTGCGCCCCGAGCCGCGTGACCTTCGACGAAGGAGGCCGCTCTTCGATCGTCCTGGAGGCCATTCCATGAGGCTCCCCGCCTTGGCAATCGCCTTCATCCTCGCCTCATGGACCCTGGGTCCGTCCGCCGCCCACGGCCAGGGCGCCGGCACGTATGAAGGAACCACCAGCACCATCTCCCTGGTTGCGGAGATCGACATCTCCTGCATCCTCCGGACGTGGCGGATCACGGGCGTCTTCGTCTGCACCCATGGGCTCGACGTCACCGTCTGCCTCGTCACGGAGAACGCCTACCCCGTGGGGATCCTCGAAGTCGTCCGCCGGCCCTGGACGAGCCATCTGGCGGAAGTCGCCGCTTTCACCCAGGCGATGAAGGGGCTCGAAGTCTTCGGCGAGACCTCCAGCCACTCCCCCAGCGCCCAAGACGGAACGGGCCTCCAGTTCACGGAAGCCCACGTCTACGAGTTCGTCCTCCCACTGCGCGTCGCCGGTCTCCCCTTGGCCGTCCCCTCCGGCCGGACGTTCGCGGTCTCGTACCTCTCGGAACTCGACGGCTTCGGGTGGAGGACGGGCCTGCCCGACATCCTCCTCGACCCAGCGACCGCCGCCCGGAAGGCGGTCCTGCCGTCGTGTTCCGTCGTCCCCCGCCTGGGGGATTGCGTATGGTCCTGGGGTTCCGCCTGGCCCCGCACCGGCTTCGCCGTCCATCCCAGCGAGGTCATGGCCGGGTATCTCATGGCCGTGCGCGCCGGGAAGGTCGCGGCGGTGCCGCTCGGGCGCGTGGTGACGAGCCCGTATCCCTATGAACCGCGGACGGGCGCCGACCTGCAGGGGGTCCGGCCCGCCGGCCGCGTGTGCGTCTCGCTCTGCTTCCACTGGTCGCGCCCGAGCGAGGCGGGGGCGCGCTCGATGGAAGGCGCCTATCTCCTGGTCCACTTCGGCCTCTTTCGCCAGTGCAACGGGTGCTTCCCGGCCACGCTGGTCGAACCCAGACCTCCGGGTCTTTGAGGTGATCATGGCCTTCTTCGCCTGGCTCACGGGGAAGAAGAACGGCAACGGCCGCCACGGCCCCTGTCCGGCGGCGGGGGGGGAGGGCAGCCTCATCGACCTCGTCCTCCGCGAGGACATGCGCCGCGAGCGGGTCCGCAGGGCCCGGAGCCTCCTTTCCGACCTCGCGCCCGATCAGGCCTCCGATCTCGTCGATGGCGTCGCGCGCCACTTCCTGGCCTACGCGCTGGACATCCCCGCGGCCGAAAACTACCACCACGCGCGCCCCTTCGGCCTCTTCGACCACTCCCTCGACGTGGCGGAGATCGCGTTGCGGGGGGCGCTCACCCAGTATTTCGTGAGCGACACCCGGGCCTATCCCGAGGACCAGGTGTACCTCCTCCCGCGCCTCCGCTACGCCGCGTGGTTCTTCGGGCTCCTCCACGACGCCGGCAAGATCGTCCAGGTGGAGATCCGCGCCCCCGATGGGACGCGCTGGAACCCGTTCGAGGAGCCGCTCCTCGACTTCTACCGCCGGCACGGACGCGAACGCTGCACGTTCGCCTGGCTGAAGGGCCGCGGCCTCGACGCGCACGTCTGGCACGGCGCGTACCTCATGGGGCGCCTCCTCCTGCCGCCCGTGGCCGCCTACATCGGGCCGCGTCTTGTAAGCGAGATCCTCTCCCAGGGTTCCATCCCGGCCAAGGAGGTCCTCCATCTCGTCACCGCGGCCGACCACCGCTCGACCGGCGCCGACGTGGATCGTCAAGCGGAGGAGGCCCATGCAGCCCGGGCGGAGGGAAGGCCCCCCGAAATCCTGGTCGCCGTGGGGGACTACCTTGAGAAATTCCTAGCCGCCTTCGCGCGCGCGATCGCCCGGCGCGCGCTCCGCCTCAACGCCCTCGATGGAGAAGTCCTGGTCGGCCGGCGGTGGTTCCTCCTCCGCTATCCGGAGGCCCTTGCGAAACTCGTCCCCTTCCTCCAGGAGGAGGCGGGCCGCGAGTCCGCCGCCGCCCGGGCCCTCCGCCCGGACGCGGAGGGTGCCCGCGCGCTCGCCCAGGCCCTCCACGGGAAGCGCGCGCTTTTCTACGACCCCGAGACCGACGCCTGGAAGGTCAAGGCGAAGGTCGATCTCGCAGGGGCGTTCGCGGTACTCTCGGCGGTCCTCGTCGATCGGGCGTTCCTCGAATCCGCGCTCGCTCCGTTCGGCAAGATCCTGGATTTCTCCGGCGGGCTCACCCTCGTCCGCGCGAACGACGAGAAGCCCATCCCCGTGGAAGGCTTCGCGGCCGGCGGGCCGTCCGAGGGAGTCATCGTCCCTATGCCCCCTCCCGGTCCCCCCGTTCCCGACCTGCATCCATCCCCGGTCCCGGCCCTCCGGAAATTCATCTCGCCCGAGGTCCTCTTCGAGGATATCCGCCGGGCGCTCCTCGACGGGACGATCGAGTCGAACCAGTGGAACCGGCGTTGCTACATCCTCCCGGACGCCACGTATCTCGCCTCGCCCCGGGGATTCCAGATCCTCGTTGATAAGGGCCTCTACGACCGCGACCCGAAGCGCGAGGTGAACGTCTACCTCGATGCCTTGGCCAAGATCCCGTGCGTCCGAAAGCACGCCGGCGGCAAGGTCCTCACCGCGATCGCCGTCCGACCGGGCGCGCGGCACCTCTGGGTCGTCGCATTCGACACGCGGGGCCTCTTCAAGGATCAGGCCGAACTCGCCCGGGTCGGCCTCTGGACCGAAAGCCCGATCCGCGAGCTCTCCGAGGACGAGATCCGCGCCCAGGGCGCGATCGTTGCGGCGCCGCCGCCACCGGCCCCGGAGGCCGCCCATGCCTGACCGCTCGATCGAGGTCTACCTCGGCCTGCTCTTTGGGGCCACGCTCGGCCTCGCCCTCATCGTCGCCGCGAGCGCCCCCATCCTCCCCTATGGCCGGTACGCGGCGCACGCCTTCGGGGGACTCGTCCTCGCGTCCTTCCTCCCGGCCTTCCTCTTCTCGCGGGCGGTGCTCCTGCGCCGCGCGCTCGTGACCGGGGAGATCCTCCGGATGAAGTACGCCGAGATCCCGCGCCGGGAGGGCTCCACGTTCCTGGGCTACGCCTTTTCTTGGACGCCTGGCCACGCCGAGCGCCTCACGCTCTGCCTTTCACGCTCGATCGGCGCGCCTGAAGAAGTCCAGACCCAGTTCGGCGGCAACACCCTCACCCACGGGCTCGGCATCCTCTCCGAGAAGCCCCTCTTCCTCTCGGACAAGAAGCGCTGCCACCACACCCTTGTCCTGGGCTCGCCCGGGGAAGGGAAGACCCGGTTCATCGAGCTCCTCATCCGGCAGATCATCGAGAAGGGCGACACGGTCGTCATCGTCGATCCCAAGGGCGACGCGCGCCTGATGAACGTGGTCGAGCAGGCGTGCCGCGACACCGGGCGCCTGGACCAGTTCCGGCTCGTCGCGCTCCCCTGGGCCAGGAACTCCGTGGCCTACAATCCGCTCACGAACTTCGGGACGCCCTCCGAACTCGCGGATCGACTGATCGGGATCCTCCCCCCCTCCGGGGGCGACGGCGAGGCCTTCCGCGGCTTCCAGTGGGGCGCCACCAAGGCCGTCATCGACGGCCTTTTCCTCGCCGACCTTCCCATCACGATCTCCCGGGTGCTCGATGGCCTCCGCGACATGGCCCCCGTCACCGTGGCCATGGTCAAGGCCCTCGCCCGCAAAGACGATCACTGGCGCGACATCGCGGCCGGGAGCCTCGCCGAGATCGCCTCCCGCTACGAAGCGGCGGTCGCCCGGGGGGCCCTCCGGCGCTCGCCCGAGCTCGACGACCTCCTCCATTACCTCAAGCTCAACCCTGAGTATTACGCCAAGATGGTCGCCAGCTTCATCCCCCAGCTCGAAAAGCTCTCGGCGGGACCCAAGCGGGACATCCTATCGCCCGAGCCCGGGGAGACCCCCCGGGACCTCCTCGACTGGGGCGGGATCGACCGGCAGAAGCTCGTGGTCTACTTCTACCTGGGGTCCCTCCACGGGGAGGAGTCCGCCAACGCCGTGGGGAAGATGCTCCTTCTGGACTTCCAAGCCTACGTCGCCAAGCGCTACTCCTACGGCGGATCCGACCGGCAGGGCCAGATCTCCTTCTTCGTGGACGAGGCCCACCACATGGTCTCCAAGGCCTTCATGAACATCCTCGCGGAGGCCCGGGGCGCCAACGTCGCCATGGTCCTCGCCTCCCAGACCACCGCCCAGTTCGAGATGGCCTTCGGCGAGCGCGCGGCCGTGGACGAGGTCCTCACCATGAACTTCGCCTACGTCCAGTTCCAGTCCCGCAACCACCACGAGTGCGACACCTTCTCTAAGCTCGCCGGGGAGCGCCTCATGCGCGTGGTGGGGGAGAGCCACCGCTACGAGCCCGCCTTCTTCTCCTCCGGGCTCCGCAACGTCGAAGACTTCCGCGCCCAGTACACGCTCGGGATCCAGTACCAGCAGTCCCCGCTCATCCCCCCCTGGGCGATCGCCCAACTTCCGACCTTCCACTACTTCGCGCGCCTGGGCGGGCGGCTCTACAAGGGCCGCATCCCGCTCCTCGAGGACCCCGATTCGAGCTTCACCGACCGGATCAAGAAGGGAGACGCCGCATGACGACCGCGGTCTCCGCCTTCCTTCTGCTCCTCCTCGCCATGATCGTCGTCGCGTCCTACCTCCTGGTCCTCGCCCCGGACTCTCCTGTCCACACGGGCTTCAACCGCCAGGTCGATGATCTTCTCGATACAGTCCCTGAGGCTCGTACCCGGACGGCCATCCAACGACTGGCTACCACCGCCGCCGACACCGCCACGGCGATCCTCTCCGCCCACGCGCCCGCCCGCGCGCCCCAGGCCCGGCCGCCCATCATGATCTCGGTCATCCGGGGGACCCTCGCCCTCTCCGTCCTTCCGGTCCTCGGCACCCTGGCCATGATAGGCTCCCTCCTCGGGCTCCTCCGGCGCCGGCTCCTCATCGAGAACCTCGGGTTCCACAGCGTCACCTTCTCCTACCTCGGGAAGACCCTCGCGGCCTTCTCGGCCGCTGCCTATGCCTTCTCCGGGCTTTCCCCCCTCGGGCCACCCCTCTGGACGCTCTACGTCTTTGCCGCGACCGCCGCCCTCGGCACCGCGCTCTACTTCGGGAACCTTCCGCCCAAGCTATGAGGAGCCCTCCATGACCTGATCCGCTACACGTCCCGATCCGCCCCGGATGGGCCCCCCGTGCGCGCCAGCCAGGGGATCCTGTCCCATTCTCTGTGCCCGGAGGGGTCTAATAGTACCCTTCAAGCGCAGGACCCCCCTCCGGCTACGCACGGGACGTGTCCGGGATTTGGCTCATGGAGTGGAAGGATTACAATGCAGGCGCTCGATGGCATCCTTGCGCTTTTCCGCCAGCTCCGGCATGCGGACGACGCCGTCCAGCAGGCCATGGCAAGCCTGCTCCGAAGGTACTATCTCTTCCTCAAGAGTTTTCCACACCACGGCACCCGCGACCTCCGCCTGAGGCGTCACCGGGACGGCGACGGTCGGATCCGGCTCCTTGCCTGGACACGCCGGATCAGGGCTACCCTGCGGATCGGGAATCGCACCATTCGCGTCGTGCGCCCCCTTCCGGGACGGCTCCGCTCTGCCTGGATTTACAGGATCGCCAAGGACTGGGCCCACCGCCAAGCCTACTACGAGTTCGAGAAGGAACGCCGTACCCTCGTCGCCCTGCGCCACGAGATCGTCAAGATCCGCCGGGCGCTCCGCCTCGGCCTCCTCCACAAGTGGGCCTGCCATGCCGGTCCCGACGATCTTTCCCAGGCCGGCCAAGTCGTCGCCGCCATTGCTGCCACCCTCTCCGGCCGCGACCTCCATCCCGTCGCGGGAGCGATCCTCCTTGCCCGTGAGACAAGCCGTCTGGAGGAGAACATCGGCTGCGTCGTGGATGAGTACAGGGTGGCCTTCCGGCACCGCACGGAGGTGTCCTTCGAACCTGCCCTCACCACCCGGCCCAACGGCCGCCTCCGGCTCTCCTGGGGGTTTCCCCAGACTCTCCACACCCCCTACGGCTCTCGCCGCATCACCGATCACATCCGCGGCCGTCCGACCGACCTCTGGATGCGGAGGCACGGGCTCCCCGCCCGTACCCGGAAGGAGGTCGCCGCCTTCATCCGGCGGCTCCTTCCCCTCGAGAGGCGGTACGGCGAGGTCGCCGCCTTCCTGGGACGCCACCGCCGGCGCGTCAACGAGCTGGCCGCGCGCGTGGGGAGGCTATTGGCTCCAGTTCCTCACCCTCATGCCTACATCCCGGCCAGCGGACATCCCTCCTACATGGTGGGGAAGGGGGTTTCTGACCACCGCTCCCCCGCCCACCGCTCCATGCCAGGACGCTGAATCCAGACCTCCTGACATAGCCCCTTTACTCGCCGGCAGCGAAATCACGGTTTAAGGCCTCCCAGGCCCCATTTGGGGCCATTCCCTCATCTTTGACCTCCCCCTACCCACCCCGTTCGGGTGCGGACCCAAAACTGTCCGCTTTTTCGACAAGCGGATGCGCCGGCAAAATGTCCGGATGAGCGACTCCGCACCCCCGGGCGAACTCTTCCCCAGGTCGTCCCCTCCCGCCGACACGGTCGTCGTCAACGACCGCTGCGTGATCCGCACCAAGGAAGGCCATCGCGTCGTCATCGCCGCCGGCGTTCCTCTGGTGCCTTACGCCGTCGACGATCGCATGGCAGAGGCGCACGCCATGGTCTGGCTAGTGGACCAGGGATGGGCGGACCAGAACGACGTGGCGAGGGCCTTAGGTTGCTCCGTGCGCACCATGCGCCGGTATCAGCGGCGCTACGAGGAAGGGGGCATGGCGGCGCTGGGGAAACCCCGGGGCTACCCCCAAGGGCGCCCTCGACGCGAGACCTCCCGTCTACTGCGCCTTCAGCGCCTCAAGTCCAAGGGCCTCTCCAACCGCGAGATCGCCGGTATCCTGGGCGTGACTGAGAAAGCCATCCGCAAAGGGCTCAAGCGATTGGGGTGGACCGACCCCAAGCCACTCCAGCCGGATCTCCCATTCACCCCGGCAGGTGCGGACCCAAAACTGTCCGCTTTTTCGAAATCCCCCTCGGAAACGGCCTCCGCTCCATCCCCTCCTGCTGCGGACCCAAAACTGTCCGCTTTTCCGACAGACGACCTGCCCACCACCTCCGACACCGATCCCATGAACCGCGTCATGGATCGCTTCTTCGCGTCCCTGGGGCTGCTCGAGGACGCGGCGCCGTTGTTCCAGTCCAAGGACCGGGTCCCTCACGCGGGGCTCCGCCGCGCCATCCCCGCACTCCTCCAAGGCGGCGTGCGCGAATGCGCCCGCCGCACCCGCTCCACCCCCGGCCCCGCCTACTACGGCCTGCGCACCACCCTCGTCACGCTCGTCCTGATGGCGCTCCTGCGCATCAAGAGACCCGAAGGCCTCAAGGAGCGTGCGCCGCAGGACCTCGGCCGCGTCCTGGGCCTCGACCGGGCGCCAGAAGTCAAGACCGTGCGCCGAAAACTCGTCCGTCTTGCCTCCTTCGGGAAGGCCGCCGAGTTCGGGCGCGCCCTGGCCGACCGCCGCGTCCAGGAGCGGGGGAAGGCCCTGGGGTTCCTCTACGTCGACGGCCACGTCCGGGTCTACCACGGCCAAAAGGCCATTCCGAAGGCCCACGTGCCCCGTATGAGGCTTTCCATGCCCGCCACGACAGACTACTGGGTCAACGACCGGGAGGGGGATCCCCTCTTCGTGGTGACCGCCGAGGCCAACGCGGGGCTCTGCCGCATGCTGCCGGACATCCTCACCGAGGTGCGATCCTTGGTCGGCGAGCGGCAGGTCACCATCGTGTTTGATAGGGGCGGGTGGAGTCCAAGGCTCTTCCAAAAGCTGATCGC
>CAYNDR010000051.1:10016-24922 GCA_964395295.1 uncultured Planctomycetales bacterium
CGCGGCGGGGTTCGATCTATTGACCTACCGCAAGGGGCGGTCCCGCAAGGTGGCGCGGTCGCGATTCCAGAAGCATGCCGGTCGGATCGGGGGTCGGAGGGTCCGCTACCTGCTGGCCGACCAGGGGGTGCAGTTCCTGAAGGGGGCGCTCCGGCTGCGGCAGGTGACGCGCCTGTCGGAGGACGGGAGCCACCAGACGCCGATCGTGACCTCCCGGCGGGACCTTCGCGCCATCGAGGTCGCTTGGCGGATGTTCGAACGCTGGCGCCAGGAGAATTTTTTCAAATACCTGCGGGAGGAGTACGCGCTCGACGCGCTGGTGGACTATTCGGTGAAGACCGCCGATCCGGCGCGCGAGGTTCCCAATCCGGAGTGGCGGGCGATCGACGCCAAGTACCGCGCCAAGATGGAGGAGCTTAAGTCGCTCTCGGCGGCTTACGGGCTGGAGGCCCTGGTCAACCCGGAGGAACGCCGACGGACGATCCGCGGGTTCAAGATCGCCAACGCCGAGTTGGGCCGACGCCTCGACGAGATGATGTGCCAAATCCGCGATCTCCAGGAGCGTCGGGCCAAGGTGCCTCGTCGCGTGCCGGTCGCCCAGACGGTCAAGGGCGCCGTGGTGAAGCTCTCGACCGAACGGAAGCACCTGACGAACATCCTGAAGATGGTGGCCTACCAGGCGGAGAGCGACTTGGTGCGGATGGTGGCGCCGCACTATCGGCGGGCCAACCAAGAGGGCCGGACGCTCATTCAGGCGGCCTTGACGTCTGCGGCGGACCTGGAGGTCACGGAGACGGAGCTTAGGGTGAAGCTGGCGGCGCAGAGTTCGCCGCACCGGACCCGGGCGATCGCCCGGTTGTGCGAGGAGCTGAACGCGACGCCGACGGTGTTCCCCGGGGTCAATCTACGCCTCTGGTTCAGCGTTGCCGACCCCCCTCCGTAGGGGGAAAAGCGGACATTTTCCGACTCCCCTATGTCAGGAGGTCTGGAATCCGAGAAGGTCGACGGCCAGCCGACTCACCAAGGGCCCCACGACGTTGTTAAGAGTGCTTGAAGCTATCTTTGAGTTGAGTACAATAGCGCACATACTGTTGCGGGGCCTCGGAAAGGAAGGGCATTCGTGGTCCTCAAGATTCAGAAGATCGATGATTTGGCGGAACGAGAACTCGAGAAACTTATCAGCGATGATATCAATGCGATTGAACCAGGCCTCGTCTATCTGGGCCATCAACTGAACGCCGCGGGCAAGTACATTGACATCCTGGCCGTTGACGAGAACGCCATTCTGACCGTCATGGAGCTCAAGATCGGGGAAGACGACGGGATGCTCGTCCAGGCCCTCGAGTACCTTCACTACGTTCAGTCCAACCGGGACCGGGTGGCTGAGACCTACAAGACGAAGGCCCGCATCGATCCGGAGGAAGAGCCCCGCCTCATTCTCGTCGCGGGCTCCTTCTCGGACCGACTCCGCCGCGCCGTCCGCTACCTCGAACCCGAAGTGAAGCTCGTGGAGTATCAGGTCGTCAAGGCCGGCGGTGACCTGGGACTCGTCTGCAAGGAGATCATCAGCGACTCCGAGGAGGGCTACAGCCCTCCGGTCTCCATCGAGACTATCCTATCGCGTACGGACTCGAAGAAGCTTCGCAACATCTGTGCCCAAGTGGTCAACGAAATTCGGGACGTCGGCAAGGACATGGACGAGCCCAAGGGCGTCGGGAAGGCAGAGGTCCGCCTCAAATGCAAGAACCGGGTTGTAGGCCGTGTCCTTGTGCGGAAGAAGTTTTTCTATGTTGCCTATCTTTGGGGCGACGATTGGAAGTGGCACGAGGTGTACACACACAACGACTGGACGCGCAAGCGCAAGCAGGCTTTGAAGGCGTTCCGAAATACCTACCTGGCCGTCGGCGGCAACGAGTAGCGCTGGAATGTGAAAACGGCGGCCGTGTTACCAGCCGCCGTTTCCCTGCTTCAAGAGCAACGGTTGTCGCACCGCAACAGGAATCCTACGCCCTCCTGCCTGGTAGGTCAAGAGGGCCTCGGAAAAACAGAAAAGGCGCGGGTCGTCGCCGCGCCTCTTCCTGCGTGCTGGATTGGCAGCACACGGTTGTCAACGTAATCTATTCTACCCGAACTCCTGCGCCGTTCAAGGTCAATCAGCGATCTGGGTGGAAAGGGAAGGGGTTGCCAACCGGAAGGTGGGCGCGGGGGGAGTCGAACCCCCATGCCTTGCGGCACACCGGTTGACAACCGTGCGTGTATGCCAATTCCACCACGCGCCCACTCCATCCCCCTCGACCGAGGGGGCAACGACTCCTGTGGTGAATGGGCCACACACGCAGCCTTCCTTTTCCCTTTCAGAAAGAAGAGAAGGAAAAGATCCGGGGAACCTGCACCTGGGATCTACTGCCCGTGCTCCTCGACGACCTCCTCGCCGGAGACCTCCGGATCGAGGTCCTCCTCGACGGGGACGTCGGGCGACTCGGACACCTTGGCCGGCTCCTGGGCCTTCCTCGCCGGCGTCATGATCCAGAGGTGGTGCGTGGGGCTCCGGTCGCTCGCGCGGTTGGTGTTCCGGCTCAGGCGCACCCGGACCGGGCCGCCCATCCTCCGGCCGTCCACCTTCGCGCCGCCCCGGAGCTCGGCCACCTCGAACGCGGCGGGATCGATCTCCCCCGCGAGGTACTCCGCCCCGCTGGTGGGGGAGGTGCGGGCCCAGAAGGCGCCCACCTTCACGTCCTCGCCCCCGATCGGGCTGTGGAACATGAGATGGGTCGGGGCCTGGTCCTTGTCGCGCTTCGCGTTCTCCACGATGCGACAGGCGACCTGGCCGAAGATGCTGCACGGGAGGAGGACCCGGTAGAGGCTCCGCTCCGGGGCGCTCTTCACGGGTTCCTGCCACGCCGCGCCGACCAACGACGGACCGATCATGGTTTCTCCTTCCTCGCCCTCAAAGGGCGAATAGAACCTTGAACCATTTCCCTGACCGCTGGGGAGGTTCCACCTCCCCCCGGTGACGATGTCACTTCGCCCAGGACCGAGACCTCGATCCCCCCGCGCCCGGCCACGCGCGACGTGAAAGCCACGACGGCCTTCGCGCCCCCCTCGACGACATACTTCCCGGGCGCCCCGGCGAGGGGCACGGCGCCCCGCACATCGAGGACCACCATCCCTCCATGCGACCCTGAAAGCTCGACCACGTGCGCCGCCTCGATGCCCCCTTCCACCCAGAAGCTCATCTCCACGCGGTTGCCCACGCCCTGGCTGGCGGGGCCTTCGTAGCTCGCGCGCACCTTGTGACCGCAGGGCGGACCCCAGCCCGGTTCGATCGGGGTTTCGGCAGGCGGCTTCTCGGGCCGTCGGTACAAGGCCTCGTAGACGAGCGCGACCTCGGCGGGCGGGAGGGTGCCATCCTCAGCGTTCTTCCAGGAGTCCTCAATGAGGCCATAGGGCCGCTCCGTGAGGCGCCATCCTACGAGCCTGCACTCCTCCCACTGGGGCAGCTCGGCGCCGCCGGTCGCCGGCGCCGCGAGGCACCCCGCGCCGAGAAGGGCTGGAAGAGCAATGAAAAGCCTCATGGGTCTCTCTCAGCGACCACGCTTGGAACCCCAAGGGGCGGCGGCCTCACGGCGCATCCGCGCGTCCATGTCCTCGGACCGCCCGCGGCCGAGCTGGGCCGCGGCCTGGCCGTGCTCGGTGCCCTCCCCGTGGAGCAGGGCGTCCAGGAGGTCCTTGTTGTAAGCCTCCTTCCGCGCGACGATCTCGTCCATGTGCCCGAGTTGGAGCCGCAGGAGGCCCCGCTCTCGGGCGATCTCCTTCTTCCGCTCGTCGCTTGTCTGCGGGAGGATCTCCGCCCCCGCCAGGTACCGTTCGAGCTTCTGGACCCGCAGGGTCATCTCCACCGCGGCGGCGCGGGCGGAAAGAAGCTCGATGCGGAGGCGGCGCACGTCCGGGCGCAGTGCCGCGATCCTCTCAAGCCCGATCCGAAGCGGCCCCGACGTCCAGGTGGGGGCGATGGCCTTCTCACCCTCCGGGTCGAGCTGGGCGTTCGGATTGCGGGCGGCGGTTTCAGTCGCCTGGAGCCAGGCTCGGGCGATCTCCTTCTCGATCTTCGCGTATTCCTGGAGGACCGCGTCGGCCTGTACCTCCCCTTTGACCCCCTGCGGCGTGTACCGGAGCTTCGAGAGGAGCGTCTCCGCGTGCCGGGCATCGACGCCTTCGAGCTTGAAGGCCCGGACCAGCTCCTGGCCGAGGTTGAACTCCGCGACCCGACCTCCGAGGAGGCCGCTCACGTCGTTCGCCTTCTCGCACGCCCGCTGGGCCTCGTCCAGGGGGATCCTCTGGTCGGCCTTCCGATTCAGGCAATCCTTGATCGACTGCGCCCGGGCCGCTTGGAGGCCGTCCTGGATCCCGGCCTCAATGGCGGCGCACCTGTCGTAGCCGATCCCCAGGAGCGCGTTGGCGTTGACCCGGGAGTGCTGGAAGGCCTGGCAGGCGGTCGGGCTCGTCTCGCAGGCCAGGACCAGGGCGTTGTACATGAGTTCGCTCTCGACCGCCCCCAGAAGGGCCTCCAGGAACTCATCCCGAGCTTCCTTGCTCACCAGGCTCTTGAGGTTGGCCTTGACGTCGAACTTCCCGCAGGCGAAGTCGCTCTCGAAGACCCCCTCGAAGCCGAGGCGTCCGTAGCCCTGGTCCCGCACGACCGTGCCCGTGGGGAAGGTCGCGCCGAGGCGGAGGTCCATCCGGTCGGGATTGCGGTAGACCTGGGCGGACCCGGCCTTCTGGGAGTTCGCGGCCTGGGCCCTTGCGCGGTCGAAGAGGTCCTGCGCCTGCGTTTCGGGCGGCCAGGCCGTCGCCGCCAAGACGAGGGCTCCGGCGAAGAGCGCCGGTCTACTGGTTGTCACGGGGCACCTCCTGGAAGGCGGTGAGGATCCTTGCCGACGGTGTAAATCCCCGGAGCACGACCGCCTTCCCTTGCGGGCTCTTGACGACAAGCGTCGGGACCACGGTGACGCCGTACTCCTTCCACAGTTCGGGGGCCTCGGTGGGGGAGACAGGACGTACCTTGACCCTGGGATGGTCCTTGGTGAGTTGGGCGAGGACTTTGTCCTCTTCCCGGCACCATGGGCATCCTTCCCTTTTGAAGTAGAGGACCTCTCCCTCAGGGGATCGGCCCGCCGCCGCGCCGCGCTCTGCCTGGATTTTCTTCAGGACCTCTATAGCGGCCTTGAGCTTCCGCATCCGCTCTTCCTGCCACGCGAGGTACTTCTCCCCCATCTCGCGCGATGGCTTTTCCAGGAACGCGAGGACCGGCTTCGGCGGGACGTAGACCGAGACGCGCCCGTCGGGCGTCCGGATCGGCTCGGCCCAGATCGACTCCTCGGTCCGATCGGAAGGCGGCCTCGTCTTCGTCTCGCCCCAGAAGTTGATCCGTTCGGCGCGGAAGAGGGCGCGCGCCGCGTCCTCCTGTCCATGGGCCGGGAGAGCAAGGAAGACCCAGAGGACTGTACCTGCGCTTGTGGCCTTCATCTGCATCGGAGGATCTCCTCGATCTTGGCCCCTTGGCCGTAGGCCAGGTGCGCCCTCCGCGTGCCCCCTTTGGGGGCCGTCTCGATGAGGGCGTACGCCGGCACCCGCTCGACGCCGATCGCACGGGCCAGCGCCAGGCCCTCGTCATCCCACAGGGGGAGCGAGAACTCGGGGCCGATAAGGGATCGGAGTGCCTTGACGGTTTCAGCGAAGTCCTGGGAGGGCCTCCGGACGAGGCTCCAGTCGTCTACGACCAGGCAGGGGCGGAAGCCTATCTCCGGATGGCTTCGAAGAACCTCACCGATGCGCCGGACCTCCTTCGCGAGCCCCCTTTGCGATGGCGCAAAGAAGAACCAGAGTGTACGGTCCTTCCGCGGGCCGCGGACGGCCGCGCGTTCCTGCGCGCCCACGACCCCGATCCCAAGGGCCAGGACCACCACGACGGCGGCCCAATTCCCCAGGCGCCACGACCATGCGTCAGGCCGTCTCACGTCTCTCCTCCGGGACCTCGGGAACCATCTCGGATTCCAAGCAGAAGCAGCCCACGAATTCGCCGTGCTCGAAATAGACTCCCGCGCGGGGATGGATGAAGGGGATCGCCGGATGCCGCCGTTCGAGCCTAGTGGCCCGTGCCCGATCGTTCGCGTTTTCGAGCCAGTACGCCGGCACGATCTCTCCGCACCCGTTGCACGGCATCGCCAGGAACTGGCCCCTCCCGTGCCGCCAGGCGGCGACGCCCCCGTTCTCGATCCGGAGGTCCACCGGCGGCAGAGTCGGACGGAAGCCGTGCTTCTCCTCGATCAGCTTTTCGATTTCCCAGGCGATCTCGCGGCCCGTCTTCCAGTCGTCGCGGGCGAGCAGCGTCTGGACGGCGTACCGGGACAGGCTGTTGGCGAGGATCCGGATCGGCTTCCGGTAGGCGCGATACCAGCTCTCCGGGATCCGCCCGGCCAGCCACTCGTCCACGCCGTGGGCGAAGCCCTGGTCGGGCTCGATGAAATCGAACGGTCTGGCCGTCCCGACTTCGCTGATGTCGAAAATGTCCATGAGTGCCTCCGTGCGCGCTTGAAGGGCGCGGGGAGATCCTCCCCGGCGGGGCGCGCGAAGGCTGCACCGCAAGGGGAGGAAATCTTCACGCCCGGCGCGGGGGTCGGGTAAACAGGTCCTTGACCAGGGCTTCGAGGTCCAGGCAGAACTTCTTGGCCTCGAAGTGCCGGCCGGCGAGGCGGTAGATGTAGTTGATCTTCCGGGCCACTTCCCGGAGCAGAGTCTCGAAGTACCGCTCCGGGCGCATCCTTGAAGCCGTGGCCTGGCACCTGCCGGACCGGCCGTGCTTCCGAAAACCCCAGCGCGATTTCCCCCTCACATCCATGGCGAGCTCCTCCATCGAAGGGTCCACAGGTCCCGCTCGACCTCGGCGGCGTCGGGACACCCGGAGCCGGGAGCGCGTGCAGGGGAAGGGAGAGTGGAGTGGGGATGCGGATCATGAGGCAGTCACGCGCTCCCGATTCCGGGCGTCCCGCGCCCCAGGGGGCGGTAGGACCTTGGGCCGTGAGCCCGCCCGGGAGGGGGGCGAAGAGAAAAGGGAGGAACCCCTCTTCTCCCGCGGAGGGAAGGGTGAAAAGAAGTTTCAGGTTGTCAAAGAGCCGCCCCGCGGGCCTTTCCGCGAGGCTAGGCGGCCGGCGCCTCGGCCGGCGCGACCGCGCGGTCGGGCGCCGAGTCCTTCAGGTAGCCGAAGCGCCTGAGGATCTTCTTGTAGCGCTGCTGGACCTCCGTGAGCCGGGCCCGCTGGGCGAGCTCCACGCTCACGTCCATGAGATCGTGGACCGCGCGGTCCAGGCGCTCCCGGAAGCGGTCCATCTCCGTGCCGGTGATCCGGTCGTTGGTCCGGTGCTCGGCGTTCCGCGCCACCGTCCAGATCGCGTCGGTGAAGCGGACGACGCCGACCATGTCCCGGGTGATCGGCAGGTGGCACACGGCGGTCTCCACGAGCCGGTAGTCCTGGAGGGACAGCCACGAGAGCACATGCTGGACGCTCCGCGGCAGCCGGTCCATCGGCATGGACGCGGGATTCCCGGGCGGCGCCGCGGCCGGCGGGGCCCCGCCGGCGGGGGGTGTCGCTTTCTGGTCCATCGTCTTCGCCTCCATTGGCTCAGGGCTCACATGCATCTCCACATCCCTAGAAGGACCAGCGGCGGAATTGGGACAAAAGGGAGGTCGATTCGCGGGAGACAGGGAGCGCGTCTTGTTGGTGGGCCGCCGTTCCGCCCTTGCCTTGGGCGGGATAACGTTTCGACAGAATAGTACGCAGGCTTCTGGATAAGGCCAAGCGACCGAAGGACCCCCTATGACCGCCTATTCGAGGGAGATGATGCTGAAGGGGGCACAACCCTTAACGTATTCGAGCCGGTGGTGGAGGATATTTGGAAGCGTGGCTACCTGCTGCATTCCTCACTGGAGCGGCTGAATAGCTTTGCGATCCTGGCGGCGGTGAAGGACATGAACGATCTAGATTCTATGGAGGTCGGTCATGAGTACATGCACCTTCCCACAAGCCTCTGGGTGAGAAGTATTTCTTGAGTCGTGTTGTAGACCCCGAGGAGGAGTTGACTCTGTGAATTCATCGATTCAGCAAGCGTCTTTGCGGCGTCCTTAATACTCTGGTCCTCGGTAACCTCGTCTGCGGCCCTTGTAACCGCCAGACAATCATCCCGCAAACCTTTTGCCATCGTGGCACCCCCAATGTTGGCTATCACTTCATTCCGCTCTTCATCGTGACGAATGTACTGGTTTGGCCAGATCGGCCACAACGCCCAGCTAAAGATGAACCTTGCCAGTGACTCGTATGAGGCCCAAGGGGGTTCTCTATCGGAGAGACTGTGCTCCTTTAAGTTTAACTTCCGCCTAAGCTTATCCATAACCATGGCGATCCCATTCTCTGCTACTTCGGCCATCTCACGCTGAACCTTATAAGCTATTTCCAGGTTGTGCAACAAGCCCGGGTAGTGATTTTCCAAGTCACTGTACAGAAGCGATTTACTGAATTCATCGGGAATTATGTTCATAGTGAATATATTGACCCTGGATGACTGCGGCTCTTGGAATATCTTTCCCTTGGGGCCATTCTTTGGGATAGGTGTAATATCTACAACATAGTTCGGCACGGTATACTTGTTGATGAGATCCCTGCACTGGTCTGAGAGTGGCCTGATAAAGGATTCCTTCATACTTTCAAGATGGGACATCGCAGGCAAGTCTGCGACGATGACCTCTGGGAATACTCGGTTAAGCAGGTTTGGATGATGCGAGAGAAGCCCGACGAAATAAGTGTGCCCCCAGTGTGCAATTCTTAGTGGAGAATACTTCTTGCCGAGCTTGATGATCCACTCAACGTCGGGAGGTTCAGGATTTTCTGGCGTAAGGAGAATAATTACTCGTACAGGATGAGACTTTAACTTTGCAAGTCTCTCTATCTTGCCATTAAAAGCCCTTCGGGCTGCGACTGGAATGGGGCTACCACAGAAATGGTACTGGAACGCTTCACCTCCATAGTTCTTTCCTGGAAAGACCAAGCCGCCTGGTGAGTATCCATCAGCAATCTTGTAGAGATCCTTATTGGAGTCATCTATAGGAAAAAACACAACACCCAATCGCCTCCCCTCATCGGAGAGAAGGCTATTGTTAATCGACTTCCATTCATGGCCGCCGTACGCACCCTTTCCACGACGCTGAGTAAGCGGGGCCAAGTTAAATAGATCCATAACAAGGGGAGACTATCATTGTTGGGAGAGAAATGCAACATACTGACCGTTGCGTAGGGTGGATGAAACGGGCTTTCGTATGTCACTCGAGACAACAGCTTACGTACATACGTGTCAAGCTAACGGCGGCCGTTTTCCCGGTTGCCGGTCACCGGTCGTAGCCGCTGACGGGCGATAAAGGCTCAAGTCCAATGAAAAAGCCTCCGATGGTAGGGATTGTCCGGCAAAGACATCCCAGCAAAGGAGGCTCTTGTGAAGTCTATCCGTTTCTTCGGCATCTGGCGGCAGATCCTGAACTCGCAAACGATCTCCCAAGCCGCCGAGTCCACGAGGTTTCGCAAGCGGGAGCCCAGGAAGCTCAAACCGGTCCAGCTGTTCTGGGCGATGGTTCTGAGCTACGGCACCGAATCCGAGCGCACCCAGGCCGGCGTCACCCGGCTGGCCGGCCTCTTCGGCGGCGATCCGGTCAGCCGCCAGGCGGTCCACGACCGCCTCAAGCAGTCCACGGCGGTCGCCTTCTTCTCGCGGGTCTATCAGACGGTCTTGGGGCGGGTCTTCCAGCGGATGAACGAGCCCCTGCCGGAGGCCTATCAGAACTTCAAGGATATCAGCCTGCTGGACTCCACGACGATCAAGGTGGCGGACCGGCTGGCCAAGCTCTTCCCGGCCTGCCGCAGCAACGTGCGCAAGGCTGTCCTGAAGATCCACGCCCAGATGAGTCTGTCGCTCAAGCAGGCCGAGCGCCTCCGGATCACCGCCGAGCGGGTGCACGACGCCAAGGGAGGGCTGTTCGGACAGTGGGTCAAGGATCGTCTGGTCATGTTCGACCTGGGGTACTTCAACTACACCCTCTTCCGACAGATCAAAGAAGACGGCGGCCACTTCCTGACCCGGCTGAAGGAATCGGCCAACGGGACGGGGGGTGCGTCGAGGCTGCCGGAAGCGGCACGTCGGGGGACCGCTCAATCGCAGGATCTATCGCGGATGGGTCGTGGACCTGGATGCCTCCTTCGGGCAGGGCCCGAGCGCCGTGACCCTGCGCGTGGTCGGCCTCTGGGACAAGGAACTCGAAATCTACCACTGGTACGTAACGTCGCTGGAGGCGGAGTCGTTCCCTGCAGAAGAGGTCGGGCAGATCTACCGGCTGCGTTGGCAGATCGAACTTCTCTTCAAGGAGTGGAAAAGCATCTGCCGGATCGATCGGCTGTCCTCGGAGAAGGAGGAGATCGTCCTCTGCTTCATCTACGCGAGTCTCTGCGCGGCGCTGCTGTCCCGCATCGCTCTGTGGCTGGCGTCCCAGCGCTTCGGGATCCCGTGGATCCAGATGTGCACCTCGAATGGCCTGAAGATTCTCGGCTGCTTCGCCCGGGAGCTGGGGGAGGCGATCCTGCGGGGGCGCGTCCGACGACTTCGATCGGTCCTTTCCAGGCTGCTGGAGTCTCTGGCTATCCATGCGACGCTCCCCAACGGCACGAACGCGCTCTTGGAGCTGTCATCCCATGCTCGTTAGCTTGACACACATGAGCTTACGTATAACCACCTTCACCTATCCATCGCAAGGGTCAGTAACAGTGCTTCCTGGCACTTTTATCTGGACGCATAAATAAGCGCTCTGAAATCCCAATCTGCATTGATTTTGTCCCAAAACGCCCGGAGCCCCTTCTAGGGATGTGGAGGCCGACGAATGAGCGACATGACGATTCGCCTGGTGGACGGGAAGGAGTGGGTCGAGATCCTCCCCTTCGGGAGCCGCCTTGGGGAGGTCGTGGACGGCACGGTGTGCCGTCGGGGGGATTGGATCGAACGACCCAACTGGCTCACATGGAAAGAGGCGGCCCAGGCCGATTCCGCAGGCAACACCCTCCTGGGCCCGTCCGACCTCGAACTCGTCTGCGACGCCGTCACGGGCTGGCAGTTCGTCCCCGAGGCGGACGAGGACGCCGTGGCGCGCGCGGCCCAGTCCCAGGGCGATGAGAGGCCCGTCCTCGACGAGGATCTGGCCAGGGCCTTGAGCCGCGCCCTCGCTTCGGGGGACGAGGAGGCGAAGGAGAATCCGGGCCTACGCCAGCGCAAGAACGACGAGGCCGCATAAGGCGACAGAAGATATAGGCTGTTTGACAATCGGGCCTTTTTCAACCCCCTCGGATCTGTGCGGTTTTGGCGGATTCGAGACGGGTCTTTTCTTTTTCTCCCGCTCCTCCCTGCCCGGGAGAGGCGATCCGATACTTCGTTACGGCGCCCTCTCCACGACAGGGAACCGGGAGTCTCGATGCATGCGGGGCTGAGGCCTTCGCGCACACCCCCGCTTGCCGTTCACCTCAATCCCGGCAGCCAAGGACGCGGTTCTCCACGGCCCGGCTGCCGCGCACGAAGGAGGAGAGACCATGTCTCCCTTGTCCTGCTTCTGGCGCCGGTGTCCCACTCCCGAAGAGAGGCTCGCCTCCCTCCGGGACCATGAGCGGCGCCTGGCCGCCAGGATCGAACTCTGCCGTCGCATGAAGCTCGGCCCCTGGTCCATCCAGGACATCGAGTCCTTGCTCGCCTGCATCCGCCGCGCGATCCGCGCGGACTAGGTGAAACGGGCAGGATGAGACCGGATGGCCCGACACCTCCCAGCGACGGTCATCATGGAGGATCTCATGGAGGTCCCGAACTCTCGGGCTGAAGCCGCGCATACCGGCTTCCGCCTGGCACGAACCCAGGATGGGTCGCTTCGCCTCCGCTCATCAGGCTCCACCGCGCTTCCGGTCAACGAAGCGTACCTCGAGCACATGCTCGCGGTCCGCCAATTGGCCCTCGCGCCTGGAGACGAGCGGGCGATCGACGCCGACTGGGCCCGGGAAGCCCTCGCCGAGGCCCTCGACGAGACCGACCATGCGATCCGGTCGGTCGAGGCCCTCAAGAGGCTTCTCCTCATCCACCTTCGACGGGCCGAGAGCGCTCCGGCGCCTCCGGCTCCCTCGGAGGCCGCGTGACGTAACGTTCCAGCGTCGAGCCCCCGCAGTTCTGCCCGCGGGGCGGTATTTCCAAGGAAACGCCGCCCTGGGCAGGGGCGGCACTTTGTCGCCCTAAAGGAGGGCCGGCATGCACCACTACCTCATCGGCGCCTGCCTCATCGACTTGGCCAGGCGCGAATTCCCCTCCCTCATGGAACACCCCGACCACAGGGAGGACGCGCTCCAGACCCTGGCGCTCGTCCAGTTCGCGACGGGCGATCCCCAGGACGTCGAGACGGCGCACCAGGCCCTGGCCTGGCTGGAGTACGAGCTCGTGGAAGGGACGCTCAAGCCGATCTTCCCGAAGCCCCATTTCTCCCCGCCGTCCGGCCAGCTCGGTCGAGGCACGTTCCTGCACGATCTCTCTGCCGCCGTTGAGGCCGAGAGACTCGCGGCCTAACCTTCCTCCGGCCCCCGGGCCGGCCTGCGCTGCTCCGTGGGTGGTGTCCTTCACCGCCCCGGGCAGGGGGCGGTCTTTGGGAGGCCGTATGAACCCTTCCATGAAACGCGACGTCCATCGCCACGCCGACCCCCGGTTCCTCCACGCCTTCGCGTGGGGGGACTACGACAGGCTCTTCTCGGCCTACAGGAACTACGTGACTCCGGAAGTCTCGGAGACCGTGCACCTGGCGGCCCTGGGAAAGAAGCACTCCTGGTGGGCGGTCGTGAAGCCCAAGACCACCCGGACGGGCGAGATCCTCTGGAGCAACTTCCTGCCCTACGGGGCGGAGGTCCGCAGCTCCATGCCCTTCTCCCATGGCTCCAGACCCGGCCGCCCGGGCTCGGGGAACACCCTCCTCGACCCGCGGTGGCTCAACGTCGTGTGGCTCCCCCCCAAGCCGGGCCGCTCCAAGGCCCGCCTCATCCGGCGCCTCGAAAGCCGGTTCCCCCGCATGGCCGCCTGATCCCGGAAGGGAAGGGAGGCCCCATGCCCGCACTCGTCACCGTGAAGGTCACCCCCCGCCCGCGCGACCCGACGCCGCCGCCCACGGAAGCCGTCCCCGCCGTGCCGGAGAAGATCGCCCTCATGGGAAAGATCCTCTTCTGGCTCGCGGCCGGTCTCCTCGTGCTCAGGCTGCCCAGGGCGTTCTGGCGGGACGTTTCTCGACTCTTCGCAGGGCCAGGCCCTGCGAACAACGCATGGAGGACACCCCCTATGGCGTCCACCCCCACGCAGGCACCCGTCGTCCAGGCCCCCGCGCCCCCCGCTCCGGCCAAGGCCCCTCGCAGGGTCTTGAAAGGCGTCTCGATCGAGAGCGCCAACCCGGCGGGACTCAAGACCGGCGGCGTCTGGTACGACTACGGCAAGTGCTTCAAGGGCGAGAAGCCCGATCCCAGGGAGGCCGTCGGCTCCGTCATGGACCTCCAGATCGTGGAGTCCAGGAGCGACAAGCGCAAGAAGCACGGCGACTCCACCTGGTTCGTCGAGGCCGTCCTCGCCCGGTCCAAGCCTCCGGCCCCGGCGCCCGCCGCGGCCGAGGACCCCAAGCCCCAGGAGGCGGAGGCGCAGGCGGAGATCCTCCCGGTCCCGGCCGACAAGGCCGAGCCCGCGGCGGTCCCGTCCGCGGTCGAGCCTCCCAAGGCGGCCGACGCGCCGTCCGAGCAGGCCACGGAAGGCCAGCTCAAGTTCGCGAGGGACCTCGCGCGGAATCTCCGGATCTCCGACGAGGACCTCGACACCCTCTCCCGCTGCCGCTTCCAGGGGAGGACCCTGGACCAGCTCACCAGGCAGGAGATGCGCAAGCTCATGCTCCCCTTCCTCGGGGGTCATGCGCTCTCGAACTAGGCGCTCAGCGCCTCGTTCCACTCCCTCTTCCCAGGCGGCCCCGGCGCTTCGGCGTCGGGGCCGCCTGACTTCATAAGCCTTGTCCCGACGCCTCGCGTCCCGCGGGCGTCTCGAAAAGAGGACACCTGCATGTTCTTCGCGAAAGAGAACCTCACGATTCACCGGATCGCCGGGGAAAACGACCGCTACCCGGGCCTCGCGGGGATCTACGTGGATCCCCAGAGGAACGTCACCGTCGCCTCGGACGGCAAGCGCCTGGTCGAGATCGCCGCCCCGAAGGTCGATGAGAAGAAGTTCTCCGTCCCGGGCGCGACGTTCGCCAACGGCGACTCCAATCCCTTCATCCTGCCGGCCGAGACCGCGCAGGAGATCCTCAAAGTCCTCCCCAAGGGGAAGGACCACGCCGACGTCCGCCAGTACGCGGCGCTCGTCAAGAACGGCAAGAAGCTCGCGATCGTGACGATCGACGGCGACAAGCCGCGCTCGTTCGACGTGAAGCCGCTCGACGCCCCATACCCCGACTTCTCCAATATCTTCCCGGACACGAAGCCCCTGGCTTCGATCCTCCTCGATCCGAATCTCCTTCGCGAGACTCTGGGCGTCGCGGGGATCGGGAAGGTCCTGACCCTTCATCTCTTCGAGAAACTCGCGGTCCTCGATTCGACGGCCGAGGACGGGACCAAGTCCCGCGCCGTCGTGGCGCCGATCTACGGGGAGCCCCCGAAGTACGCGGCCCCCAAGAGCGGCCAGAAGACCGAGGTCAGCCCCGCGGCTCAGACGATCGTAGAGCCTGCCGTTCCGAAGGACTCGCCCGCCCCGAAGGCCGAACCCATGGCC
>CAYNDR010000052.1:0-24818 GCA_964395295.1 uncultured Planctomycetales bacterium
TTCTCGATTCTTGATTCTCGATTCTGGCCACGACCAGGGACTGAACGCATACAAAGGAAGAACCTCGACGATTGAACTGGTCGCCCCCCCCCGATGTTCGTATAATTTTCTGAACTGAGGGAGGAGCCATCCAATGGCCAGGATTTCGCTCACGTGCCGGTGCGGCTGGAAGTTCTTCTTCTCCGACGCCAACCCGGCCCCGGTGGTCGCCTGCCCCTCGTGCGGCGAGGGGGTTCCCATCCCGGGGCGCGCGGCCCCGGCCGCCGCAGGCGGGGGGGAGCAGGAAGAGGCGAAGCGCAAGAAGATGATTATCCTCCTGGGGGCGATCGTGGCCGCGATCGCCCTCATCGCGGTCGTGATCCTTCTCATGATGGGCGAGGAATCCGCGCCTCCCAGGCGGGACCCCTTGTCCGCCGCGCCCAAGTCCTCCTCCGGGGGCGCCCCCGCCGTGGCGCCGACCCCCCCGCCGCCCCCCGTGGAGCCGCGGCCCATCGTGACGATCCTGGAAGCGGCCCCGCCGACTCCTCCCCCGCCGAAGGAGGCGGGCCCCGAGGGGACCCCCGCGCCCGCGACTGCGACTGCCAATCCGCCCCCGCCCGCGACCCCGAAGCCCCCCCCGGAGCCGGAGTGGAGGAAGATCGTGGACCGGAGCGTGCCGCTGATCAACATGGCGGGCGTCGCCGCGGAAGTGCTCCGCCACCAGAAGAACGCGGACGGCTATGACCAGGTGATCGCCCGGATGAACGAGCACGAGCGGCGCGTCCGGGAGGGCCTGGCCAAGCTGGCGGAGAAGGGCACCCCGTACAACATTCCGGGGCGGATGGCGGCCCAGGACAAGATCCTCTGGTTCCTGGGCAAGGACTTCACCAAGCTGACGTCCGGGGAGTCCATCGCCCTCCTCCAGGGCTGGATGAAGGCGTGCCAGCCGGGCACGCTCGAGAAGTGCACCGTCCAGCGGGCCTCGACCCAGGTCGAGCTCTTCCTCTTCTTCCCGGACCGGAACATCGAGATCCTCGGGATCATGAGGATGGCGGGGGTGGTCATCGAAGACCCCCTGCTGGGGCCCTCGACCCCCCTGCAGGTGCCGGAAGCGCTCGTCAAGTCCATCACGGATCGGTTCAACGCGATCCATCCCGGGTACCGGAAGTTCGTGCCCCCCGAGGAGCGCGACCGGATGGACACGCTCCTGAAGAGCGGCCGGGGATTTTCCGACGACGTCGATTTCCTCCGGACGCGCATCGCGGGCGACCTGCTCGGCCGCTTCGAGCAGGAGGCGGCCCACTGCTCCGACCGGGTGAAGGAGCTGGAGACGGGCCTCCTGGACACGGCCACGGATCGGATCCTCATGAACGACGGCCGGTCCATCGAGGGGAAGGTGAAGCAGGAGAACGCCGAGACCCTCACCCTCGTGATCGGCGGCGGCACCGCCGCGCTCAACAAGAGCGAGATCAAGGAGATCCAGCGGGGCAAGGGATCCGCCAGCCAGTTCCCCGACCGCTTCAAGGCGGCGAAAGGGAAGGTCGAGGACCTGGTGACCCTCATGACCTGGTGCAAGGAGAACCGCTTCCTCCAGCGGCAGAAGGAATACCTGGCCTGCCTGGTCCTGACGATGGACCCCCTCAACGATCGGGCCCGCACGGAGCTGAAGCTCCCGAGGTCCTTCGTCCAGGCGCCCCCCGCGCCTCCGCCGAAGTAGGGGGCGAGGCGGCCATGAGGATGCTCGTCCTGGCGGCGGCGGCCGGCCTCCTTCAGGCGGACACGGGCGGGCAGTTCTTCCGGTTCCCCAAGGGCACCTCCTGGACGTACACGCGCTCCCAGGGCGGCGCCGCGTTCAAGGTGGTCATGACGGTCGTGGATGAGAAGGAGGGGAGGGTCGTCACCGAGTCGAAGGAGTACGCTGAGGAGGGGAAGGAGCCGCAGGTCAAGACGATGGCGTGGGCGGTCGAGGACGGCTTCCTCCTCTGGGGCGAGTTCAGGGCGGGGAGGATCCTTTCCCCCCTGCGCGTGTACAAGCTCGGCTCGAAGAAGGGGGACACGTGGAAGAGCCCGGTGGGGGAGGGCAAGGCCGAGCTCGAAGCCGTCCACCTGGGGATGGCGGAGGTGAAGGTTCCCGCCGGCACGTACCGGGACGCCGTGCAGGTGGCCTTCCGTTTCGGCCCCGACCCGGGGAAGCCCCTGCTGGAGATCGCCCTGGCGCCGAAGGCGGGGATGGTCCGCTTCAGCGGATCCTCCGGCGCCGCGCAGTCCTTGATGGAGCTGTCGGAGTTCAAGGAAGGGAAGTGACCCCGCGGGCGGGTCAGTGGCGGTGCAGGAGGAGGACGAGCGCGCCCAGGGCGCAGAGGACCAGCCCCACGATCAGCTTCTCGTAGCGGTCGAAGAACTGGAACCGGAGCTTCTCGACCCCCAGCGACGTCAGCCCCACCAGGATCAGCATGCCGCCCACGGTCGTCACGAGGAGCACCCCGGTGATGAGGGCGATCCACGTGAAGCTCCCGGAGGCGGCCACCACGAGGGGGATGGCGGCGGAGCAGGGGGAGAGGACCAGGGAGAAGAGGAGCGCCGCGAAGGCCGCCTTGCCGGTCACCGCGTGGTCCCGGCCGTGGTGGTGGCCGGCGTGGAAGAGGTGGGTGACCAGGTAGAGCAGTCCCAGGCCGATCAGGACGATCGCGCTCACCCGCTCCAGGGCCTCCTGGCCTGCGATGAAGCTGCGGCCGAAGACGACGATCGCCACGCCCAGGGCGACCGTGGTGGCCACGTGGAGGAGGCCGGCGGCCGCGGCGACCGCGAGCGTCCTCCGGGCGCTCCAGCCCTGGGCCCGTCCCACCACCACGAAGCAGAGCCAGTGGCTGGGGATGAGCGTGTGCAGAAGGGCCACGGTGAAGACCGACAGGAGGCTGACCGAGAGCTTGTCCATGAGGCGGCGATTATACACGGGGGGCGGTCCGGGGCAACAGTCGAAGGCGGAGGGAGGAGCGGTCCCTCTACCGCGCCTCCTCGACGTGGGGCAGGGTCCCGGACTTCAGGCAGAACCGCTTCACGTTCAGGCGGTTCTTGCAGTCCTCCTTGTGCCCGATCCCGCCCTGAAGGTCGGCCCAGCCGCCGCAGGACTGGCACTCGGCGACCACGGGGGCCCGGTCTTCACGGGGGACGTTGTGGATCTTCCCGCAGCAGCTGATCGGCTTGTCGCCCTTCTTCCCGGGGTGGCAGTCCGCCTGGAAATACGGCCGGACGCACAGCTCGACCTTCCTGGGTTTCTCCCTGCAGTTCCTGCACGCGCCGTCCTGCAGGTCGCCCGCTTCCAGGACGCGGTCGCACTTCCCGCAGTAGGCCGCCTTCTCGCTCTTCTTCAGGACGCAGGGGCTCTTGGCGTCCTTGGGGATCGCGGGCTTGGGGGTTTCCGGCTCGGGCGGCTTGGCCGTCTCCTTGGGAGGCTCGGGAGGCGCCGGGGGGGGGGCCTTGGGCGGCTCCGCGGGCGGCGGGGTCGGGGGCGGCGCCGGAGGGGGCGGCTCCGGGGCGGGCGCGGGCTTGGTGGCCTCGGCCTTCTCCAGCGCGTCCAGGAGCGCGGGCTTGTTCGAGAGCCGCCTGTGGTACTCGGTGCCCTGGAAGCGGGGGGCGTGCGTCTGGTAGTGCTGCTTGGCGTCCGCGTAGCGCTTGGCGCCCTCGATCTTCCGGCCCTCCTCGTCGACCGCCGCGAAGTCCTTGGCGATCTCCCGGTCGATCTTCGCGATGATCGTGGCCGTCAGGCCCTTCACCCCGGGATCGGTGACGTTCCTCAGCGACGATCCCAGGGTCTTCAGCGCGTCCGCGTAGCGGCGCTCGCGGAGCGGGGCCTCCGCCAGCTTCTCCACGTCGGTGAAGATGAGGAGATCCTCGTGGATCTTGGAGAAAGGGGAACCGTTGGGAAACTTGGCCTTCGGGAAGGCGTCGGCATACTGCCGCGAGAGCCTGGCCGCCTCGTCGATCAGGTCCTGGTTGGCGGGCCCCGCGGAGACCTTCGCCCGGAACGCGGCCAGGGCGGATTCCGCCTCCGCGAGGTCCGGGCCCGTTGTCCTGGGCTCTTCGGGGGAGGCCGAGGACGGCTGGGGCACGGACACCCGGCTGTGGCTCCGGACCATGGTGAAGGCGCCCCAGGCGATCGCGCCCACAAGGAGGAGCACCGCGGCGGCCACGGCGAGGGACTTGATCGCGGAGCGCTGGGGGGGGGCGTAGCGGACGGCGTGGCCCCGGTCCACGGCCGGGGCGCGCGGGGCCGGGGCCCTTTCGGTCAAGGCGTTGGCCGCGGAAGGGGCGGGCTGGACGGGAACGGCCGCCGCAGGAGGCGGGACGGGCGCCGCCGGAGGGACCGGGGCCGCGGCGACCGGGGCGGCGGGCGCCGGGAGGGGCGCCGGGGCCGCGGCGACGGGGGGCGGCGGCGCGGGGACGGCGGCTTCGCCCACGCGGAGCACCGTGATCGTCGTCAGCCCCAGGCGGATCTCGTCCCCCTTGGCGAGCGGGCGCGGCGCGGCGATCTCCTGGCCGTTGACGCGCGTCCCGTTCCCCGAGTCGAGATCGATGGCCCGGTATTCCTCCCCCACCTTTTCGATCTTGGCGTGCTTGCGGGAGACCTTTCGGTCCTTCAAGGCGATGGTGTTGTCCAGGGAGCGGCCGATCGTGAGGGTCGTCGCGCCGGACTCAAGCTCGCGGAACTCCTCGTTGTTCCTGATGAGCAGTTTGATCATCCGCTCCTCCGGTGCGCGGGCCGCGCGGGACGTGGACACCTTTTCCTATTTAAATTACGTCCCCCGCCGATGGAAGATGGCACCCCGCCCGGCGGCGGCCTACCGGACGATGCCCCCCTGCCCGGGCTTGCCGCCGCCTCCCTGCTGTTTGCGCAGGTAGATCCAGAAGCCGATGGCGCCGATCAGGAGGACCAGGACGATCCATTGCCACCATGCCATAAGGTTCCTCCCCGGTGATGGACTCCGGCCGTTGATCCGACACTTTAACGGCCGGGCTCGGGGGGTGTCAAGCGCCGGGCCCACGCCGCGTCCGGGGCCTGGCGTGGGCGAGGCCGCGGAGGAGACGGAGGCCACGGAGAATATTGAAACACGAAGGGCACGGAGGGCACGGAGCTACTCCGGAAGGGTGGGAGGCCACGGAGAATATTGAAACCAGGAGGGCACGGAGGGCACGGAGTTACTCCGGAAGGGTGGGAGGCCACCGAGAATATTGAAACCAGGAGGGCACGGAGGGCACGGAGCTTCTCCGGAGGGGTGGGAGGCCACGGAGACTATTGAAACACGGAGGGCACGGAGGGGAATCGATGCCATTCGTCCGGGTGTCCTTCGTGTCTCCGTGGACTCCGTGCGCTCTGTGCTACGAACGACAAGAATCTTCTCGCGCCGCGAAGATTTCCCGGCATCGTGCGGGAAGGGCTTTATCCCAACGGATTGCGTCATTTTCTGGGGGAGTTCGTGGCCGCGAGCGTCAATGGCCAAATCCGCAATCAATCAATGCGCGGCAACCCGCCTGCGCGGCCGATGCACCGCCGCTTCGGCGTGGCCAAGGCCCGCCGCAACAATCCCTCGGGTTGCGGCTCGGCCGCGCTGTGTTTGAATTTCTCCGGACCCTCCGTGTCCTCGGGGCGCCGGGAGGCAATCATCGACCCCGGCCCGGGGGGGTGCTATAATCCGCCCGCTTGGAGCACTTCTACGCGGTCGTGATGGCGGGGGGCAGCGGCACGCGCTTCTGGCCGCTCTCCCGCCGGGACACGCCCAAGCAGACGCTCCCCCTCCTGGGCCGGTCGTCCATGGTGCGGCAGACCGTGGAGCGGCTCTTCCCCATGTTCGAGGCCAAGGACGTCTTCGTGGTCACCGCGAGGGAGCATGGGGACTTGATCCGCCGCGACCTGGACATGCTGCCCGCGGAGAACATCCTGGAGGAGCCGGTGGGGCGCGACACCGCCGCCGCGGTGGGGCTGGCGGCCACGTTCCTCGATCGGCGCGACCCGGAGGCCGCCTTCGCCGTCCTCCCCGCGGACCACTACATCGACGACCCCGCCAAGCTCCACGCGGGCCTCCGGGCGGCGCGGGAGGCGGCGCGCTCCGGGGCGCTGGTCGCCATCGGGGTCAAGCCCCGCGGCCCCTCCACGGCCTACGGGTACCTGAACCGCGGGCCGCGCGAGGGCCTGGCGGCCTTCCGGGTGCGGCGGTTCTACGAGAAGCCGCGGATCGGGGCGGCCCGGGCCTTCGTGGAGAGCGGGGACTACTACTGGAACAGCGGGATCTTCGTGTGGGAGGCCTGGGCGATCCTGGCGGCGATCGAGAAGATGCTGCCGGCGCTGGGGCGGTCCCTCCGGGAGATCGGGGGCGCGCTGGGGACCCCGCGGCTCCCGATGGTCCTGCCGCGCGTGTACAGCGGGATCGAGCGGATCTCGATCGACTACGGGGTCATGGAAAAGGCCGAGAGGGTGCTCATGGTGGAAGCTCCGTTCGAGTGGGACGACGTGGGATCGTGGGCCGCGGCGGCCGAGCGGCGCGGCAAGGACCACGCGGGCAACGCGATCGAGGGGAAGTGCGTCTCCGTGGATACGAAGGATTCGCTCGTCCTCTCGGCGGACCCGGAGCACCTGGTGGCGGTCCTCGGCATGGAGGGGTACGTGGTGGTCCACACGCGCGACGCCACCCTCGTCTGCCCCAAGGCCAGGGCGGGCGACCTGAAGAAGCTGGTCGAGGAGATCCGGCAGAAGGGGCACGAGAAGCACCTGTGAGGGTGCTCGCGGTCGACCTCGGGGAGAAGCGCACCGGCTTCGCCATCAGCGATCCCGGGGAGCGGATCGCCCTGGCCCTGCCCACGCTGGAGGACGCGGACGCCGCGGACGTGGCCGGCGTGGCGGAGGAGCAGGGTGCGGGGACGATCGTCGTGGGGCTCCCCCTCAACATGGACGGCACCGCCGGCCCCGCCGCCCGGCGATCGCTGACCTTCATCGAGGACCTGAAGCTCCATGTGGACGTGCCGGTGATCCCCTGGGACGAGCGCCTTTCGACGGCGGAAGGCGAATCGAGGCTCCGCCAGGCGGGGCTCCGCCGGAAGGAGCGGCGGAAGCGGGCCGACGCGGCGGCCGCGGTCGTGATCCTGGAGAGCTACTTGGGGAGGCCGCGATGAGGTTCCTGCTGGCGGGCCTGGCCCTCTGGGGGAGCGGCGGCGACGGCTGGTCGAAGCTCCACTGCGGCGACGAGGAGGTCGAGGTCTACCGCGACTCCTGGGGCGTCCCTCACATCTTCGCCCGCACCGTCCGGGCCGCCTTCTGGGCCGAGGGATACACGGAGGCCGCCGACCGCCTTTGGCAGATGGAGACCTTCCGCCGCGGGGCCCTCGGGCAGGCGGCCGAACTGCGGGGGCGGGCGGCGCTGGCGAGCGACCTCAACCTCGCCCGCCACGGCTACACCGAAGCGGAGCTGGGGAAGATGTTCGAGTCCGCGGACGCCCGCTTCCGCGCCGCCGTCGCCGCCTACTGCGAGGGCGTCAACGCGTACCTCAGGGACGCCCCGTCCCTGCCGCCCGAGGTCGAGAGGCTCGGGGAGAAGCCGCGCCCCTGGAAGGAGACCGACTGCGTGGCGATCGGCGTGATGATGGCGCGCCGGTTCGGCGAGGCGGGCGACATCGAGATCACCGCGGCCCGCGTCTTCGAGCAGATCGTGCGGAAGGTGGGCGAGGAGGACGCCCGCAAGATCCTTCGGGACCTCCTCCGGGACAGCGACCCTTCGGCTCCCACCACGCTCAACGACCACCTGCGGGGCGCGGCGGGGCCGCCGAGGGAGAAGGGATTCCGATCCGCGCCCGGGATGGGCGAAGACGCCTATGCCGCCTGGCGGGCGGGCCTCGACGAGGCGCGCGCCGCGCGGGAGCGGCTGGGGCTCCCGGCCTATTCCGGCTCCAACGCCTGGGTCGCGGCGCCGAAGAAGTCCGCCACGGGGAACCCGATGCTCTACGGCGGCCCGATGATGGGATTCGGGACGCCGGCCATCTGCAACGAGGTCCATCTCGTCGCGGAGGGGCTCAATACGGCGGGGATGAGCTTCCCCGGCGTGCCCGGCGTCATGATCGGATGGAACGACCGGATCGCCTGGACGACCACCTCGGGCGGGGCGGACCTCGTGGACGTCTACACGCTGGAGCTGAATCCCGACAACCCGGAGGAGTACCGCTACATGGGCGGGTGGAGGAAGTTCGAGATCCTCGACCGCGAGCTGAAGGTGCGCGGCGGGGAGCCCGAGAAGGTGCGGGTCTACCGCTCGGTGCACGGGCCGCTGGCCGGCGACCCCGACCGGAAGAACCTGCGGGCCCACGCCCTGCGGATGTCCTTCTGGATGCGGGAGCATCAGACCTTCGAGGCGGTGATGGATTTCAACTTCGCCCGGGGCATCGAGGACTTCGAGCGGGGCGCGCGGAAGATCGTCACCAGCCACAACTTCTTCTGCGCCGCGGCGGACGGCAGGATCGGATTCTGGTACTGCGGGGCGCACCCGGTGCGGAAGGCGGGCCACGACATCCGGTTCCCCCAGGACGGCGGCGGATCGATGGACTGGGAGGGGATCCTTCCCTTCGAGAAGTGGCCGCAGGCGGTGGATCCCCCGTGCGGCTTCTTCGCCAACTGGAACAACAAGCCGGCGCGGGCCTGGGAGCCGACCGAGTTCGGCAAGGTCTTCTGGGGGAAGAAGATCATCGACGCGCTGGAGGCGGAGGAGAAGGTTGACTTCGAGCGCTTCGCGGGGATCGCCCGGCTCACGGCGTACCACGACTTCCTGGCGGACTACTTCCTGCCGTTCATCCTCGATGCCGCGAAGGATTCGGAAGACCCGGAGTCGAGGAAGGTGGCCGAGGTCCTCGCGAAGTGGGACCGCATGGAGGCGGAAGGGGCGCCCGGGCCGCTGGTCACGGAGCGGTGGGTGAAGGGGATGGCCGTGCGGCTGTTCGGCGGCCTCATCGACCCGATGCTGTTGTCGAGCCGGGAGACGCTGAAGTACCTGGTCAATCCGCTCCTCTACGCGCTGGAGGGAGAGCGGAGCCTGGTGAAGCTGAACTACGACTACGCGAAGGGGAAGGACCTCCGGAAGATGGCGCGCGACGCGCTCCAGGAGGCGGTGCGCGGCGGCGTGGACAAGATCGCCTGGAAGGAGCCCTCGATCAACTTCCGGGGCGAGGCGGGGAGCGTGAAATCGAAGGGCGGCCGGGGGACCTACCAGGTGGCCGTGGAGATGACGCCGAAGGGCCCGCGGGCGGTGACGCTCTCGGCGCCAGGCCAGAGCGAACGGTCCGGCTCCCCGCACTACAAGGACCAGCTGGGGCTATTCGAGCAGTGGCGGTACAAGCCTTTCGTCTTCGCCCGGGAGGGGATGAGGTAGGCGCGGCCTTCGGGGCGGGGTTCGACTCGCGGAGATAGGCTACTGAGGGGTATCCACTTAACTCTCGTAAACACGGCCGGTTGTGGCCTATGGCACGCTGGCCCCACAAGAGCTTGGGGCTACGAGAGTCAAGTACATAGCCCTTAGGCTACTATTTACATCCGTACCGCGGGCAGGTGTTTCTCCACGAACTCCACGAACCGGCGCGCGAGATCCCTAAGCGCCGAAACCTCTTCACCGGGCGGCGTGCCCGGCCGAGGGGGGCGGGTCGATCCCCGTGGACGCATTTCTCCATGGAGTTATTCTCGGTCTTTCCTTACGCCGGCCCCGCCCGGGTGCTTTGCCCTCAAGGACTGAGGGGCATGGTCTTCACAATGCGCTTTCGGTCGGACTGGCCCCCAGAGCCCTTTCAGAGCCCTCTACGCGTGCTTTGGGGGAGCCCTTCTCACAACTTCGGCCGGAGCTCCCCTTCGATCCTCAGTTGGATGTCCAGTTGACGGTGGCTGATATCCAACTAGGCTGAACCCGCCCACGGCCTGCCCGTTCATTTCTCATGGCGGTGTTCCGAGGAACACCGGGCAAAGGATTATGGGAGAAAGGCGAGAAATGCCATCCACTCGTGGGCCCTCAAAATCCGCCCCTGAAAAGGCAATAATGTGCAGCATGGCCCGCTGGACTCCTGGCCCCATCCTCACTAGGGCCGTTGTCCTGGGCCTGATTGGCCTCATGGTCATACCCATGCTGGTGATTCTTTCTCGCCAGGATTTCCGGCCCAATCCTGCCCCGAATACGCCGCCCCAATCCCCCGAGGGGTTCCTCCCGGACGTCCATAGCCGTCTGGATCGTGCCGCCCGGTGGCTGGCCGCATGTGCCAATGGGGAGGATCGCTGGAACTTCGGACCTCCCCTTCCTCCTCTCCCCGAGCACGCATGCTCCCACGAGAGGGCTTCCAGGTGCATGGCCCGCGTGAACGGCTTCTGGAGTCGCGCGGTGGCCCCCCTCTGCCAGACGGCGCTTGTGGAGGCACGTGGGGTCACCGGCGAGGGTCCATCCCTTTCGGGAGGAGATGATCCAGGGATTCCCGAAGCAGCCGTGTACGATCGTCGGCGGAAATACGAGGAAGACTGGAATCAGGGATATCGGATCAGCCTGTCCACGCGATTTGGGAGAGATGTCGGACCCTCTATTGGCTGGGACTGCTGGCATGTCGTCCTTGATCTCGACCTGGCCCTGGCCCTGTACGAGCACAGGAAGATGAATGGAGAAGCCTTTCGCAAACTCGTGCGTTCCGTGCTCGATTATCTCCGGGTGACTGAACCCATTCATGGGTTACATGCGAACATTGGATCATTACGGTGGATCTCCCACCACCTTTTCCATTTATCGAATTCCGAGGGTTCGTATTCCAGCCTTCCCCTAACACTCTTCACCTCTTCCGTTCCCCAGGCAACCGTATTCACCGTTGCCATAAGCGCCATATCACATATTCTTTGACCATACACCCAACGCGCTCCCGGCTTCGCAGGATATGCAAGATCATCATACATAGGGACTAAATACTTTATTGAAAGCGGGCTTCTCATACACGACAACCCCCTTATTGCATCAGCCCTTTCCCAGCTTGCTCCATTCCGCGCCCTGTGGATCATATCCTTAAAACGAGGCGTCTCCTCGAAACAGGCAATGCAGTCATCTAGATACGAATATATGGATGATTCGCGACAGGGATAAACGGCCGCCTCAGATTCCTTAAGACGGCGGATATATGTCTTTATCACGGGCACCAGCCGCCCGCATCTCCTGTCGGCAAGCATACGAGCGGTTTCGTAAAAATCATCAGCGCATTCTCTTCCCTCATTGGACAACACATTTAGTCTGTCCAACAGTTCGTCGTCATTTAGTTGATCTATATTCCCGCATTGGATCAGCAGTCCGGACCCTAACACAATAAATCCGACCAAGAACGCCTTTGTATGCCTTACTCCCATAAGACCCGCCGCGCTCTTAGGGGGCATTTGTCATGCATATATCCAGAAGGCACATAATGCTGCATTCTAACGGTTATGAATCCTTCACTCCACTCACCTCTGTCCAGTTCTCTTGGATAAATCTTAAATCCCCTTGGATGATCGCGAAAGCCTTTAGCTTTCAGGAGGCGAGCCTTAGAAGCGCGCGCCTTTGCCATTGTTGAATAGACCCCAATTAGCTTTGCCTCTTCCTCCCTCCGCATTTTATAAATATGCCAAAGCATGAATACCTTCACGACGCTCTTCCTGTCCTTCTAACGGTGACCGCGTTCCATGGGGGCAAGTAGCCCACTCACCGCTGCTCCATTCCGGCCTTAGCACGCTTGATGCCCTCCTCGGCCTTATCGGCGGCCCGCGTCCCCGCATAGCGGGTCTTCACCTGGGAGTAGCCGTCCAGGACCTGCTGCCAGTCGCGCTTGAGCCTGGCCTGCGCCTCCAGGGCCGCCACCTTCTGCAGCACCTGCAAAGCGTCGTATTCCTTCTTCACCGCCGGATCCTTCCTCAGGTCGGCTAGGAGGGGTGCCAGCGTCTTGCTCTCCGTCGACGGCACCAGCTTCAGGCGCGGACTCTGGGACACCTCCGTAAGAAGCTCGTGCTTGCTGATGGAATCCGTCATCGCCGCGGCCTTCTCCATGGCCGCCTTGTACCAGGCCAGCGCCAATCCCTTGGCCTCTGGCCAACCCTCCACCCCCGGAATGGCATAGAGCTGCTCCGCCTCCGCCAGCCGGGCCCCCGCGTCGGCAATCGCGTCGAGGCCTCCGATGCGCTTGAGGGCACTCTCCTTGGCCTCCTTGATTTCCCCCGGGGATCGGCTGGGGTGGGTGAACCGCTCCAGGGTGACCATCCACGTCAGCATCTCCTCCTTGTCGGAGTGCTCCCCCTCGATGTGGCCCCCGGGCCGGACGATCCGTCGCAGGGGATTGCCTGCCTTCTTGAGCCTCTTCACGTTCTCTTCGATCCATTGGAGGTTGGGCTCCTGGTCGCCATGGATGTAGGCCACGGCGACGTGCTTGGGGGGGAGTTCCGGGAATCCGGACTGGCCCATCATCAGGATGCCGGCATGCTTGTCCTTGTGGTTCAGGCAGAGCAACCAGCTCATCATCGCCGCGCCGCTCATCCCCATGCTGAAACGGAGGCACCCGCTGAGGCGGAGTTCCTTCTCGACGAACTTGATGGCCGCGTCCTGCCGCGCCACGATCGGTTCGTTGGGGCCGTTCTGGGCCCCGTTGACCCCGACGAGGATCATGCCGTTGCGGTTGGCCCAGCCCTTGAACGGATCGAGCTGGGGCCGACCGTCCGTCGCGTGCATGAAGAGGACCGGGAACTTGCGCGAGGCCTGCTCCGCGTAGGCATCCGGGATGAAGACATCGATGTCGAAGCCGCCGGAGGTGGGAACTTTCTGCCGCAATCCCGGCTTCCCGAGTCCGGCATCCTGCCCCACGGCCGCGGATGCCACCATCAAGAGGACAATGATCCAGAGGGGCTTCCCCATCACGCACCCCTTCGGGCATGCCCCGCCCGTAGGCCAAGAATGGAGGCCTGAGACGAGTCCCAGGAAACAGCCTCCCTCCCCGTTACGACTTCATTCTACCGCATTTTGAACTGTCTTGGGGATGGCAATGCAGGAGAGGGTGGCCTTCTGCTTCATGGCACCACTTCCCAGTGCCCGCCCTTGTCCGGGCCGACCCTCTTGAGGCGCCTCATCCTTTTCAGAGTAGAGATATGTTTCTCAACCGCTCTCTGGGAAATGCCCAAGGCCCGCGCTGCGTCTTTGGCGCCGGCTTCCCTATTCTTTTTTAAGAAGGCTAGAACCTTCTCCGAACTTTTCTCCGAACCCTTCTCCGAACCGCCCCCCGCCTGCCGGCTGAACACCACGGCGAAGCCGCTCTTCAGGCGCTTGAACTCCACCTTCACCCCGGCCTCGCTGCAGGCGTCGTGGATGCGCTTGAGGCCGGATCCCCAACGCTCGATGTCGCTGGTCAGGTAGAAGGCATTCGCCACCAAAGGATTTCGGAGGATGCTGTGCTCCCTCCCCCGGATGAAATCCTCGGGGGTGTAGTCGTCCGGGAAGCGGCCGGGATTCCAGATCTCGATGCGGTTCTTGAAGAAGGCCACCTCGTTGCCTTTGGGGTTGGAGAAGTCCCGATGGCAGAGGGAATTGACGATGGCTTTTTTGTTTAATGATACGGCGACCACCGAGATCTACACCCGGCGGCTGCCGGAGAGGTCTGCCCGCCAGTTCATGTGCTCCTTGACGTAGCTCTCGCTCTTGCCGATAAGCTCGAAGAGGTCCCCCTTGAAACTCTGGATGTCCAGGAACGTGATCTTGTCCTCCCCCGCGAACACGGCCGCTTGGACCTCCACCCCGCTGTCCCGGCAGAACAAGGCCTTCCCGGCATTGAGGAGGCTCCGCCCTTTCAGGAGCTTCAGCTTGTGGAGCACGTTCCGCGCGTTGTCGTACCGGTAGTCGAGCCTCCCCGCATCGTTGGCGCGCTTCACAAAGTGGCTCAAGGCCCTCATACTCGCCTCGGACAGGGGCGCATCCGAGACCTCTGACTCCCAACCGGATCGATACTGGTTCTTCTTGGCGACGAGCCGCTCAATTTCCCTGGCCGAGAGCTGCCTGTCCTCGTCCCCCACGCGCATGTAGGCTCGGCCGTAGGCGAAGTAGGGAAGGTCCTCGCCGCTAAAGTCCACGACCACGCAGGGTTTTTCCTCAAGGACTTCAAGGGTAACGGAAGGATATATCCTGGGTTCGACGTGAACCCCGATCTCCCGTGAGACATCACGCAGCGTCGCCTCGCCGATCTGCTGGCCCACCACCGTCCCGTCGTTCTTCACCCCGAAGTGGAGCTTCCCCTTCCCGTGCTTGTTCAGGATCGACACGATGGGAATGACGCCTTCCTTGAGCTCGGAGGTGGACTTCTTCAGCTCCAGCGTTTCCGATTCCCGGAGTTTCATGGAGCCTTCATGGTAGGGACGCATCGCCGGGAGGTCGAGACTTTCCTGGCGGGCGCCGGCCTTCCGGCCGCCAGAGACTCATCCCAGCTTGGGCCCCGGTATCGGTGGCTGGCCACCCCCCTCCCGATCCCGGAGACGATTCTGCCGGTAAAGAGCGGCGAGCGCCTCCAGGATCAGGTCCCGCGCCTCGTCCAGCTCGATCCCGAGGTGGGTGAGCGCCTGGGCGGCGATGCCCTCGTTCTCCTTCAGGAGCCCCAGCAGCTCCTTCACGTGCCAGGGGTTCGCGTTCCCCCGGATCATCTCCGTCGCGCAGGCACGCCGGAGGGCGTGGGGCGTGATCTTCTTCTCCAGGCCCGCCGCCCTGGCTGCCTTCATCACCGCCTCGCCATCGAGCTTGCCCCCCGATTTGGCCAGGAACAGCCACCCCGGGTCCTGGCGCCCCTTCACCTGCTCGGGCCGCACCGCCAAGAGGTACCGCTTCACCCACTCCGCCGCGATCCTCCCCAACGGCACGATCCGGCCTTTGCCCCCTTTGCCCAACTCCACGCGCACGTACCCACCCTCCAGGTCCACGTCCGCCACCGTCAGGTCCATCATCTCCTGGCGCCGGATCCCCGTGGAGTAGAGAAGCTCCAGCACCGTCCGGTCCCGGAACCCCGTCGAGCGCGTGGTGTCCACGGCGTTCAGCATCCGCTTCACCTCCTGGTCCGTCGGGATGTCCCGCGGCAGGCTCTTGGGCTCCTTCACGTACTCCACCGCCTCCACCAGTACCCCCGACACCGTCCCCTCCCTCATCAGGAAGTCCAGGAACCGCCTCACCGCCAGCAAGTGCGTGTTCAGCGTCCTCGGCCGGTCCTTCTTCCCCCTCCGGTTGGGCAGTTCCCGCCGATGCAGGAGGTAGCTCCGCACGAGCCCCACCGAGAGCCCCTCCGGCCCGTAGACTTTGGCGGCCCGCGTGTACTCGAAGAACTTCCCCAGCATGCTCCGCCGGCTTTCGACCGTCTTCGGGGCCCGCCCCTGGGCCTCCAGGCGCTTGAGGTACCGTTCCAGCCACAGGGCCCACTTCTCACGAGCGCGGATGGGTCTTTTCATGCGTCTCCTTCACCTCGCGCACCTCGAGGCGCACGTACCGGGAGAGCGTCTTGAGGTCCGAGTGCCCCAGGAGGTCCTTCACCACCCACAGCGTCGCCCCCGCCGACAGGAGATGGGTGGCGCACGACCGGCGAAGCGTATTGGGCGTCACCGGCGAGGCGATCCCCGCCCGCCGGCCCAGCCGCCGCACCAGGCGCTGGATCCAGAGGGGCGCGACCGGACGTCCCTCCTGGCCCACCCAGAGATGGCTCGTCGACGCCGCGAACCGCGGCCGGACCTCCTTGAGGTACTTCCGGAGCCACCTCACCGCCGACTTCCCCAGCGGCACCACCCGGTCCTTCGCGCCCTTGCCGCTGCGGATCGCCATCGTCCCGCGCCCGAGGTCCACGTCCCCCACCCCGAGCCCGGCGCACTCCGAGAGTCTCATCCCCGTCGAATAGAAGACCTCCAGGATCGCCCGGTTGCGGATGCCGCTGGGGAGATCGAGTCGGGGGACCCCCAGGAGCCTCACGACCTCCTCCTTCGTCAGGACGGGCCCGGGGAGGAGCTTGGGGGCCGACGGCATCCCGAAGGTGAGGAACGGATTCTCCAGGAGCAGCCCCTCCGCCCGGAAGATCCCCAGGAACTTCCCCTGGTAGGACCAGGCCGTCCCCGGGGAGTAGTCCCCGGACAGCTTCGAGAGGACCTTCCCGGCCACCGTCCGGGTGACTTCCGTGAGGGGGCTGGTGGACTTGAGTCCGCTGAGGCGATAGAAGACCTGGATCAGGTGCCTCAGCCCCCGGAGCGTGGCGGGCGAATACTCCTTGGCCGCCAGGCGCTGGAGGTACAGCTCGAACGCCGGACCGATGCCGATTCGGTCACACGCTATTTCCGCGGACCTTATCGCGGGGGTAAGGACCCCCTCCCCCCCCCCGGCTTTTCGGGAGGTGGAGGGGGGATTTCGCGGTTCATGAACCCCTGGGGGCCTTTTGAGGGCATCCTCGTCATTTAGGCACCGGTCGGAAAACCCCGGAATCTCCCGGAATTTCGCGGACGGCCTCCAAGATCTCCTCGATCGACCTCAGGCCCAGGAGGACCTTCCCCTCCCGCCCGTCCCAGACGAGCTCGAACTGCCGGGGCTTGCCGCCCCGGTCGAGCACCCACTCCTCGTGCACGAGCTCGTCGAGGTGGAACCGCCCCGCCGTCTGTCCCACGGCCCGCACGAGCGCCCGCAGGTGCCGGGGATTCTCCTGGGTGATCGCCTGGATCACGTAGCGCCGCTTGCCGAACGAGGCGGAGAATCCGCCTTCGACGGCGCTTTCCGCTGCGGCGGGCTCGGGATCCTCCCCCGTCCGCATGCCGATCTCTTTGAGGTGCTTGAGGAGTCCCTTGTCGACTCTCCCCTCCTCCAGGTGGACCCGGTGGGGGGCGAGGTCGCGGAAGATGCCGTCGGTGAGGTCCGTCCACTCGTCGGGGCCGGTGGCGACGGCGTTCTCGATCCCGCGGGCGATCGCGGCGAGGGCCCGGAGGGGGTCGCCATAGAGCGTGATCTCGGCGTGGACCTTCATGGCGGCGGCGTTGAAGACCCCGCCGGGGACGCCCGCGCGGCGCGGGGGACCGCCCTCGAGGGGGTATCCCAGGAGCTCCACCGCGCGGCCGGCCGTGTCGAAGAGCGGGAGCACCACATCGCGACGGCAGACCTCCGGAGGGGGGTCGAGGACGATCGGACGGCAACTTCGACGGCGAGACAACCGGCCACAGCCACTTCAAAACGACGTTATCCATAAGATCGGCCGGATCGCCCCGGTTTCTTGCCGGCAAGCGGCTCCGGGGGTGGAGCCAGGGGTCCTGGGCGGCGGGGATGGGCTTGGACGGGCTTGGCGTGCTTTCAGGAAATGCCGGCGGGGCCCGGTGGGAGCTACGGGAGAAGGTGGGTCAGTTCGATTGATCGGCGGGAATTGCCGAGGGGTGTTGTTTTATCACCGCGTTAGCAGTCGGACCCTCCTCCTTGGGCCCGATGATGGCGGAGCCGGGCTTCGCGGTTCAGCCGGCCGAAACCCTGCCCCGCGCCGGAGTCACTCCCAGCACGCCACGCGACCGTCCCGCAGGCTCATGTACAGCCGGCCGCCGGCGACCGAAAGGCCGTCGAAGACGGGAAAGGAATCCAGCCGGTGTTCCGCCAGCTTCTCGCCCGTCCCGGCGGAAACGGCCCACAGCATCCCCCCGCGTTTACCCTGCCACGCCGCCTCCTGCTCGTGCAACTGGCGGTTGATCGCGTCGTCGGCCCCGGGCAGGTAGCCTAGCATCTTCGTCTCGTCCGCCAGATCCGGGGGGCCGGCGATAAAGAGGACCTTTCCTCCCAGCGCCATGGCGTTGACGAGCAAGGGGGGAGATTCGATTTGCCAGCGGATGGGATGCCCGGCAATGGTGAACGCCGGCTCCGTCCCCGCTTCCTTGCCTTTCCTCGGCCTTGGCTTCTCCGCCCCCGCTCCAGCCGCGGAGTCCCGGTCACTGGCATACAACCGGTAGATCTGGGCAGGATGCAGCATGTTCCCCAGCGGCTCCGAGCGGAATGCGTACGCCCGGGACCCGTCCAGCACCATGATACGCCCCGTGGGATTGGCCTTGCGTGCGTTCATGTAGTCGCCCCACCCCTCTCCGCAGTCGTTCCCGTAAATCATGTAAGACCGGTGGAACCATAAGTCGTCCAGCAATCCCGTCTGGCAGAAGAGGTGCCGCTCACCCGGAGGGGCCTTCGGGTCGACGCCCAGGCGCCTCCCCTCCAGGTCGAAGTTCTGTTCCTGCATGAAGAGGCGCTTACCGTCGCTTGAGAGGATATCCGCGTTCGCCACCGGCATGACCTTCTGGTTGATCAGGGTCTGCAGGTGCTTCCCCGTCTCCGGGTCCTTCTCATCGAGCAACGTCTCGGAGAGGAGCGCGCCGGTAGCCGGATTCAGGCGGACCAGGCGCATCCCGCCGTCAAAGAACATGTTCCGGCCCGCGAGCGCGTAGAGTACGTCCCCCACCACGAGCACGCTGCCGTGGACGGGCCAGGAGGACTCCAGTTGCTGGAAGGCCACGATCTGCCGGTCCGCGGGGGCAACGCGGTAGCGCCAGACGAGTACGCCGTCCTCCCCGCGCAGGCAGGTGACCCAGCCGTCGGCGGAGCCGAAGATCACCATCCCCCGGTGGAGCGTCGGGGCGGAGTCGATCCGTCCGCCCGCCGAGAAGGTCCACGCCGTCTTCCCCGTCGCCGCGTCCAGCGCGTGGATTGTCTGCTGGTCCGACGAGGCGACGATCACCTTTCCGAAGGCCGAGACCGGCTGCGTGAGCCGGCCGCCCACCTCGACCGTCCAGGCCGGCTTCACGGTCGCGGGGACAGGCGAGGGACAATATCCGCTCCGGGCCGCGTCGCGCCGGTGCATCGGCCAGTCGGCGTCCGCGGCGCGCGCCGTCTCCGGCGCGACCGAGCCGTACGCGGGCCCCTTCTCCAGGCGGGCGGCCTCCGGAAGGACCGCAGGCGGCTTCCGGGCCGGCGCCAGTGCGCAGAGGTACTCCAGCTTGGACTGGTAATAGCAGGCACAGGAGTCCGGCGGCTTGTAAAGGAATCCGTTGCACGGCATGAGGCCGTAGACGCAGCTCCCGCGCAGGTAGTTGAAGATCTCCACCTTCGATTCGCCCAGCCGGTAGAACTCCGCCCCCATCCCGTTGGTGATGAGGTAGCGCGTCGTCGCCCGGCTCGGATAGCACCTCGGGTGCATCGGAAAGGCTGGGAGGTTCTCCGCCACGAAGTCCTTCCTCACCTCCCCCGTGCGGAGGTCCATCACCTTGAAATGCGTGCCCTTCTTCTGTGGCGTCCCCGTGTTGAGGGACCAGACGGCCCCGTCGATGACGAAAAGGTCCTCCGGGCAGTAGTGGCTCGTCTTCAACAGCTTGCCTTCCCACAGCGGCTTGCCGTCCGCCGCCGCGCAGGCCGACAGCGCCGTGCCATTGGCGAAGAGGAGGACGCCGTCCGAAACCACGATCCGCAGGGCGCCGCCCGTCCCCACCATGTCGACCCTGGGCCCTTGGGACTCCCAGCGCGGCTTCCCGGTCTCCCGGTCCAGGGCGACCACGCCCGTGCCGTTGTGGAAGAAGGCCGCGTCGCCACCCACCGCCATGGACAGAGGGGCGATCTTCGACTCGTGACTCCAGAGGATCTTCCCGGTGTCGGACTCCACAGCCTGCAGGCACCGGACCGGCTGTTCCGGCGTCCAGGCCCATCCGTTGTTGGCACGCTGGATTTCCTTGTAGGTAGACGTCTCGGCCCGGTAGCCCACCGGCGACCGTTTCGGGTCCACGACGAGGAACAGGACGCCGTCGGCCAGAAGGATCTCCTCCGTGGGCTGGGTCCCCTCGTACGTCCGGACCTCACGGCCGGAGGCCGCGTCGAAGGCCTTCACCGGGTCGGCGAGCCCCGCGGCCACGTAGACGCGGTCCCCGACCGCGACCAACCTCCGCGGCAGGCAACCGGGACCGCTTTTCAGAGGCCAGTTGTTGGGCCACCAATCCTTCAACGGCTGCTTCCAGAGGATCACGCCGTTGAATCCGTCGCGCGCCACAAGCGTCCACCGGGCTGGCAGGAAAACGTGGTTCCGGAGGCCCTCGTCGATGACGTAGAAGATCCGTCCTCCCGACGAGACCATCGCATTCATGCTGGACATGAAGTCGTGGTTCCGAAGCCACTTCGGATCGCCGATCCACTGGATCTCGACAGGGGGCCCGACGACCTCGTCCCGCCCCACCATCGTCCCCTGCGGGTCGTGCCGGTAGTGAGTCCACTCGTCCAGTTCGGGGGGAACGGGCTTCAGGAAGATCCGATGGCCACCCGCGGCGCCGGCGACCGCCTTCCAGCGTCCGGCTTCGTAGGGGCCCGTCTCCAGGGTGCCCGGGACAATCGCGACGCCCCCCCGCGGCGCCAGGACGCGCCAGCACTCTTCGGCGGACAGGCCGCACGCGGCGCTCACAACGATCATGTTCACCAGGCCGTCGGCGTAGGGAAGGCGGGTCCCGTCGAACTCCCTCACCGTCACCGCGCCGGCGAGGCCCTTCTCGGCCAGCCGCCTCCGGACCGGGCCGACCGTCTCGCGCGCGAGGGCCAGCCCCTGCACCAGGAACCGGTCATCGATGCGCCACGCGGCGGTGCGATCCGCGTCCCCGGAACCGACGTGGACGACAAGACCACCCCGGACGCCCGCCGTCTCCAGCATTTGCCTTTCCGCGGACGCCGGAGGGTCTTGGACGGACCCGGCTAGGGGGCCGCCGAGGGCGAACACGGCAACAACCATCCAGCAGAGGAGGCGATCCCGTGGAGTCATACCCAGGCCCTCACCCGAAAACCAATATTGCGGCGATCCGATGGCATCATAATAACAGGATGACAAGCAGATCTGTTCTGCTGCTATCCCAGTCCCGGAGGATCCCGGGTGGCTCCTGCGCCGATTCGCACCTGTAGGCTCACCCCCCTCGCCCACCGCGCTCTCGCCGGAGTTTCGGTTTGACGCCGGTCCCCGGCCCCTTACAATGACGGCCATGACGCCTCTACGCAAGAGGAGGACGAGACCCCCGCGGCCCGGATTTCCCCTCACCGAGAAGGGGTTCCGGCGATCGTTCGACCCCCAGACGTGGACCCGCGCCCAAGACTACGTGGGGGCCTTCCATGATCGCGAGGCGGGGCTTCGCCAGATCAAGGGATGCGTCTCTGGTCACTACGGGACCTACACGACAATCCTCAGGCGGGTGGGGAACACCCTGGAATGCGCGTGTAGCTGTCCCGCGGCAGATGACATGGATTGCAAACACGCCGCCGCGCTGGGGCTCACGTATCTGCGTGAACCCGCTTCATTCCGAAAGATGGCGGCGTCGGACCGTGCCGAGTTCCGCGCCCTGGCAAGCGTTTCCAAGCTTCTCGAAGGCACGTCTCTCGAGAGGCTTGTCGCACAGCTTCGTGCACGCGGGATCACCCAGAAGCGGGGCCGGCCGTATGGTTTCCTCAACGCCTGCAAGCTCGCCTGCGTGTTCCTCCTGGAGGTCCTCGATCGGGAAGGCCGCCAGGGTTGAGGTCGGCTGGGCCGCGGCTCCCTTGCCGATCGAGCTCCCCAGCGCGTTCCCAGTCGGACGATCTTGGCTTGGTAGCGCGGTAGAGTGCCCATCAGCCGCCATCTGACTCTAGAATCCTTCGAGCGTGTACTCGTGCGTATCCCTATTCACCTCTCGATGCTCCAATCCAACCTTCCTTAGGCTCGCGCGAATGAGACCCCTCGTCGCTTCGATTGAATCCACCACTATCTTCAAGGGCCCATACACGCTCCCCGACAGATTACCGTTTTCAAGGATATCCTTAACCTCGGCGTACCGCTTCGACAATAGCCGATACGCCCTTAAGTAGTCATTAACCACGGCCTGCCGGTACTCTACGGAGACCTTGCGGGCCCCGGAGGCGATCTGTTGGATCTGTATTGACCGCGCGTGAAGAATGATCAGGCTCGCAATTGCGATCTCCTTCAAGTCGGGGATATAGGCATAGTCATAAAGCTCATATACGTCATTCCCGTGCTTGAACACCATCCCTTCTTCGCAGTCTTTGATATAGGTAATAATGAAATCCTCAAGGGCACTGCTGGGCTCATCGTACGTAAGGCTGAATATATCTCCAACGAGCAGGATGCCCTGATACTTCTTCGTGACCAGGGGAGCGCTTATGCGGTAAAAGGGGGTGATTCTACCGGCGGGGCTCTCCAGAGCCCTGAGGCTCGAGGCGAACCTCTTCTCAAACGATATCTCCAGGAGGATGACGTTGGGCATACAGGGCCACTTGCGGACGTCCCTCTGGTATTCTTCCTTAAGCGCCTCCCGGGAGCACCCGCCACAGTGGCACCCGGCCCCCGTGTGGGTAGTGGAGGGCATATAGTACCAGGCCTTTACATACCCATCGGGATTGCTGACCTTGTCGTAAATCCACTTCCCCAGGAGCTGATCAAGGAATACGAGTCTCTTGGCCTCGTCGCCCCGCTTGGCCTTTTCAAAGGCGCTTTCTCCGGGCGCCACCGGCACCGTGGCGCACCCCAGAAGGAGCAATCCGACGAGCGATCGCCACATAGGAACCTCTACCTCGCGACAGGCACTCTACGGCAAACCCATTGGCTCTCTTAGCAACCCCTAGGAGTCCCCAATTTGACCCCGCCCTGCCTCCACAGCCTGCTAACGATCGATCACTTGCCTCTCCCACCCCACACTGCACATCCTGTAGTCATTCTTGCCTATCCAGGATCGCAATATTGTGAATGCATACTTCTTGCCCATCGCAAACACTTCTCGAGGATCACCAGAAGCCAGGAAGCCGTCGTGATGTATGGTAAATATCTTGCCCGCATATTTATCCGGCTTGAGGATGCGCATTATGAAACCGTCAATATCCATTACCTTATCTTCGTCTGGATCGACCACGATACGCGGCTTTCCCGAATAATATGCCGCGACGTAATGAAGGGGTTCACATACAATATCTATGCGCTCGGATCTATCCTCATATTTATCTTCCTCTGTGGAAGGAGCCTGAACATTCCTGGAATCGTTCGTTATCCCAGCAGAATTACCACAGCCTCCCCATAACGAGGCCGTCACGCACATAGCCGATAAGGTTACACGAATAATACTCATATTATGTCCAGCGAATATGGCACATCGCGTACGTTGGATCGGAGCAGTCCAATCAGGCCGCCTTGACCATCGTTGCCAAGGCAATCGGCCGCCACAGCCAGGCTTGCCGGGAGCAATCTCATCCGCCTCTCCTCCGGGCACGGGGATTCAAGGGCGAATCAATCCCGCCCCTCCAGCGCGATCCACGCCTGGTTCAGGTAGCTGCACTGGCAGCCGGCGGTCGCGTCGGGCAGGAGGACCACGCCGCCCGCCGGGATGGCGTTGATCCAGCAGCCCGGGCGGATCCCGCCGTAGTCCAGAGCGCCTTCCTTGGTCAGGTCGTAATATCCCAGCGTCGCGGAGCGGAACACCATCAGGTGCGTGGAGGCGGCGATCTGGCCGCAGCCGTAGGAACGCTTGAGGGCGAAGGGCCTGTCGTCCCCGGTGAGCAGGTCGCAGGCCAGGCCCTGGGCGTAGATCGTCCGGCCGTGGAGGATCGGCCGCGTGGAATACTTCACGTCCTTCCGGTCCCATAGGAGCTTGCCGTCGGAGGCCCGGAAGACGGTCATGCGGCCGCCGGTCTCGGAGGGGAGGCGGAACGCCGTCGGCTGGTAAGCCATCAGGAGGGCGTCGTGCTTCACGCTCAGGGCCAGGAGGGTGCCGGTGATGTCCTCCGCCGACTTCCAGATCGCCTGGCCGCCGGCCGCGTCGAGGGCCACCAGCGCGCCCTTGCGGTGCTCGGGGGCCTTTCCCTTCTCCGCGTCGAGGCGGTCCATCTCGGCGAGGGGGCGGTCGATGAGATGGACCCGCCCGCCGCCCACGGCGATCGCGTTGTGCCGGATCGAGTGCGCCGCGGGATAAGTCCATTTCAGCCTGCCGTCGTCGGCGTCCAGGGCGAAGAGCGAGACCGACTCGGTGAACTGCTCGGTCATGTCCGCCTTGCGGTAGGCCCACTTGACGACGTGCCCGGGATCGACGAGGGAGCCGAAGAGGAGGCCGCCTTCGCAGGCGGTGTACCCCCACACGCCGGATTTGCCGTCGGGTCGCACGGGCGCCTCGAACGCGCCGAGCTTCTTCCCGGTGGCGGGATCGAGGCGGAGGCACCGGCCGGCGTTCCGGACATAGAGGCCGCCGGGCGTGACGCAGAAGTTGCTCTGGGTCCCGGCCGTCCCCATCAGGTGCTCGCCGTCGTAGGACTTGAGGATCCCCTCGGCCGGGAACTCCCACAGCGTCCGGCCGTTGTAGGCGTCCGTCGCGCGGATCCCGTTCAGGCCCTCGACGAAGAGGCGGCCGTCCAGGAAGAGCGGCGCGGGGGAGCGGCCGTGCCTCTGCGGCAGGTCGAGGTCGCCGTCGCGGTACCAGAGGACGGAGAGGGGGGCCTTGATCAGGTCGTCCGACGAGCAGGAGGTGTTCGCGGGGTCGGCGTACTGGTGGGTCCAGCTCCCCGCGCCGGCGAGCGGACCGCGGACCGTCCGCCGCATTTCTCCGGGCCTGCCCGCGCAGGACGCCCCGCCGAAAGGCCTCTGCACGCGCTGGGCCTCGGCGGCCGGGAGCGCCTCGGCGCCTCCCGTGAGCGACCGGGCCGACACCACCAGGTCGGCGAAATACTTCGGGAGGGGTGAGCGGGCCGGGTCGGCCTGGTGCTGTTGCGTTGCGTGCCCAATGGCACAGGTCGTTGCATCCAGGGTGGCAAAGAATC
>CAYNDR010000053.1:0-19014 GCA_964395295.1 uncultured Planctomycetales bacterium
CGGGCGGGGCGTCCTGGGAGGCGCAGCCGGCCAGCGCCGCCGCGACCGCCAGCGTTATCCCGTGGATCGTCTGCCTCATGGTCGGCCTCCCTTTCGCTCTGGTCCCGGTGGGTGACTATACTCCCGCAGGCTCGCCGGTGGCAAGAAGGAGGCTCACCGGGGCGGGAAGACCTGGAACTCCTGGTAGGCGGAGTGCTCCCCCGCGGGATTCAGGGGATGCGCGGCCCAGACCAGCCAGCGGAACGATCCGAGGCTCTCCCCCCGGCTGTGGCGGACGCTGGAGGCGTGGAATTTCCCCGCCCCGGCCGCGGCCGTGTCGACCTCCGCGATCGGCGTGAAGGCCTTCCGGTCGCCGACGTTCCATCCCGGGTCGTCCTCCGATTGGCTTCCATAGAGGGCGAAGGACTGCGGGCCGCGGTTCCCGTTCTGGTTGAAGGACCACGTCCCGATCTCCGAGACGGCCCGCGCGCCCCCGAGGTCGGCCTTGTAGAGGCCGGCGTAGGCGCCGTTCCCGAAGACCGGCCCGTAGTCGGAGGCCAGCTTGCCGTCGTAAAGGGTCGGGAGCGGCTCGTTGTGCGTCTCCGGCTGCGTCGCGATCGCCCGGATGGGGACCGTCCTGTCCGCGGGCGCCGGGGACAGGTCCTTGAACGAACCTTCGGGCGAGGCCTCCGCCGCGACGTAGACGTAATTCCCGACCGTGACCTTCTGCGGCTGTTGCTGCCGGACGATGCCCACGGTCAGCGGCTTGCCGGCGGCCGCGTTCTGCAGTTTCACGAGATCGGGGATCTGCCGGACCGGCTGGCCGTTGACGCCCTGGATGAGGTCGTCGTTCCGGAAGCCGGCCCGGGCGGCGATCGATCCGGGGGGGACGTCCACGAGGTGGACCCCGCCCGAATCGCGGCTGACGCCGAAGGCGGAGAACTCCTCCCCCTCGATGTTCTTGATCCCTGCCTGCTGCCACCAGGCCTGGAGGCCGGCTTCCTTGCGCCTCGGGACGGCCTCGGGCGCCGCGCCTTTCAAGGCGGGGATCTCCGGCGTCCGGGCGATCTTCCGGAGCTCCGGCTTCCGCACCCCGAAGGTGTCCATCGGGAAGTTCCGGAAGCCGAGCTTGAGCGCGGGCGAGCCGTCCTTCACCCGGAAGTCGCCCCGGGCGGGGTCCACGAACATCGGGTCGCCCACGGCGGAGTTCGCGTCGCAGCCGTTGGCGGCGAACTTCGTGCGGTCGCCGTCGGAGGCGGCGAAGAGGTTGCGGTCGACCTCCTTCCCCCACCGGCCCTTCGGCATGCCGCCCGCCGGCCGGTAGGCCCCCATGAAGATGTTGCCCGTCACCGCGTCGAGGCTCTCGTCGTACCAGCAGTGCGGGTGGAGGCTGTTGTTGACGGTGATGTTGTTGACGACGGTGCGGCGGAAGCCCTCGCGGAGCTTGAGCCCGCCCCGCAGGAGCAAGTTGTCGGTGATCTCGTAGTTCGTGGAGCCGTCGTCGAGGTCCACGTCCCAGCCGTGGTCGCAGCGCCAGCGGTTGTGGCGCAGGATGTTGGGCTTGACCATGTCGAGGAGGGGGAGCTTCGGGTCGGCGGCCACCTGCCGGTTGCCCTCCGCGATGCCGGGGTGCCAGTAGCGGTCGCGGCCCCACGAGTTGAAACTGCCGTGGTCGCCGGTCTCCAGGACGGTGTCGAAGATGTCGCAGTGTTCCACGAGGTGGCCGCCCCAACAGCCGTCGCCGATATTGATCCCCGCACGGGGGACCTCGTAGATCGAGCAGTGGCGCACCGTGATGCCCTGGGCCATGGAGATCTGGACGGGGGCGGTCTGCTTCTCGTCGCGGCCGGTGCGGGTGATGAGGCAGTCCTCGACGAGGCAGTCGGCGGGGTAGTCGTCGGTGAGCGGGCCCGGCGTGCGGTCGAGGGCGGCGTAGTCGAACTTCTGGCCGTAGTTGAAGAGCGGGCTCCGGACGGCCTTGGGACTGCCGACGAAGGCCACGCCGTTGGCGCCGCTCTCCTTGATCAGGCAGCCCCGCACGGCGATCCGGCGGTTCCAGCGGTTGACGAAGACCGTGTTGCCGCCCACCTGGTCGAAGGCGCAGTCGGTCGCGGCGCAGTCCGCCGCGCCCTCGAAGACCAGCGCGCCGCCGCGGTAGACGGTCCAGTCGCTGCGGAGGAGCGGCTCACGGTTGTCCATGAACGTGCGCGCCGCGTGGCGGAAGGCGAGGCCGCGGAACTCCACGAACTGCACCGGCTTCTCCCGGGAGCCCCGGAGTTCGACGAGGTGCGCGAGCCGCACCACCTCGACGACGGCGGTCTTCAGGTCGGTGCCGGGCTCGGGCAGGCAGTAAAGGACGCCGGCCTTCGCGTCGTGGAACCACTCGCCCGGGGCGTCCAGCTCCTCGCGGACGTTCTCGACGAAGCGGAATTTGCCGTGCATGGGGCCGGGACGGTTGTTCTGCCAGCCGCCCTCGAGGTCGAGGCCGCCGTCCGCCTTCTTCCCCTTGATCCGCCAGTGCATGTCGCCCCACAGCGCGGGGTGCATGGCGTGGACGTAGCCGCCGGCGGGATCCTTCCAGCGGGCGACGCGGTCCCGGGAGAGGGCGTCCTCGGCGGGATCGGCCTTGCCCCCGTGGCTCAGGTCCCAGCGGTCGAACACGTTCTTGCCGGGGACGCGGTTGGGGAACCGGGCCATCGGCTGGCGCTGCCCGTTGATCCAGAGCTGGTCGATGGCGAGGCCGGCGGGGGTCGGCGCCTCGAAGATGCCGTCCGCCCCCGCCTTCCACGACAGCTCCAGCCTGCGGCCGCCGCTGATCGCCGGCGTCTCGCCGGGGGCGGCCGCGTACACCACGGGGGCGTCCTTCGTCCCGGAGTCCTCGGGCCCGAGGGTGAAGGTTTCGGCGAGGTAATGCGTCCCGCCGAGGAGGAAGACGGTGGCGGGCCCGCGGCCCGCGCCGAGCTTCCGGACGGCGTCGCGCGCCCGGGCGAGCGTGGCGAAAGGCTTCTCCCGCGACCCCGCGTTCGCGTCGTCGCCCCGGGGCGAGACGAAGAACTCCGCCGCGCGGGGGGAGGGGAGGGCGGCCCCCAGGACCAAGGCGGCCGCCAAGGCCGAGCCGGCGAACTTTCCTGCCACGCCCATCACAAGTCCTCCTTGGTCTGGAGTCTGCGGCTGGAGTCCTTGAATCCGGATTTTCTCGGTTCTTCCCCGGTCTCCCGACAATGGGTATAATTTCCAGGGACCATGGGATTGAGGCTCTGATTATCTTACCCTATAGCCGGGAAGCGAGATGATCAAGAAGGTCACGGTCAGGGGCTTTCGGTGCCTGAAAGATGTCTGCGTCAATTTGGAGCCTCTGACGGTCCTCGTCGGTCAGAACGACTCGGGCAAGAGTTCGTTGCTGGACGCGCTTTACTACCTTTCAAAGATCGTATCCAGTCCGCTCGCCGGAGATCCGGGCTCTCCATTCAACGGTCCCTACAGCCTCAGGTACCAGTGTTCGTTGGGGTCCGGCCAGCCGATGCGGATCGAGATCCAGTGCTCCGTGAAGGGACTCGGAGATTCCGTCATTTATCGCGTGGCCCTGGGATTCGATAAAAGCTTCGGCGGCCCCTACGCATCCGAGGAAGCGCTCATCATCGACGGCCGAACAGTCTTTTCTCAGGATGAACGGTTTCGCGTCACGGACTCCAAGGGGCAAGTGATCTTCTCAGGTGACCGACCAAAGGCTGCGACAATGGTCTTCGAGATGGGTCATCGAGAGGCGGAATACCCTGAAGTTAGCGCGTTTGCGCGTTATCTCTCCTTCACTTGGTGGACGGCCCTCGATGCCCGATCTCTCAGGTCTGAGGCTCCGTTGCCCGAGCGCAATGTCCTGACCGGAGAGATGCCCGTTCCCGACCTCTTGCAGGACGGGGGCAACCTTCCGGCGGTCGTTCAGTACTTGCAACAACAAGATTTTAAAGACCGTAGATTCACCCGGATCAACGAAGAGTTCCATAGGCTTCTGCCGGCCCTAAGATTTGTGGAGGCCGTATCAGCGCCGGTGTATTCCTATCGAGATCCGCCGGGAGGCATTGGGAAATACGATAAGCTGGGCCTTGCTCTTCAGTTTAAGCTGGATGGAGCTGAAGGCTTTGTGCCCGCGTCTGTCGTCTCGGATGGTGCGCTCCGCCTTCTGGCCTTTCTGATCATGGGCTTGGCCCCAAAGCAGCCGGCTCGTCAGCTCATAGACGAACCGGAGGCGGGAATTCACATCGGGCTCTTGAAAAAGGTTGTCGAGCTTTACTCTCATCTGGCCTATCCGCAGGATGGAAGAGAGCCCGTACAAGTGCTATTCGCAACCCATTCTCCCTACATGCTGGACTTCGTGCCGGCCGAAAGTGTCAGGATATTCCACAGGGTCAATGGCGGTCCTGCGGCAGTTCACCTCATGACGGAGACTGCTGGATACAAGAAGTACGGCAAAGCCTACCTAATGGGAGAACTTTTGGGGAACGAGCTCGAAGAGGGCCTCTTGGGTCTCAACGAAACCGGGGCCAAACCTTAGCCGGCAGATGGCAACGTTCTGGTTCGTCGGAGAGGGGCCGAGGGACGTCGGCACGCCGGACGGATCCCCCGAAGGGGCCATGCCGGTCTACGTGGAGCGGATCGTCGATGCTAACGGAAAGCGGAGTTTCCGCTTCAAGGTGCGGAGGGATACTTGGCGTGAGCTAAAGGCGGCGAGGTTGCATGGCGCCAATCGAAAGGAACGGGGCCTGCCGACGGGGTACGAGGCAAAGGTGTTGGTCCTGCTGGGCCACGCCCATTCAGACGGAATTGACGCCTTGATCTGTTCATTCGACCGGGATCGGTCACACGGCTACAGGCTCACGGACGCCCGCCATGGGAGGAAACAAGCCCGTGATGAGGGGAATGCGCTTCCGTGCGTATTGGCAATGCCCATAGAGAAAATCGAGGCTTGGCTGCTTGGGGATGGCAACCTTGTTACGGGGATCTGGGACGATGTTAGACCCGAGGACATCCGGCATCCCGAGATGATAGGTGACCCCAAGCCTCTTATGGATTCACTACTGGATCGGCGTGATGTCGCAGGCGCGCTCGCAAGGCTTGCACGCGACGCCAACTTGACGCAGTTGCGGAATACCTGCCCCCAGTCCTTTGCGCCTTTCTACGATGAGGTTGTCAGCGAGATCGTCAGGGGTCTGAAATTGCAGTGAAGTTGGAAGCGTAGCCTGGCGAAAATCGGATGCACCGTCAAAGCCTGTTGCCTACGGGGCGGACAGGACCGCCGCGTCCAGGCCGAAGAAGAACTTCGGGCCCCGCGAGGCGGGGTTGCAGCCGGCGACCTCCACGCGGAGGACGAACCGGCCGTCCTTCGGCTCGAAGACGCCCAGCTCCACGGGGCCGCTCAGCGCGGGCTCCGGGGCGTAGCCGTCGAACGGCTTCTCGACCGGCTTGCCGTTGACGCTGAGGCGGAGGATGCCGTAGTCGTAGCTCTTCGTGGCGTGGAGCGTGAGCTTCCGGCTCCCGGTCTGGCCTTCCGCGGCGAGCAGTTCGATGAAGTCCCCCGCCTTCCGGCACTGGACGAAGAGCTGTTCGCCCCGGCTCCACTGCCCCTCGGGGAAGGGATAGTTCGCCTGCTTGGAAACCGTCAACCCTTCGGACTGGGCCAGCATCTTCATGGACTCGCACTCGACCGCCCCCTTGAGCCGGACCGGACCGGGAAGCTGGCGGAGGGCCGCGGCGGCCTCCTCCGGCTCGGGCTTCCGGTTGCACGAGGCCCCCGGGAAGGCGTACCAGTACGTCGCCACGGCGTAGTCCATCCTGCAGTCCGCCCAGTGCCAGACCTCCATGTCGAACTGGAGGGACTTCATGAAGGGGATGGCGTCGAGGCACCGCGTGCGGGTGTTCGTGGCGGGCCCCAGGTTCCCCGGGTGCGCGCGCGGCTGGCTGCAGAACGGCCCCTGGAAGAGCGACGGGCTGCCCCAGGCGTAGCCGTAGTAGTCCTCGCTCCCCGTGCCGAAGTGGGAGGGGAAATCCTCGCCGTCCACCCGGATCTTCTCGTCCCCTTCGCCCCACCACTGCTTCACGGGATTGAAAAGGGAGAGGGTGTCTCCCAGGTAGACGCCCTTGCCGCCGATGGTGATGTAGTTCCAGTCGGAGTACGGGCGGGTGGGGATGAGGCGCTGTTGCCGCCAGTTGGAATGGAAGTGCATCGAGCGGGCGTCCCACGTCCAGGCCCCCGTCTCCGCCTTGAGCCGGACGGACACCTTCGACGCGCCGAGGTTGGTCACTGTCACGCGGGCCGACTTCTCGTACGGCATCACCCACCGGCAGGCCATCGTCCCGTCGGCGGCGACGGCGCGATGCCAGCTTTTCAGGGAATTGAGTCCGGGGCCGCCGCCGAAGAAGTCCCCCAGCGGGCACCAGACGGTCTCCGCCCCGTCGAAGGCGATGCGGAGGATGGTCGAACGGAGGGCCTGCTCCAGCTGCTCTTCCGCGACGCCTTCGAGGCGCGCCTCGAGGGAGCGCACTGCCGCCGGGCCCGCGGGGAGCGCCGCCGAGGCCTCCTGGCCGGCCCCGATCGCCTGGTCAAGGGAGACGGTCTTCCATCCGGCCGCCGAGGGCGGCTCCGCGAGGGTCCGGGCGACGCGCTCCACGAGATCCTTCAGCCGGTTGAAGTCGGCCATCGTGAACGTCTGCACTTTGGTGCCGGCGGGATACGCGCGGTACTCGACGTTGTACCACCGCCCCGGCGGGGCCTTGGGCGGCTTCCCTTCGTCGTAGGTGACCGTGCAGTGCCTGGCGTACGGGACCGGCAGGTAGAGGTTGACGGCCGCGCCGGAGTTCTCGATGGCCAGCGGCCGCGGGACGAAGGACCGGCCGCCGAGGAGGTCGAAAAGGGGCGCCTCGATCGCGGGCTCCTCCGCGCCGTCGAGGTAGAAGCGGACCTTGCCCTTCGGGGGGGCGCCGCCCGACCAGAACCGGACCACGGCCCCGGGGCCTTCGACGTCGAGGAGGACGGCCTCGTTCCGCCCCCCGCGGACCTCCCACTTCGTCGGCGCGCCCAGGCTCTCCATGTTGTCGCCGTTGGCGAACCACCCCTTCGGATCGGAAGGCGTCTTGGACCTCCGGTCGCAACTGCTGTCCTGCCGGCAGGCATACTCCGGTTGCGGCCAGCGGGCCGCCGCGTCGCGGTCGATCATCTCCTGGAGCAGGGACTCCAGCGTGATCGTGCGGTCGTCGGCGGTCCACCCCGCCAGGGCGGCGGCGCCCAGGCAGAAGAGAAGCATGCGGTTCATCGGTTGGCCCTCAAGGTTTGGCGAGGCCCTGCGCCGCCAGCCACTGGAGGCACTTCTCCTGCCAGGCGGCCCACAGCTCGCCCTTGCCGCAGCCCAGCCCGTGGGCGCCCGTGGGGAGCTCGAGGAACTCGGCGGGGACCTGGTGCGCCTTCAGGGCCTCGTAGAACAGCGCGCTGTTCTCCACGGGGACGAGCTGGTCGGTCTTCGGGTGGACGAGGAAGGTCGGCGGCGTCTTGTCGGTCACCTGTTTCTCGTTGGAGAGCAGGTCGATCAGTTCCGGCGAGGGGTCGGGCCCCAGCAGGTTGGTCCGGCTGCCCCGGTGGGTCTTCGGGCCCATCGAGATCACCGGGTACACCAGCACCATGAAGTCCGGACGGCAGCCCGCCTTGTCGACGGGGTCCGCGGCCTTCGGGTCTCCGGCGTCGAAGTGCGTGCCGGCGGTGGACGCGAGGTGCCCGCCCGCGGAGAAGCCCATGATGCCGACCTTCGCGGGGTCGATCTTCCATTCGGCGGCGCGGGTGCGGACGGTGCGCAGGGCGCGCTGGGCGTCGAGCAGGGGGGCGGGGTGGAGGCAGCGGACGCGGTACTTGAGCACGATGCCCGCCACGCCCGATTTGTTGAGCCACGCCGCGATGTCGTGGCCTTCGTAGCTCTCCATGAGCGCGCCGTATCCGCCGCCCGGGCAGATGACCACGGCGGCCCCCGTGGCCTTTTCCCGCGGCGGGAGGTGGACGGTGATGGTCGGATTGTCCTTCTCGTTGCGGGCCAGCGGCACCTTGTCGGTCCACAGCGGCAGGGTCTGGGGACTCCTGGGGGCCGCGTCCTGTCCAGCCGCCGCGCACGATACGACCAGAAGCAGTGCCGTCAAGGCCCTGGCGTTCATTCGATCCTCCTTATCCGATCGTGACCTCGATCGCCTGGCCGGCGCTGACGTCCGCCTCCGCCCCGAGCGTGGCCGTCACGCGGCCGTCACCCGCACGGAGCGAAGCCGGGACCGCGCGTCCGCCGACCGAGACGGTCGCCTTGCCGGGTTTCGCGTCGGCCGGCACGGCGAAGCTCAGCGTCTTCACCCGGAGCTTCCCCCACTTCATCGCGATCGTCTCCTTCTGGACGCCGCCCTCGCGCTTCTGGGCGAACGTCCCCCACCCCTCGGCGGCGGTGAACGCGGCCTTGAAATCCTTGGGGGTCAGGCGCGGCGCGAAGCCGATGTGGCCCTTCGGGCCGTGGTATTCGAAGCCGCAGGCGGCCAGGAAGACGCCGTAGCTGGCCATCGAGCGCGCATAATGGTCGCCGCACTCGACCTCGTTCCACGGGTTGCGGCGCGCGGGGTGGTAGCGGTCGTGGACGGCGCGGGTGACCGCGAGGCCTTCCGTGAGCATCCCCTCCCAGATCATGTGGCCGGCCGCCTGGTACTCGAAGCCGTTCATGCATTCGTTGAAGTAAAAGTCGAAGCCCGTCTGGACCCGCTTGTCCGGCCCCTCGCCCTCGCCCTTGGGCCACGTGCACATGAGGAGGCCCGCCTCCCCCGCCATGGCGTACCACCGGCCCTTCTTGTGGACGCCGCGGTACGGCCCCACGTCGGGCGCGAAGTTGTACTTCCACAGGGACTGGAGGGCGGTGCGGACCTTGTCCTCCGGGAGCATCCGGCCCAGGCCCACCTGGAACATCCAGCTCTGCCCGAGGACCTGGTCGATCTCGCAGCCGATGCCGGAGCGGACGGCCTTGGGGTGGTTCGGGTCGGGGCGGTGGTAGAAGTATTCGCCGTTCCAGAGCCCCTCCTCGATCTTCCGACTGCCGCTGTCGGCGATGGCGCGCGCCTTTCGGGCGAAGGCGTCGTCGCCCATCTCCTTCGCCATGGCCTCGCCGGCGCGCAGGGCGGCCACGTACATCCCGCTCAGCCACGCCACCGGCCCGTACCACTCGGTGTCCAGCGTGTTGTGCTGGGCTCCCTCGATGAGGCCGTCGTCGTTCCCGTCCTCGCGGATCAGGCAATCGAGCGCCTTCCTGATGTTCGGCCAGTTCTTCCGGAGGAATCCGTCGTCGGAGGACATCTGGTGCTCGCGGAGGCAGCGGAGGATGATGCCCGCCTGGCCGTCGACCGCCAGGCCCGCGGCCTCGGCGCGGAAGCGGACCACGCCCGAGTTGCGGTCGAACGCGATCCCGAAGTCGGTCCGCTCGCGGAGGTCCCGTTCCAGCTCCGGGAAGAGGCGCGCGGCGGCCTGCGCGTAGTGCCAGACATGGGTGCACGTCCCCTCACAGCACCCCACGCCTTCCCAGCCGTAGAAGCGGCCGGTGGCGAAGCGGAAGCAGGTGGACGTGGCCAGGATCGAGGCGTTGAGGAACGTGCGGTCCAGGAACCAGTAGGGGAGCGTCGAGTCGTACCACGTGTCGTGCCAGAGCCGCGTCTGGGCGGCCAGGGATTCGAGGTTCTTCTCGAGGTGCTCTGCCACGGCCGCCGCCGAGGGGAACCGCGCGGCGTAGAACCGCCCGCCGTCCTTGAGCCTGAGGTTCGGGAAATGCCAGGTGACCGCGAAGGTCACGCGGGCCTCCGCCCCCGGATCGAGTTTCACGGTGCGGGAGAGGGCCCCCACCAGCTTCTGTCCCAGGGGGCGGGCCGGCTCCTTGCCGGAGGCCAGCCCGGCCTCCGCGAAGAGCGCCTCCGGGAGGGCCCCGTCGGGGAGGGCGGCCGCGGCCTGGCCGCCCTCGCGCGGGCCCAGGAGAGCCAGGGTCATCGTGCCGAAGTCGGGCTGGTCCTTGAGCGCCACGGAGGGCTTCCCCGGCCGGTCGCTGAAGACGATGTGGTCGACCCCGATGTTCCCCCAGCCGCCGGATTCCTGGTCCACGACCTGGATCTGCGCCTTCTTCCCGGCGTGGGCGCGGACGTCGAACGCGTGGAAGAACATCTTGTTGTCGTTCTTCCCGGTGACCGAGTCGGCGGCCTTCCCGTCGACGAGCAGGTTGACGCAGGTCTTTCCGGCGTGGCCGCCGCCGCCCACGAGGAGCGTGATGTAGTTCCGTTCGATCGTGAAGGCCTTGCTCGTGAGCGTGCCCACGTGGGCGTCGCCCTTGCCCACGTCCTCCCCCTGGCGGGTGTTGTGGGTGTTGACGAGGCGCCTGCCGCGGGAGCCCACGTCGCCCTGGTAGCCGGGCATCTTCGCCTTCTCCATCGGCCCCGGGCCGAAGGCGGTGCCGGTGGCGGTCCACCCCTCGTAGGTCTCCTTCTCGAAGTCCTCGAAGAGGATGTCCGGGCGATTGGAAGGGTCCTCCTGTTGTGGGGCGTCCCCGGCGGAGCATTCGAGGACCATCGCCTTGGCGGTTTCGAGGATCCGGTTCCGCCGGATGCAGTGGGCTTTGCTGTGGAGGCAGACCGCGTTCTCCAGCCACCCCGCGAGCTCCACCTCGGCCTTCGCGGCGCCCGTGTTCTTGAGGGTGAAGCGGAGGACCGTGGCCGGGAGGGAGGATTCCGCGGTGTCGAGCGGGACGAAGGGCGAATAGGCCTCAAGCGAGACCGATACCGGGACCGCCTCGTCGCGGTACTCGACGAAGGCGATGGGATACTCGCCGCAGAAGTGGACGTCGGCGAAGCCGCTGCGGTCGAGGGTCCGCACGACCGCCTTGTCGCCGGACCGGACGCGCAGGGCGAAGCCCTGGTCGAGGGGCGAGGAAGGCTTCATGGGATTTCGGTAGTGGCCGTCGCCCGTCCCGATGTGCCTGTTGAAGAGGTCCCAGTGCCAGAGTTTCCCGTCGCCGCCCAGGTAGAGCTGGCCGGAGCCGATCCCGCCCACGGGCATGCCGATCTTCTCGATCTCGGCGCCGCGGTAGACCTTGCGCTCGCCGCGGGCGGTGAGGGACTTGACCCACTCGGGGCTGAGCTTCTTGTCCGCGGGGATGAGCTTCTCGAAGTCGGACTGGCGGAACGGCCCGGCCATGAAGCGCAGGCCGGGGAAGAGCGCCGCCGCCCGGAGGAGTTCCCGCCGGGTGGGGCCGCCGCAGGCGCCGGGGCCGCAGCCGCAGGAGTTCGTCCTCATCGTCGTCCTCCTCGTCACTTCATGATCTCCTGGCGCTCGGGCCGCTCCGGGACGAGCCGGTGGCCCAGGGCCCGGGAGATCGCGTCCGCGCAGGCCCTCACCTTCCGGCCGAAGGCCGGGAAGCGGGCCGCGGGGAGGTAGCCGGGGGTGCTGGAGGTCCAGACCGCCGCCGCGGGTTCGCCGGACTGGTTGAAGACGGGGGCGGCGACGCAGTGGAGGCCCTCGTACTGCTCGGCGCGGTCGACCGCGAAGCCGGCCCGCCGCGCGCCGGCGAGCTCCCGGCGGAGGGCCTCCCGCGTCGAGAGCGTCCGCGCGTTGAAGCGGCGGAGCGGCAGGCGGTCGAGGATGTCCTCGATCTCGGTCCCGGGGAGGAAGGCCAGGAGGGCCTTGCCCGGCGCGCTGCAGTGGAGGAGGAACCGGGAGCCCGGCTCGATCGTGAGCTGGAAGGGGGCGCCGCCGGGGGCCTGGTCGAGGAACGCCCCTTCCGTCCCGGCCCGCGCCCCGAGGAAGACGCTCAGGCGGATGTCGTCGCGGAGGGCGCGCATGAAGGGGAGGGCGGTCTCGATCAGGCGCGTCTCCCCCAGGGCGGCGCGGGCCACGGCCAGGAGCTTCCGGGTGAGGCGGAGCCGGCGGCCCCCGTCGCGCTCCAGGTAGCCGTGGTTGGCCAGGGTGGTGGCGATCCGGTAGGCGGCATTCTTGGGGATGCGGAGGGCCTCGCTCAGGCGCGTGAGGGTCTCCCCCCCGGGGCGGGTGCCCAGGTACTCCAGCAGGACCAGGGCCCGCTCGAGGTTGGGGACGCTGTGCCTGCTGGCCCGGTGCGCCACGGTCCCTCCCGGAAAACATTGACCCTTAGAACAAGGTTCTAAATATCAATATTCCGGTCCCGCGTCAAGGGGAACCGCGCTTCGCCCCGCCGCGGGGGGGGGCGGGGCGGAGATCCCCAGCGCGCCCAGGCCGGCCAGCACCGGGAAGGCCGTGCGGAGGCTGGCCTGGAACTGCGGATACTCGGGCTTCGCCAGCGGCTCCGATCCCCTGTGCGGGGTGAAGCTCGTCCTGAACGACTGGACCGACCACGCGCGGACGGAGGACAGCGGGACCCTCGACCTGGCCGCGGGGCGGGAGGTCGGCCTGGTCCTCGAGTACTGCGAGAACCTGGCGGGGGCGATGGCGTACCTCTGCTGGTCGGCCCCGGGCCTGCCGCGGGAGACCGTCCCTGCGAGCCATCCGGCCCCTGCGCCGCGTTGAGGCCGCGGGGGCCGTTCGCGGCCCATGGGATTCTTTCTGGAATCCGCGATCCTTGTCTTTGGTCTCCCGTTCAGGATATCCTGGTATTCAGGAAACCGCCCGGCTCCGGGACGCCGCCCTTGACGGCGAAGGGAACATCTACGTGACGGGGGCCACCAGCTCGGCCGATTTCCCCCTGGTGGGGGGCTTCGACAACTCATGGGGAGGGATGGGCGACGGCTACGTCGTCAAGCTCGATCCCACCGGCACCTCCATCCTCTGGTCCACGTACGTCGGCGGGTCCGGAAACGAGGCGGGCCATGGAATCGCCGTGGACGCGGGCGGGAACGTCTACGTGGCGGGATACACCACGTCCACCGATTTCCCCGTGCCCAACGGCCTCTATACCTCGCTGAACGGGACGGCGGATGACGCCTTCGTCGTCAAGATTGCCCCCTCGGGAGGGGCCGTCCTCTGGGGGACGTACCTCGGAGGGAGCGCCTCCGACAAGTGCAATGGCCTGGCGATCGATGGCTCGGGGGGCCTCTTCCTCGTAGGCGAGACGTGGTCTGCCGACTTCCCGATGGCTGGCCCTTTCGATCCGGTGTTCGCCTTGCAGACCGAGGCGTTCGTCGCGAAGATCGACGGGAACGGACCGGCCCTGCCCTGGTCCTCCTATCTGGGCGGGGGAGGGAACGAGTCCGCTAATGCCGTCGCGAGCGATCCGGCGGGAGATGTCTACGTGACGGGAGAGGTAACCTCCTCCGATTTTCCCACGACCGGCGGCTTCGATACCGCGATCGCGGGCACGGGGGACGTCTTCGTGACCAAGCTCTCGGGGACCGGCACCGGGCCGATCTGGTCTACCTTCCTGGGGGGTGCCAACGGACCCGTGAGCGGGTACGAGCGGGGAGATGGCATCGCCGTCGATCCTGCGGGCAACGTCCTTGTCACCGGGCGGACCGGTTCCGATACCTTCCCCACCTCTGGCGGATTCGATACGACCTACGGCGGCCAGGAAGATTCGTTCCTGGCCAAGATCTCCGCGTCCGGGGGGACCCTCCTCTGGTCCACCTATCTGGGGGGATCGGACGAGGACGAGGGATACGCCCTCGCGGTCGACGCCGCAGGGGACGCCTACGTGACGGGGATGACGAGGTCCGTCGATTTCCCGATGGCGGCCGCGTTCGACGGGACGCTCGATGGGGCCTTCGACGCCTTCGTGACCAAGGTGAGGGGAGACGGCACGATGGCCTGGTCGAGCTGCCTGGGCGGTACGGCGGCGGAACAGGGCCGGGCCATCGCCGTGCGCGCGCCCGATCAGGTGATCGTGGCGGGGTACAACGACAGCCCGTTCGACGTCTTCGTCACGCGGATCGCCAACCCCCCGCCCTGCAGGATCCACCGCCACGGTTGCGGGCTTCTGGGGCCGGAGGTTCTCCTCCTGCTCGCGCTGGCCCGGCTCCGGCGCGCCTTCCCGCGGAAGTCCCCGCCTCGCGGGGAATGAAGGGACGCGCTTCCGGGCGTTCGGGATTTACCATTATCCGGCAGAGGAAGACGGCCGGGGCCGCCCGGCGTATCATTTAGGGACGATGTGCGGGATGGTCCGCCGCGCGATTTCAGGAGGGCCTATGCAGGACGGGATTTCTCGCCGTTCCTTCCTCGGGGGCGCCGCGGCCGCCGCGGGTCTGCCGCAGGTCCTCATCAACCCCGGGCGCGGGGCGCAGGACCGGACCATCAACGTGGGGCTCGTCGGCTGCGGCGGGCGCGGGACCGGCGCCGCCGAGCAGGCCCTTTCCACCACGGGCCCCACGAAACTCGTGGCCATGGCCGACGTCCTCCGGGACCGCCTCGACGGCAGCTACAACATCCTGTCCAAGAAACGCCCCGGCCAGGTGGACATCCCCCCCGAGCGCCGCTTCATCGGCACGGACGGCTTCAAGAAGGCGGTCGATGCGGTGGGCCCGGGCGGGGTGGTGCTCCTCACGACGCCTCCGGCGTTCCGGCCGATGCACCTGGAACACGCCGTCCAGAAGGGTTGCCACGTCTTCATGGAAAAGTCCTTCGCCGTCGACGGCCCGGGCATCCGCCGGGTGCTCAAGGCCGGCGAGGAGGCCAAGAAGAAGAACCTGAAGATCGCCGGCGGCCTCATGTCCCGCCATTCCAAGCCGACCGAGGAGGTGGTGGAGAAGATCCACGGCGGGGAGATCGGCGACGTCGTCACGATGTGGGCCTACCGCATGCACGAGCCGGTGGGCTTCGGCGCCCGGAGGGCCGGAGAGAACGAGCTGGCCCACCAGATCCGCAACTACTCCAACTTCACGTGGCTGAACGGGTCGTTCCTGCTCGACTGGCTGATCCACGGCCTGGACATCTGCTGTTGGGCCAAGAACGCCTGGCCCGCCGGCTGCCACGGCCACGGCGGCCGCCAGGTCCGCACCCAGGCGGACCAGCTCTACGACCACTATGTCGCGGAGTACCGCTTCCCCGACGGCACCCGCATGGTCGCCCAGGGCCGCCACATGAACAAGGTCTGGAACCACTACGAATGCGTCATCCACGGCTCCAAGGGCTCCGCCTTCACCGGCGAGGGGAAGCCCAAGCCCTACATCTACAAGGGCTGGAAGGACACCCCGGAGAACAGGACCTGGGAGTACAAGGGGCCGGGCTGCAACGCCTACCAGGTGGAGCACGACCTCCTCTTCGAGGCCATCCGCCTGGACAAGCCCTACAACGAGGCGGAGCGCTGTGCCTACGTGGCCCTGGTGGGCATCCTGGGGCGCATGGCCTGCGAGTCGGGCCAGTACGTCACGTGGGAGCAGGCGCTCAACTCCAAGGTGGAGCTGGCCCCGGGGCTGGACAACATCACGATGGACGGGCCCGCGCCGGTAATGCCCGACGCGAAGGGCCAGTACCCCGTCGCGATGCCGGGGGTCACCCAGGCCTTCTAGGATTCACGGCGCGATTTTTCCTCGCGCCCGGCCCGGCGTGCGCTAGCATTAGGGCAGCGCCATGGGCCGGGAACTCTTCTATTGCGGGACCTGCGGGAAGCGCCTCTCGGGGGCCGACATCGAGGGCGGCCAGGCCGTTCGCGTGGGGGACGGATTCCTCTGCGGCGAGTGCGTCCCCGCGGCGAAGACCCCGGCGCCCATGAAGGCGGCGTCCCCGTCCAGGAAAAGCACCGCCCGTCAGCCCCTGCCGGGCGGGACGAAGCGCATCTCCACCACCCGGATGCCGATGGCCGAATCGCCCCGCCGGAGCCGGCTTCCCCTCGTCGGGGGCGGGGCGCTCGCGGCCGGGGCGGCGATCATCCTGGCCGTCTTCATCTTCTCCGGCAAGAAGGAGCCGGAGGTCGAGCCGGCCCCGCAGGCCCAGGCCAGGCCCAAGACCCCGCCCGCACCGGCCCCGCCCCGCCCCCCGGACAAGCCCCCCGACAAGCCTCCCGATCCGGTCCTCTCCGAGGAGGACCTCCGCAAGCAGTTCGAGGGGGCGATCGAGGATCTCAAGCGCCGGGGCCAGGAGGCCTGCTCGCGCGAGGAGTACGGGAAGGCCATCGGCCTCTGGGAAGAGGCCCGGCCCCGCTACGACTCGGAGGCCTGGAAGGAGTCCGTGGAGGCGGAAATCCGCGGCGTGCGCCAACAGGCGGCGGCGCTGTGGAAGACGCTCGTCGAGTCCACGCCCGCGGGCTCCCGGGAGGGGCTCCGCGACCGCATCAAGCCCTGGAACCTGCCGGAGATCGCCCGGGAGCTCGACGAGATGCTCAAGCCCAGCGAGATCTCTCCCGCCCTCAAGGCCTACCGCGAGGCGTGGGCGCGCGCCGTCGCCAAGGCGGCCGCGGGCGAGTGGGACGCGGCGGCGGCGGAGCTGGGGATCCCGGAGGATGCCGAGGCGCGCGCCGAGGCGGAGGCGGACCGCGCCCTCTTCGAGAAGGTGAAGGCGCTCCCGGCCGTGCCGAAGATCGAACGCGGCCGGGCGGTGGCGCTCAAGTACGCGAGGACCCCCGCGGAGTATGCCGAGGCGCAGGGGATCGTGGCCCGCTCCGACGACCAGCGGGTGGAGATCGAGCTGGAGGACAAGAAGCGGGTCCTGGTCGAGTGGGCCGACCTCGCGCCGGCGTCGCGCGCGGCGCTCCTGGCGGGCGGCGGGGCGGACGCCAGGGCGCTGGCGGCCCTGTGCCTGCTGGGGGGGGACCCGGCGGCGGCCGAGGGCTTCGCCCCGCGCGAGGCGGTGCCCCCGAAGTACTGGGCGCGGGCGGCCGAGGGCAAGGCGGTCCCTCCGGCGCGGGACCGCAAGGAGGTCGAGGCGCGCGACCTCTTCCACGCGGCGGAGCTGGAGTGGCGCGACCCGGAGAAGTTCGGGGAGGCGATCGAGAAGTACAAGATGATCCTGCGGGACTACGTGGGGACGTCGATCGCCATCCGGAACATGGTCTCCATCACCAAGCGGTCGGAGGCGGGGAAGGAGTACGTTCTTCTCTCCTCCCAGATGAAGGCGAGCGGCTTCTTCGGCCGGGCGAAGATCGACGGCGCGATCCCCGCCTGGACGCTCTCGCGCGACGTCTCGGGCCCGGAGGAGCAGAACACGTACGTGGAGGCGGGCTTCTACGCGATCCCCGGGACCTCCTACAAGGGGTGGGCGTTCGTGGGGGCCTGCTGTGCCGAGACCTTCGCGGTCTACTACCAGGCCACGGAGGCGAAGTTTCGCGACCCGAAGACGCGGAAGGATCGCCCCCTCGACCCCGGCGGGGGGGCGGCCATGCCGATCGAACACAAGATCAAGGGGCTCAAGCCCACGCACGCCGGGCACGGCGGGGACAAGAAGCCGTCGCGGTGCGAGTGGGTGGCCCTGCCGATCCCGGCGGCGTACGCCGCGCCCGGCCGCAAGGTGTTCCGTTTCCTCGCCAACCAGAAGGGCTTCTCCGTCATCTACGTGGTCTTCTCCGCCGTGCGGGATCGACCGCCCGACAAGGACGAGACGGCGGCCCTCTCCGGCCAGGTCCAGGACGCCCCCGTCCAGGTGGAACTCGAGGTCACGGGACTCTGGGTGAAGAGCAAGAAGCCGTACGAGTGGTACAAGCCCAAGGCGGGGGACTTGGCCTTCATCGACCGGAAGCACACGATCGCCTCGATCCCGGCCTCCCTCGCCGAGGCCACTGCGCTCCGGGGGGCCAACGACGACAAGAAGGCCAAGGACGTGCCGTTCCTGCGGTTCGAGGTCAACGTGGACGTGGCCGTGGTCCTCGCCTGGGATTCGCGGGCCCCGGAAGCGGCGTGGCGGAAGGGATTCAAGGAGACGGGGGAATCGATCACGATCAAGGAACAGGCGGCCACGGGCCAGACCGACCGGACGTTCCGCCTCTTCGCCAGGGACTTCCCGGCCGGGAAGATCGAGCTTGGAGGGCCCGACGCGGACAAGTGCAACGTCTACATCGCCTTCGTGGTGCCCAAGAGGTGATCGGGGCTACTTCTCCCCCGTCAGGTACGGCCGCACGAGCGCGGTGAGCACCTTGTAGCCCTCGGGATTGAGGTGCAGGCCGTCCTTGAGCAGGAGGTCGGCCCGCGGCTTGCCGTCGTCCCCCAGGAACGCCGCGCCCGTCTCGATGAATCCCAGCCGCTTGTCCGTCTTGACCTGCGCCGCCACGAGATCGTTCAGCTTCTTCTGCTTCTCGATCATGGCCCAGCGCCGGATCGTGGGCTTGTTCCCGATGAAGAGGACACGGGTTTGGGGCAGGGCGTCGTGGATCTTCTTCACGAGCGCCTGCCAGTCCTCCAGGACCTTCTCGGGCGCCTTCCCCGCCGCCAGGTCGTTCGAGCCGGCGTAGACCACGACGATCCTCGGCTTGCAGGGCAGGAGGATCCGCTCCGCGTACTTCACCGAGTCCGCCATCTGCGAGCCGCCGAATCCCCGGTTGATGACCTTGAGGCCGGGGAAGGACTCCGCCGTCTTCCACATCCGGATCGTGGAGCTTCCGGCGAAGAGGATCTCGCCCTGGGGGGGCGGATTCTCCTTGTCCTTCTTCTCGAAGGCCTGGATCTCCGGCTCCCAGCGGTCCGGTTTCGCCTCCTGGATGGAGCCGAGGACCGCCAGGACGGCCGCCAGCGCGCGTGTCATGGTTCTTCCTCCCGGGTCATGGCAGAGACCTCCACCGGCAGCGGTCGCGCCAGATGAGCTGGTCCGCCTCCCGCGGCCCCTCGCCGCCGCGCTCGTACTGGGGCACCTCGCCCGAGGATCCCTCCCACGCCTCCAGCAGGGGCGTCAGGTACTCCCACGCCCGCTCGTCGCCGTCCCGCCGCGCGAAGAGCGTGGCGTCCCCGCGCAGGGCGTCGAGGAGCAGGCGCTCGTAGGCCTCGCCCGGGGACCGCTTGAACGTCCTGGCGTACGAGAAGTCCATCGTCACCGACGCCACCATCGGGTCGTCGCCGGGGATCTTGCAGCCGAACCGGAGGGCGATCCCCTCGTCCGGCTGGATCCGGAGCGTG